>JBELAA010000275.1:0-4166 GCA_049509315.1 Sedimentisphaerales bacterium | reverse complement strand
GCATTCTGCTGACCCCTGCACTGATAATTTACGCGGACCTGCTGGGCGCCATTGGCGGCTGGTTTGTCAGCGTTGTTCTGCTGCACATCAACGACAGGGCATACTGGAGTTTCAGCGCTTCCGGCGTGGAGCTGTGGGACATCTCCTGCGGCGTTATAAAGGGGTTCTTTTTCGGATGTGCTATCGCGGTGATAAGCTGCTATAAGGGTTTCCACTGCAAAGAAGGCGCAAGGGGCGTGGGCCAGGCCTGCACCGAGGCATTTGTGGCGAGTTTTATCACAATACTGATTCTGGATTTTGCGATGGTGGTCATTTTCAAAGCGCTTTATAGCACGTTTTGGCCATTGCGAAGCTTGGTTTGATAACAAGGATTATGAACGCAGAACAACAAATAGTGAACAATGAAAACGCCGGCGAGGTTAAGACGGCTCCGCTTCCCGGAGCGCCGGGAGATATTAAACCTGATGACGGCATCATAGTTTTAAAGAACATCGCAAGGCGGTTCGGCAACAATATCGTTCTCGACGATATTTCGCTTGCGATAGAAAAGGGCAAGACCACCGTCGTAATCGGGCCCAGCGGCTGCGGTAAAAGCGTTTTGCTCAAACTTATGATTGTTCTGCTGAGGCCGACGTCGGGCCAGGTCTATTTCAAAGGCCAGCGAATCGACGAGCTCGACGATAAACACCTCAACGGTATCCGCGCACATTTCGGATACCTGTTTCAGTCGGGGGCGCTTTTCGCGAAACAAGCTCAAAATGGTGGGATTGGAAGGTCTTCAGCAGTTTTACCCCGCCAATCTTTCCGGTGGACAGCGTAAGCGAGTGGCGCTGGCCCGCGCGATAGCACTCGACCCGGAAGTGATATTTTACGATGAGCCGACGACCGGCCTTGACCCCATTCGCGCGGACACGATAAATGAGCTTATTCTAAAGCTGGAACGGGAGCTTGGCGTAACCAGTATCGCAGTAACCCACGATATGAAAAGCGCATACAAAATCGCCGACCGCATCGTGATGCTGCATAACGGCAAAATCATCGCCGACGGCGACGCCGATTACATGCATAATCATTCCGACCCCATTGTTCAGCAGTTCATCAAGGGCGAAATCAGCAAAAAAGAGCTTGAGGCCCTTCAAAAAACCAGCGCATCTCAGCCCATTCGCCTGACACGCAACGGCGAAGATTGACGCTTGATAATTGATTATTGATAATTGATAATTGGCAGGATGAGTCGGCAAACAACTAATAATCAATCATCAATCATCAATCATCGATTTGACGATTTAGCTCGCCTGGTAAGGGGTGACGTGTTCACAGATGTTATTCACCAGGCAGCATATAGCAGCGACGCGAGCATTTACCAGATTGTGCCGCAATGTGTCGTTTGCCCGAAAGACGCGGAAGATATCGCCGCGGTCGTAAAATACGCCAAAGACAAACATATACCCGTTGCGCCTCGCGGTGCGGGAAGCGGCGTGGCGGGAGAATCCCTTTGCAGCGGTATTGTCCTCGATGTTACCCGCTATATGAGCCGGATTATCGGCGTCGAAGCCGGAGGGGAATTTGTCGTATGCGAGCCGGGGGTTGTGCTCGACGAGCTGAATGCTTACCTTGCGAAAATGGGCAGGAAAATTGGCCCTGACCCCTCGACAGCCAACAGGGCGGCCATCGGCGGCTGTGTCGCCAATAACGCCACAGGCGCCCATTCGCTGCAATTCGGCTATATCGGCGACTACGTGGAAAAAATCGAGGCGGTCCTGGCCGACGGCAGCATAGCGGAAATGGTTAATGGCGCCCGGCCGCAACAGTTACAAAACGATAATCTCAAACGAATTGCTCAGAACTGTCTCGAATTATTGACGGGTAAAGAACAGGTAATCGCAAAGGCGCTGCCCGCGACAAAACGAAACCGCAGCGGCTACAGTATTTCAGGAGCATATCACGACGATGCAATTGACCTTGCCCGCTTAATGGCGGGTTCCGAAGGCACACTGGCGATATTTACAAAAATCACTCTGCGAACGGTACCCCTGCCAAAAGCCAAAGGACTATTGCAGCTCGAATTCGATTCGTTGGACAAAATGGCAAAGGCGGTGCCGCTCATCGTTGAGACAGGCGCGTCGGCCTGCGAATTGATGGATAACCGTCTGATTTCAATGGCGGTCGAGCATCTGCCTGAATACCGGGACGTTCTGCCTGTGGGGGCAGCAGTGGCTTTGCTGGTTGAACATACAGGCCGGACGCAGGAGGAGGTGAAACAGAAGATAAGACGAACCGATTCCGCTGTGGCGCACCTTACGGGCAACCGGACGATAGTCCTCGATGAGCAGGTGCAAAAGCGGATTTGGAAGGCACGCAAGGACGCGGTGCCCCTTTTGGAGCGTGGCCAGGGGAAAAACAGGCCCGTCCCGTTTATTGAGGATGTGTCGGTCGAGAACAGTAAGCTGGCGGAGTATATCGCCGGCCTGGAAAAAATCGGGCACAAATACGATATCGCGATGACGTTTTACGGCCACGCGGGCGACGGCGAGCTGCACATCAGGCCTTATCTCGATTTAAGCCGGCAGAGTGATGTCGATAAAATGGTGCAGATAGCCGACGAGGTGTTTACGCTTGCCTGGTCGTTGGGCGGGACCGTCAGCGGAGAGCACGCGGTTGGCTTGGTCAGGGCGGCGTTCCTGCGGCGACAGTATGGCGATGAGTTTTATAACCTGTTATGCGGCATCAAGAGGATTTTTGACCCCGATGGGCTGCTCAACCCCGGCAAAATAATCAGCGACAACCCCGATGTTATGGTGCAGAATCTCAAGGCGAGTTTCAAAATACAGCCCGACAAGACCTTCGCAGACACAGGCGTCATATTTGAAAACGACGAAATTCCGCTCGAGCTTGAGCAATGCAGCGGCTGCGGCGTTTGCAGGGACGCAGATGAGCAATTCCGAATGTGCCCGATATTCCGGGCGACAGGCGATGAGCTGGCAAGCTCGCGGGCGAAAATGAACGTCCTGCGTTTCTGGGCGAGCGGCCGGCTTAAAGATGAAAATTTCGAGTCGCCCGAGTTTCGCAAATTCCTCGATTTATGCATCAACTGCAGGGCCTGTTTGCGCGAATGTCCCTCAGGCGTCGATGTTGCCAAAATTATGTCGGCTGCCCGCGCGGAATACGTCCGCAGTGGCAGGCGCATTTGCGCCGATTTCAAATTTTTTCCTGCGATTATGGATAACGAGATGGCTGCTGGAAAAAACATTAGGACTTGACCGCAGGCGAACGTTGCCCAAGTTTGCTTTCGGCCCATTTTTGTCGGCAGGCCGGGCGTATCTTGAAACCTGCAGACCGAGCGAAATGCCCATTGATAAGGTCGCGTTCTTTGTCGATACCTACGTCAACTACAACGACCACGAATTAGGTTTTGCGGTCATCGACGTCCTGCGGCAAAACGATATCGAGGTTATACTGCCCAAGCAAAGACCGGCGCCGCTGCCTGCGATTGTTTACGGCGACGTGAAAACCGCTAAACGCGATTTGTCATACAGCGTCAAATACCTGGCCCAGGCGGCGCGGGCCGGCTACAAAATTATTTGTTCAGAACCCAGCGCGGCATTATGCCTCAAACAGGAATTACGGCATTACGTTGAAAGCGAAGACGTAAGTATTGTCTCTGTAAATACTTACGAGCTGATGGAATACCTGCTTGGCCTGTTGAGAAAAGGTCAGTTGAACAAGCCCAAAGGCAAAATCTCACAGCAATACGTTTATCATACTCCCTGCCATTTATTCACCACGGGGACATACGGCGCCAGTATCGAAATCCTGAAAAACCTTTGCGGGCTCAACGTAGCCGACCTCAAGGCGGGATGCTGCGGCCTGGCGGGAACCTTCGGTATGCAAAAGAAAAATTACGAGCTTTCACAACAGATCGCACAATCGCTCAAAGACGCCCTCGACAAATCACCCGCCCAATGCGTCCTTACCGAATGTGCCGCCTGTGCAATGCAAATCGAGCACATTAGCGGCAAAACTACTTTGCACCCCATTAAGGTTTTAGCCCGTGCGTACAGATTGATGTAGAATAGTCGCTTGCGAATTTTTCACGACTGCCGGCATTACAATGTTATAATCACCATTGCATAAAGCGACTCTTGTTTATATAACAAATCCTTGTT
>JBELAA010000274.1:0-8294 GCA_049509315.1 Sedimentisphaerales bacterium | reverse complement strand
TTGCTGGCGGGGGCAATCGCTGCATGGGCGCATCTTTTTAAGGAAACCGGCGTATCCGTTGTGGGGGCGATGGGTTTGTTTGTGATTGCCCAGCCCGTTTTTAAGCAAAGGAGCTGGAAGCAGGCGGGTGTTGATATTTTACTGCTGCTGGGGGGAGCGGCGGCGTCAATGGCGCCGTTATTTATCTGGGTAATCGGGTGGCACGTTCAGACGTCGCTGCCGTTTTATTTCGTATGGAACGCAATTGCAGAACTGGTGCCCAAATCTTCAGCGGGGGCGTCTCAGGCCGGCAATTACGCTTCGCAGATAAGGAGCGTAATGTCCTTTGCCGAGCAGTGGCCGAGAGTTCTGCGATATTACCTTGCCTTGTGTCTGCCCATTTCGCTGGCGTTTGGTGCAATTATAGTTGGAATCGGCAGGATGATTCTGAGGTTACGGCACAGGGAGGGATTGCCGTCAGGCAAAACGGCTTATGACCGCTTCCTGCTTTTACTTGGCGCGTGGTGGGTGCTTGATATGGCCTTTGTGTGGATAAGTCCTGCTTCATACGAGCAGTATTATCTGCCGCTTACGGTTTCAGGGGCGATGACGGGGGGGTTTTTGACAGCGGTCTGGTGGGACAAACTTACCGGGGCGGTATTCAAGACCAAGTGGGTCATTACGGGAATCGTGGGGCTGATTGTGATGATTGTGATGTCATGGCATATATTCGAAGTCCTTATACCGCAATCAAGTATCCTGAAAAGCGAAACGGCTACTTACAGAGGTGGAACGAGATTGCGCAGCGTAAGCAGGCCGGCTACAAGGGTTACTGGGAAGTTACAGGCCAATATATTCGAGACCACACAAGACCCGATGACAAGATATACGTCTGGGGATGGGTGCCGGGGGTATATCTTTTTGCGCAGAGGTTTGCCCCAACGCCTGCCGCTTTTGAAAGCGAGATGCATACTATGACCCCGGGACAACTCCAACAGGTGGTTGACGGATTGCTTGACTCATTTACCAGGGAAATGCCGAAATATATAGTTGACAGCAGAAAACAGCATTTGCCGCTGGACCGCTTCAAATTCGAGCTTTGGCCTATTGTTCCCAAGGGGGTTATGAGCTTTCAAAAAACGCAGTTTTTGCCCGACGACCCGCAGGTTGTGGCCGAGTTTGAAAAAAAATGGGGCCAGCTTGAGCGGGAAAGGTTCGGCGAGGATGAGGCCCGCAGGTTCGAGATTATGGGTAAATTCAGAAGATTTATAATGGCGCATTACGATATAGACCAGCTATTCGGTGAGCAGGTGGTTTTCAAGCTGAAAACAAAATGAAGAGCAAAAAAACAGAATACGGAATGCAGAACACAGAATGCGGAGTCTTCGGAGTCCCCGCAGGGGGCAGAACGCAGAACGGACAATTACAGCCGGAGGAGTCGCAAAAAGGTATTGAAATACTGACGGGGGCGGTTCTTTTTGTTTTCGGGGTATATCAGTCGATTCTGTATTTCGGGCATACCATTGTCCCGATTTCGGACTTTCCTGCTTTTTTCCAGGTCGGCAGCGATATACTGCATCTGCGAATGCCGGGGGGTTTCAAGCTTGCCCCTGTCCTGGGAATGCTACAGAACCTTCTTGTGCCCGTCTCGTGGGGGCAGTCGCCGGAGTTAACGGCTGGCTGGCTGTTAAACGCGATTGTGCATCCTTTCACAATAGTTCTGCTATGGCTGGTCGGCAGGCGGATTATAGGCAAAAGCGCCGCCTGGGTCGCGATTATAGCGGCAGTCAATCCCTGGCTGGTTTATATGCTCACGGAACCCATAGTAGAAACAACGTATTTGTTTTTCATTCTGCTGACGATTTACCTGATTTTCAGAAGGTCCCGATGGGCGTATCTGCTGGCGTCGATAACCACGATGGTTCGTTATGAGGGCGCTGCATTGATACTGGCGGCGTTTGTCGTCGATGTTATTCACAGGAAAGACCGCAGGGACATAGTGAAGGCAATCGCGTTTTCGCTGCTGGCGTCTTTACCGCTTGCGATATGGCTGGTGCTGACGGTTGTCAACTGGCAGGCGGGAACATCGCATTATTTCAATGTTTTGTTCACTAAGGAATACGCAAAGGGCTTTGTTGAGTCAAAAAGCAGCAGGACGGGAATAGGGCTTCACCTGCATTTGCTCTGGCAGACGGGGTTTCAACCGCTGCTTTTACCTTATATGGGGGCAAGCTCCGATTTCGCAGAAATGCTCTTCAAGCTCAGCCAAATGGTCTGCATCACGGGTTTTCTGCTGGGCTGTATCTGGGCCGGCTTGAAACGACGATGGGAAGTGCTTGTTTTGCTTCTTTTTTTCGTGCCTTATTTTATTTTGCACGCCTATTACCCGTATCCTCTGGCCCGGTTTCATTCGACGATTTTCTGGATAGCGTTGCTGGTTGTGTGGTTTGGCCTGCAAAACGCGGGCGGCGCTTTGGCCCGAAAGGCACAATTCGGGCAATGGGCGGTTCTGGCATTTCAGGTTGTGATAATCACAGCGGCGGGTGTATGGTTTATTTTGCTCGCCTGTCATCTCGGCGTCGCAGCATCTGCAAGCCCCACGTCGGCGACAATGCCCTACGTTGCGATGGTTGTTTTTCTGATTATTATTGTTGTGCGAATGTCGGCGGTAAAATGGCGGTTTTTGCCGCGTAATTTATGCATAGCGGCGTTGATGTGTTTGGCGATTACCTCAAACCAGTTTTTGCTTGCCAACCTGTTAGGCGACGGCAAACGCGAAATAGAGTTCAAACAATTAGGGGTTATCCCAGGGCGGACGGGCCGGAGGAGCTTGTCACTAAGCTGCGGGACGAGAAGATAACTTACGTCGCGTGGGCGACGAGAGAGGGGTATAGTCACGGCGAACATACCGGTTATCAGCAGATCGGATTAAATAGAAATATCGCATTTCTTGACAGGCCTCGCAGCATCGCCTGCTACCAGTTTGTTACACAAATCGGTTCGCAAAGGGGTTTTATTTACGTATTTCGCCTTACCGACAAGGGCGATGAGCAGTTGCCCTCGCCAGGAAAATGATGATATTAGAAAACGGTGCTTCATGAATAACGACGAAAATCTGCTAAAGTGGCAAAGACGCAACAGATATTATTACGGGTGGCTGGAAAAAATTTACCGGTTCGTGGTTAGGCCGGGGAGCCGGGTTTTACACGTCGGGTGCGAATGCGGGGATTTATTAGCGGCGGTAAAGCCGGCGTATGGCGTGGGCGTTGACGGCGACGAAAAAGCAATCGGGCTGGCGAAAAGACGATTCCCTCATCTGAATTTTATCACCTCAAATCCGGAAGAGTTTCAACACGACCCCGACGAGCAGGAATTCGATTATGTCCTACGAGGATTGTAATAACGTATTATAACTACCTTTGGGAATGGATTCTCCGGCTGGGCTCGTGGCTTGGGCTTCGCAGGCCGAGCCGGTATCAGAACTGGCTTCCGCAGCAAGACATCGCAAATTTGCTTAACCTGGCGAATTTCGACGTTATACGCAGCGACTCGTTTGTGCTGTTCCCGAAAAGAATCTGGCTTGTGAGCGAATTTTTCAATTACATTGTTTCCCTTCTGCCGGGCTTTCGGTCATGCAATCTTGTGAACATGGTGATAGCGAGGCGCCGGCCTGCGGACAGACCCGATAAAGACCTGTCGGTATCGGTGATAGTGCCCTGCAGAAATGAGCGGGGCAACATCGATGATGCGGTAAAGAAGATACCCGATATGGGCAGCCATACAGAGATAATTTTTGTGGACGGCTCCAGCACCGACGGCACTGTGGAAGAGATAGAAACCCAGAAGAAAAAAGACCCGCAGCGTGATATTCGCCTTATTCATCAGGGAGACGGAAGAGGCAAGGGGGACGCGGTGCGCAAGGGTTTTGCGGCCGCGACAGGCGACGTGCTGGTAATTCAGGACGCGGATTTGACCGCACCGCCCGAGGATTTGCCGAAATTTTTCGCTGCGCTTCGGGACGGCAAGGGTGAGTTTATCAACGGCTCCCGCCTGGTTTACCCGATGGAAAATGAGGCGATGCGGTTTTTGAATCTGTTAGCCAACAAATTTTTCGGAATGCTGTTCTCATGGCTTCTGGGGCAGCGGTTCAGAGATACGCTTTGCGGGACAAAGATGATTCACAGGCGGGATTATGAGATTATAGCCGCGAACCGCTCGTATTTCGGCGATTTCGACCCGTTCGGCGACTTTGACCTTATTTTCGGCGCGGTAAAACAGAACCTCAAAGTTATCGAGGTGCCGGTCCGATACAAGGCGAGAACCTACGGCCAAACGAATATCAGCAGATTCAGACACGGATTGCTGCTGCTGAGAATGAGTTGGATTGCGTTTAAAAAAATCAAATGGCTCGGCGGCTCCGCGTCGGAAAAAACAGAAGGATAACATTACTTGAATGAAACAATTATAAAAACAGGCGATACTATCGGCTCAGCCAGGGATAAAAAGGTGCTGGTTCTCGTCGTTTGCTACAAGGCGGCGGAATCGATAAAGACGGTTCTCGACCGGATACCTGACGCTGTATGGAACAACGAGCGGTTCAGCGCCGAGGTTCTGGTAATGGATGACCAGTCGCCCGACCGCACCCTGGATGCTGCCGAAGAATATTCGAGGCAGCATCCTCATCGTAATTTGACCATCCTGTCCAATCCGAAAAACCAGGGTTACGGCGCGACGCAGAAAATCGGTTTTCGATACGCGGTCAAGAATGGTTTCGACGCGGTTGTCCTGCTTCACGGGGACAACAGGTATTCGCCGGAGCGCCTGCCTGAAATGATAGGGCCGATAATTGACACCGAGGCCGAGGCCGTCCTGGGTTCGAGAATGATTCACAAATTGGCTGCTCTAAAGGCGGGTTATCCGTTTTACAAATGGGTCGGCAACCAGGCGTTGAGCTTTATGCAGAACAGGATACTGGGCGCCCATTTGTCGGAGTTTCACAGCGGCTTTCGCGCCTACAGCGTAGAGGCGATTAGCTCGGTCCCTTTCGAGCATAATTCGAACGGTTTCGAATTCGACACCGACATCATCATCCAGCTTTTGGACACCGGCAAACGCATAATCGAGGTTGAGGTGCCGACCTTTCACGGCAGCGAAATATCAGGTGCGCACGGGCTGGGATACGCCTTTGGCGTGATACATTCGTCGATACTGTCCCGTGTGATGCGGCTGGGTATTTATTATCACTCGAAATTCGATTATGAGCCGGCGACCAATTACAGATACAAACCTAAGTTCGGCTACCCAAGCTCGCACCAGTTCGCGTATGAGCGCGTCGAGAGCGGGACAACCGTGATTGACGTCGGCTGCGGACCGGGATTTATGGCCGAAGCGCTTGCCAAAAAGGGAGTTAAAACGATTTCGATAGACCGCCAGATTCAGGAGCAGACCAGGCGCAATTCCTTTAAGTGTATCGAGGTTGACCTCGACAAATACGATTTTTCCGACGATTTCGGCAAAGTCGATTATATTCTTGTGCTGGACATTATAGAGCATCTTAAATCGCCTGAACGTTTTTTCGAGGTCATCAGGCAGCGTTTCAGCAGGCAGTCGCCGACGTTGGTTATCACAACGGGTAATATCGCGTTTCTGCCGATGCGGGTGAGCTTGTTATTTGCCGGGTTTCACTATGGCCGGCGGGGCATTCTGGATATGGACCACACGCGTCTGTTCACGCCACGGTCTCTCAAGAAGACTCTCGAGCTTGCCGGCTACACGGTCATCGGCAAATTCGGCCTGCCGGCGCCTTTTCCGCTTGCGCTGGGTAAGGGCGTTCGGGCGAAAATCATGCTGCTCATCAACCTCGCCCTGATAGCGGTTTCGAAGGGGCTGTTCTCAATCGCCAAACCGCTTCCGACGCTGGAACATCTGCTCGACGACGCGTTTAACACAGGAAGCAGGAAGCAGAGAATGGGGAAGGCGGAATGAAAAAAGGCAAAAAAATTCCGAATTCTAAACTTGTCCACCATAGCGTAAGCGAAGGCGGATTCTCAACTCTGCATTGGAGGGCATTGCTGCCTGTGCTGGCTTTTTGCTGGCCGATGTTGTATCTTTTTAGATTCGCTTTTGGGATAAACGGACGGTACACGGCCATCGGCAACGACTTCAATATATTGTACTATAAATATAAAGTGTACCTGCTGGATTGCCTGGCCAACTTTCACCTTCCGCTCTGGTCGCCGTCGGAGGCGGCTGGTTTTCCGTTTTATACCAATCCGTTCGCCCAGGTGTTTTACCCGTTCAATGCTCTGCTGGTGTTGTGGTATAAAGCATTCGGCGGTTACAGCCATCTCGACTATCAGCTTTTTACGGTCCTCGGCATTTCGATATTTGCGCTGGGCCTGTTTATGTGGCTTAAACTAATCAACAAAGATATTAAAGCTGTGGTTTTTGCTGTCCTGATAATGTCCGTAAGTTTCAAGGTCACTGAGATTACAAGGTTTCCCAACGCCGTGCATTCTATGGCATGGTACCCGTGGATACTATATGCCCTGACGCGAATAATGTTCAGCAATTCCGCAAAAGCGGCGGCAAAATCAGCCGGCTTACTGGCTCTGTTCGGCGTATTTTTGTGCACAGCAGGTTACCCGTATTTTATCTACTATGCTGTTTTTCTCTTTTTGCCGTATCTTCTTGCGTTCGGGATTAAGCCGCTGCGGACAGGATTATTCGGTGAACAGGCAATCTCGTTCAGGCGGGCCGCTGTTGCGATACCGGCAGCCGGGTTCATAACGCTGCTGCTGTGCTCGCCTCATTTGGTGGGCGTCAAGCGGCTGATGTCGCAGACAATCGACCGCGCCGGCAACAACTTTCAATATTCTACAAGCCACATTTTTAATTTCGAAGATACGGTCGGTTCTCTTGTTTATCCGCCCGCCTCATCGGTTGAAGGTTGGTATTTCTTCAGTATCACGGCATTATTGATAATCGCGGTTTATCTCTTCAGCCGTCGAAAGCCCATAGTCGGTAAAGAGACGCAGGAAACTTTTCCCGTTGACACAGAAAGCTTATGGGTCAAACTGTTTTTTATCGTCTGGTTAGGATTAATCACTTATATAAGTTACGGACGAAATTCATATCTTTTCGTTCTGCTCTGGAAATATATGCCCGGTTTTTCAAGTTTACGCGTCTGGGGCCGGTTGAATATTATCCTTGTGCCTATTCTTGCCTGGCTGCTGTCGATTGCATACGCGCATTTTTCCCGGATGATTTCCGGCGGCGACAAGGCAGAAGGCGTGCCTCGCCGGGTGGCTGCGGAGCTGTCCATTCTTGCGGCTGTTTACGCGGCCGTGCTTGGTGTCCAGCTTTATCTGCATTTGGAAGGAGTTCGAGATCCGATGTGGGTGCAGTATTCCGAGGGGCTGGCGGCAAATGACGTTTGGTTTATTATTTATGGTGCGGTCGCGGTTGTTGCTGTCTTGATGATTATGGTTATTAGCGCTCGAATCCCTTTGGGCCGCCGGTGGCTGACCGCCGCAACGGCGTTTATGATTGTGCTGGCAGCAGTTGAAATGAGGCATACGGGACCGCAAATCTGGGCGTACCGCTCGCCGCATAGGGTTCCGCGCAGGTTTGTGCTGGACGTAGCGAAATTGGATATGTTGTCGTTTGGCTATGCGAGGACGAACGCTCCCGACTCGATTTCTCTAACGCCGATTTTCGCCACTGGTGTTCTTGAGAACTGGTATTTTGGCAGGTATGTAAATTTTCGCAAAAAGACCGCCGACCAGGGCAATGCCAGGGACATTCTACTGGGAATCAGATATTCTTCTCCGAATCGATTCAACACCCCGACGTTACGTCTTTTCTGCAGGATGCGGGCCGGTTCACTGCGAAAGTCGGCTGGCTGGTGTCTTACAGCGGCGACGAGCTGAGGTGGGAAATAGACGCGCCGGCAGCCGGCTATTTGAGTTTCATAGACAACTGGGAGCAGGGGTGGAAATGTTTCGTGGATGATAGGCCCATAGAGATTGAGTTGCTTTTCGGAACGTTCAAGTCCGTTCGACTGACGCCGGGCAGACACAATGTCAGATTTTCTTATCAGCCCGGCCTTATACCCACGGTTCTTGCGAAATATAAAGACGGAAACCACTGACTTTTACGGAAAAAAATATGGCATTTTTGGACTTACTAAAGCTGCCGGAAACCAGGGACATCAAAAACCTCGATGACCCGGCGACGACTCTTTTGCACGCAAAGATTGTGCGAAAAAAGACACTGCTGAAAAAGCTTTATTCCGATTTTTACAAACAATTCAG
>JBELAA010000273.1:0-2628 GCA_049509315.1 Sedimentisphaerales bacterium | reverse complement strand
ACATCGAATGTTACGAACTCCTCACGGGCAAAAAATTCAAGTTCTGATTTGCCCGGTAATCGGCTAAAATCAGAGAATATGAATGATTGGCTTCACAATAACCAGCGTTTGTTGATTTGTATATTTCTCGTCGTCGTTACTTTCGCCGTTTACCTGCCTGTCCGAAATCACGAATTTGTCCGCTATGATGACGACGTCTATGTTGCCGAAAACCCAAACGTTCTCACCGGCTTAACCACGCAAAATATCGAATGGGCGTTCACTACGGGCCACGCCTCAAACTGGCACCCGTTGACCTGGCTTTCGCTTATGCTCGATTGCCAAATCTTCGGCGCCAAGTCCGGCCCGATGCACCTTGTCAACGTCGCTTTTCACGTCGCTAATACGCTTCTGCTTTTTATAGTTTTCAGTCGAATGACCAAACGCCTGTGGCCAAGCGCATTTATCGCCGCTTTATTCGCTTTGCATCCCCTGCACGTCGAGTCCGTCGCCTGGGTCGCCGAGCGAAAAGACGTCCTCAGCACGCTCTTCTGGCTTTTGACGATGCTCGCTTATGTCCGCTATGTCGAGCGCCCGTCGGCGGACCGATACATAATAACGCTAATCGTTTTCGCCCTCGGCCTTATGTCAAAACCGATGCTGGTTACGTTGCCTTTAGTCCTGTTGCTTCTTGACTATTGGCCACTCAACCGCTTTCTAAATTCTAAATTCTCAATTCTAAATTCAGTCATTGAAAAGCTCCCCTTCCTATTTCTCGCTGCGATTTCCAGCATAATCACCTATATCGTCCAGCAAAAAGGCGGGGCTGTGGCCATCGTCCCATTCAAGGAACGTCTGGCCAACGCGCTCGTCTCATATCTGGCGTATATTGAAAAATTGTTTGTGCCCGTCAATCTCGCTGTTTTCTACCCTCACCCTGCCGGCTTTATCCCGCTTACCGAAGTCATCATATTCGCGTTAATCCTCATTTTGCTCGCCGTCTTTTTGCTTTATTACGGCCGGCAATACAAGTATCTTGCCTTCGGCTGGCTGTGGTATCTCGGCACCTTAGTCCCCGTTATAGGCATTGTCCAGGTCGGCGCACAGGCAATGGCCGACAGATATACCTACGTCCCCCTCATCGGCCTTTTTATAATCATCGCCTTTGGCGCCGCTGACCTGGCACAAGTCATAAGTTATAAAATAATGCGTTATTGGGTCTTGGGTCTTGCGTCTTGTGTCTTGTTTCTTGCCTGTATCCTCGTAACGTCCGCACAATTAAAATACTGGCAAAACAGTTTCACACTTTTCGACCATACGCTGGCCGTCACCAAAAACAACGGCGTCATCCTCAATAACTACGCAAACATCCTCGCTCAATCGGGCAAAAACATCGAGGCGGCCAAATGTTTCGTCGAATCACTTCGCCTCAAACCTGACTCATACGAAATCCGCAACAATTACGGTAACGTGCTCAAATCCTTAGGCAAACCCAATGAAGCCGTCGAGCAATACAACATAGCTCTCAAACTCAAACCTGATTACGATATCGCCCGTTTCAACCTCGGTATCGCACTCGATATGCAGGGTAAATACGATGAGGCAATCGAGCAGTATAAAATTTACCTCGGCCCCGACGCCAACCTCCCGCTCACGGGCGTTACCGATGAAACCACCCGCAGCTTCAAAAACATCCTGACTGCTAAAAGCGATACCGTCACCGTCCTGTCCCTGTTTGGCCAGGCCCTCGCCCAAAAAGGAAACCCCGCAGCGGCAATCAATTATTATCAGCAGGCGCTGCTACTCGACCCCGACAATATCGTTACCCATGGCCGGCTCGCCCTGGCCCTGGCCGCCATTGGCAAAACCGACGAAGCAATCGAACAATGCCGCATAGTTCTGTCCGCCAACCCCAACGACGCGGAAATGCACAATAACGTCGGCATCCTTCTCCGGTCCAAAAACAAATTAAATGAGGCCGCTGAATCCTTCAAAAAAGCTCTCCAAATCGACCCCAATTTCCAGCCAGCCCGCGATAACCTCAACCGCCTCACCCAAACATTACCTTGAAGCAAAAAGCCTGCCCTTAGTAGCACAGCGTAGAAAAGTCCTGAAATATATGCCTTCTTACCAGCCAAACCCCATTTTTATATACTCTCGCCCTGCCTACTACATATAGTGGGTATTTTCCTCCGTCAAAACCGCCTTTTTAAATCACTTTCAATTTTGTTTTACCCCGGTCAAAACAATATTTTTATGTAATTTTCAGTGCTGAAAGCCAAAAAACTGGCCCAAAATCGGCATAATTCCAGTTTTCACAGGCGTTTAAGAAAAATTCAACTTCGTTAAAGTTTTCGATTACCCACTGTCGATAATAACACTGTTAAAGAGTATTGGGTCCCAGAACGGAGTTATGGGACATACAAGATATAGTGGTTGGCAGCTTATAGGTTGAAATGATGGATGTTTTCGCCTGCGGCCTGACAAACAAGGTAAATGTAATGTCCGATGCACCTAAAAAAGATTGGCTTGTAAACCGGCACAACAAATTAGAGCCCATATTTGATGGCCTGATAGCCGACGATGACCTGCTTATGGAACAGATTCTGGAAAATATGAACAGCACTCCCATCGGCCAGGTCCTCAAGA
>JBELAA010000272.1:0-2629 GCA_049509315.1 Sedimentisphaerales bacterium | reverse complement strand
TTGACGGGGTTAAGGTATCGAGCTTTTTCGATATCGCCAAAGAGCTGAAGAAAAACGCTGGAACGCGAGTTACCGTTGACTGGCGGATTGACCCGCAGGTGGCGGGAAATACGTTTGTCGAGGTAAGCGGCCGCGATAAGGTTGTTATTGCACGGGCGATACCGATGCAGATAATTCCGTTTAAGCAGTTAGAATGGCTGTATAAGGCGGCCGGGCCTGTCGAAGCGATGAAGATGGGATACAAGCGAACAAAAATATTTATCATTCAGGCGTATGTTACCTTGCCGCGGCTGATTGGCGGGCTTGTAAGCCCCAAAGAGATGACGGGGCCTGTCGGGATACTGGCTTTCAGCTATCGTATCGTTTCAGAACAGCCGCTGGTTTATTACGTTTATTTCCTCGGCCTGATAAGCGCGTTTCTTGCGGTGATGAATTTCCTGCCGTTCCCGCCGCTTGACGGCGGCCTCGTCGTGCTTTTGATAATCGAGAAAATCAAGGGTTCGGCCTTAAGTATGCGGACTCAGGAAGCAATCGCATACGTCGGCTGGGGACTGGTTTTGGCGCTGCTTGTATATGTTACTTTCAATGATTTAGTCCGTATTGTTTTAGGATAGCTGCCTCATCGTCTTGATGAGTATAAGTGATAGAAAGGATTCTAAAGATGCCATCCGATAAATTCACGTCGGAACAATATCACGACGGGTTGCTCGCGGAATTGCGGAGGTCCGATGCTGAAATTTATAAGCTGATTGTCAATGAATATCAACGCTTACAGGACAGCATTCAGCTTTTGGCGGCGGAAAACCAGTGCTCGCGGATGGTTTTGGCGGCGCTCGGCTCGATTCTGCAAAATAAGACAAGCGAGGGTTTCCCCGCCGCCCGGCTTCACGGCGGAAGCGCCGTTATGGACAGTATCGAACAACTGGCAATCGACCGCGCCAAACAGGTGTTTGGAGCCAAATACGCCAACGTCCAGCCGCATTCAGGCACGACGGCAAACCAGATTGTGATAACTGCGCTGCTTGAGCCGGGCGATAAAATTTTGAGTATGGCGACAAGCCACGGCGGGCATTTTTCTCACGGCTCGATTGATTCCATAACCGCAAGATTTTTCAAAATCGAAAGCTACACCGTCGGCAGGGATAATTTTCTGCTCGATTACGAGCAAATCCGAAAGCAGGCAAAAAAATTCAGGCCAAAACTGATTATCTGCGGTGCAAGCGCATACCCGCGAATTATCGATTTTGCGAAATTCAGGCAAATCGCCGACGATGTCGGGGCGTTTTTGCTTGCAGATATTTCGCATTTGTCGGCCCTCGTGATGGGGGGCGTGCACCCCTCGCCGATTGATTATGCCCACGTTACGACGACAAGCACCTACAAACCCGGCGGGCCCAGGGGCGGACTGATTTTATCGGGTAAGGATTATGAAATGCAAATACAGGCAAACGGCAGGAATGCCCCCTTATGCCAGCAAATTGAAAAGACGACGTTTCCCGGCGTTCAGGGAACGCCGTATTTCAACAATATCGCGGCCAAAGCGGTATTTTTCAAAGAAGCGGCGTCGCAGAAATATAAATCAAGACAATCGCGGGTCATCGAGAACGCCAAACGTTTAGCTGAAAACCTTGTGCAAAAGGGTTACAACGTCCTGACCGGCGGCACCGATAATCACCTGATGCTTGTCAACGTCGCAGGCACACCGAAAGGGCTTACGGGTCTTGCTGTCCAAAAACAGTTAGAGCATTGCGGCATAGTCGTTGATAAAATGCTGCTGCCTTACGACGCCCCCGGCGTCCCGTGCGGCATTCGCTTAGGCACGCCGATTGTTACCAAAAATGGTTTCGGCGTAACTGAAATCGACGAGGTATCAGGCCTTGTAGATATAGTTCTTTCGCACGCCAAAGCTGTGAATGATACCGGTTGCACTATTGATAAAACAGTCGCCGCCCGCATCCGCGACCGGGCAAAAACCCTTGCCCGTAAATTCTCATTGGGCGGACTTGACTGAACCATTTTGCGAGATTAAGCTTTCAAACGTGAGCGGGGTGAGTAAAAAACCTGTTATCGGTATTCTCGGCGGGATGTGCTCGGGCAAGAGCACCGTCGCGAGTGAATTTGCCAAATTGGGCTGTGTGGTAATCGACGCCGACGAAATCGCCCATAACCTGCTGGATGACAAAACCATCAGGGCAAAAATCGTCCGGCTGTTCGGAAAGGACATTCTCGACGGCCAGGGTAAAATCAGCAGGGGCGAGCTGGCAAACACGGTTTTTAGCAACCCGGGCAAACTTTCAAAGCTGACCAACGTATTGCACCCACGAGTACTGGCACAAGTCGAGCAGTTGATAAACCGGTTTAACAGCCAGCCCGGGGTCAAGGCAATAGTGCTTGATATACCTTTATTGATGGAAGTTGGCTGGGAAAAACGTTGTGACCATATAATTTTTGTCGATTGTAAACCCCCCATACGGCTTGAAAGGGCCAGAAAAACGGGTTTTTTTGACGCCGACACGCTAAAAATTCGAGAAAATTTGCAGATTTCTCTGGACAAAAAGAAGCGCATCGCCGATAATATCGTCGATAACAATTCCGACTTATCGGGCTTATCCAAACAAATCGCTTGTAT
>JBELAA010000271.1:0-2643 GCA_049509315.1 Sedimentisphaerales bacterium | reverse complement strand
CACCGATGAGTAAATGGTTCTTGGAAGAATTCTCGTAGTAAGCAGGCAAATCGAAATTCAGCAGCTCGCTCGAAGTGTTGCCCGTGAGGTATTGGTCGCTGACGATGCAACGGAAGCAATTGATATAATTGCCAGTGCAATCGTGGGCGCCTCGCCTGATTTGGTAATTTTCGACAGCGTCGTTGGGCCGGCGGAAATTAAATCGTTTTTAACTACGACCGGTAATAATCCGGCTGTTCCCATTGTTATCGTTGGCCAAAGCGAGAGCAAGCCACCCTGGCTCGTTCAATTTCCTCAATTCCACTATATTTCGTTTGAGAATGGCTTAGACCGCCTCCGGCTAATCATAGACGGGAAAAGCGGACCGGCGCCTTTTGCCGCCGGCAATGAGAATTTGCAGGCAGCAAACGATATTTTTTTTGCCGACGAGCTTGCTAACTCCGTTTCAATGGCGGGCAAAAGCAGGGCGGTGGAGCATACGCTTAAAATGACCCGGCTGGTCGCCGAGAGCAATTGCAACCCCGTTCTTATTACAGGGGAAACCGGAACCGGTAAAGAGTTGATAGCAAAAGCAGTTCACTTTTTACGCCATCCAAAAGAGCAATTTGTCGCTGTTAATTGTGCGGCGCTTACCGCCAATCTGCTCGAAAGCGAGCTTTTCGGCCACGTTAAGGGTTCGTTTACCAGCGCGGATAAGGACAAAACCGGCTTGCTTGAGCTTGCCGGTGAAGGGACTGTTTTTCTCGACGAAATAAGCGAAATACCGTTGGAGCTTCAGGCAAAACTGCTCCGCATTCTTCAGGAAAAAACCTTCAGGAAGGTCGGCGGTATCGCGGACATCGGTTTCAAGGCGACCATAATAGCGTCGAGCAACCGCGACCTCAGGCGGGAAGTGCGGGAAAACCGCTTCAGGCCAGACCTCTACTATCGGCTCAATATCTGCCCAATCAATATCGCGCCCTTGAGAGACCAGCACAGAAAACAGGACATTCGACTGCTGGCAAATTATTTCCTGAAAACCTCGACCATCTCGCCGGCCAAAATCGGCAAAATAACCTCTTTTACCGAGCTTGCGATGCAGAAGATTGAGCAGCATTGCTGGCCCGGCAACGTCCGTGAGCTGCGTAACGTTGTCGAAAGAGCCATCCTGCTTGAAACCACCGAAAAAATCGGCCTAAGCTCGATTCATATCGAGCCGTTAGAATCCGATGACCAGATAACAGAGGACATAGAACGGATGACAGAGGACCCGTCTTCGCCTCGCTTCGCCGAGGCAGGCGCAGGGCAGATGATTGAAGACAGTAATCCGGTCTCTGAGGTTTCCGGTTTTTCTCTCGAAAAGGCAGAACGTGAGCTAATAGCGCGTGCTTTACAGGAAAGCGGCTGGCAAAAGACCAGGGCGGCGGCGCTTCTCGGTATTACACGTGCCACACTCTATGCCAAAGTCAAACAGCATAATATCCAGAGGGGCATATATGTGCCCCAGCCCTGTTTTAAGTAAAACGCATCAACCGGCATATGAAAAATTAAAAATCAAAATGCATCGTGCCGATACTGGCGTAAAAATGCGGAAGAAGATAGAATTAAACAGGTCCCCTTCAATATTTTTGCTTTTTGATTTTTGATATTTGATTTCTTTTCAGGAGCAACAGGGCTGGGAGGCGTTTGTGCCCTGATGTTCGAAAATCCATCACCGGCCCTGTCGGTGTTTAGAATCCTGACACTTACCAGTCACAAGTGCACAAGTCACAAGAGCACAAGTTATAAGTCGTAAGACGTATCTTCTGTAACCACAAGCACTTGTGCTCTTTCGCTCTTATGCACTTGTGCTCTTGTGATTCTGGCATAGCCCTTGCATCTGAATTTGGCAATGGCAATAAGAAGACGTAGAGTTATGCGCGAAAAAAGGCCGAATCCCGGCCCGTCCGCCTTTGGCGAGACCTCGCCTGTTGGCGGGCCGGCACAGCCATCGGCGGCCCCTCAACCGGAGCCGGGTAAAGGCGAAGAAATTGCGCAGCCACAGGTTGAAGCTGCTAATGTAACACCTGTGATTGAGCAACACCGGCCTGCTTCGACAGAAAAATTGAATGAGCAGGAACTACAGGAAGCCGGGCAATTAGCCGGTGAACCGGCTCATAGAAGCAAACTTTCAATTTTACAAATTGCTCTTATAGCCGGCATAGTTTGCAGCACAGCTTTTTTGACATATTCCCTTGTCCGGTCCTCACCGCGTCATTCATCGCCTTTACAGGCCAAAGCGGAAGAGGTGGTCCAGGTTAGTGGAGCCGATAAGTCATCAGCCGAACAGGGAAAACCGAAAAATTCGTCGGTAAAACAAGGCGATTCCGCGGACTCGTCTAAGGACTCGCAGCAGGCGGAGGAGCAGGCCGAACCATTATCACTCAAGGTTGCTGAAAGCCATTATGAAGCGAAGGATTATGACGGGGCATACGATGTTTATGAGCGACTTCGCCAAAACCTTACCGGCCCGGATTATGAGATGACCAGGGACTTTCTTTTGCTTGAAATGGGGCTTTGCCTCGAGAGAAAAGGCGAATATGACAATGCCAATCAGCTTTTCAAAAAGGCGGCGCTAAGCCGGTCCGTTGTTACAGGGGTTTTTGCAAATTATCACAGCTCGCT
>JBELAA010000270.1:0-2650 GCA_049509315.1 Sedimentisphaerales bacterium | reverse complement strand
CGGGTCAAAATCGTCCTCGACGTAGTTTCAACTACGCCTGCGGGGATTTTGCCCCGACGCCTTGTCCTCGTGCTTAACGCTTGGCCTCGTGACGACCCGGTTATTCGGATAGGCTCTTAATCCCGGCCCTTTAGGCGAGAGCAATACCGATAGTCATACCGAACGGAAATAGACGCGACTTAATCAATCCTCGACGGCAAATCGACCACAAAAAGGGTGTTTTTTTTGCGCCCGGCAGGCGGATTTTTATTTGCCATAAGTATTTGCTAATACTGGACTAAGGTAATTTCCTATTGATTTTACAATCGAAATCGGTTAGTATATACACATAAGCGGGATAAGGGATTTACCTCTCAAATCAAAACTTAGGAAAATTCTATCGTTGCGCCAATACGGGGGGACGGCGATGAAAAAAATAGATATGAGAACCTTACTGTGTGCTATTGCAATGGGGCTATCCGCAGTAACATCAGCAAACGCAGGACTAACCGTATTTCACCCGACGCCAAACGATTTGTCAGAACTGTCTCACGCGGAATACTTTACCTGGGGAATAAATTTTACCCTTGCGTCGGATGAAGAAATAACAATCGCGGCGCTGACGTTTAATAACATCTGGGACTGGACCGAAGAAAGCACCGACCACCTGTTCGTTCACCTGCTCGATAATCCGAAGGCGGGCACGATAAGCTATATTGACAACCAGGGTGGCGGCGACAACTTCGCAGGCAAAGGTCCTCTCGTAGGCGACTGGTCGGACCCACTCGGCGGCAAACCTCGAAACTTTAACCTGGTTTTTGATTTCAGCTCACTGGGACTTTTAGACACGCTAAACAACTTCGCCGCGACAACATCCCGCAAAGGCAAGGCAAACTTCGGATTCGGAATCGATCCGGATTGTCATTATTACAACGACGGCGTTACGTTCACGATAACCGCCGAAACCAAGCCCGCGACAAACGTCCCCGAGCCCGCCACGATAGTTATACTGGCAATCGGCGGATTACCGCTGTGCAGAAAAAGATAAAGAACAAATACTCACAAACGCCGGCAAATTATTTTTTCGAAACCGCCTTCAGTGGGATATTAACAAGAGGCCGGCCTTTCCGTGTCCTGATTCGCAGGGCATCGAGAAACCGCCGGCGTATCAACCCTTCGAGACGTTTACACTTGGACGATGAGCAATCGGCGCCGGCCAACGGTATTTGTCCGCCCGCCATACGGTCGTGTCCGCCGCCTGAGCCGAGCTTGTCAACAACCTTACGCGCGACGTCGCCTGCGGACAGCGAGCTATCCTGCGTGCGAAAAGAAATAAGCATCTGGCAATCGCAAAAGCCGTAGCACATCACCCAGTCAACCTCCTCGTGCCGCAGCAGCAGGTCAGCTACTTCGCCAATCATATCGGGGTTGTCAATTTCACCGATATCGCAAATCAGGCAATGCGAGTAAATTTTCGTATTAGACAGCGCCGTCGAGAGCATCTGGTAATAAGCCGACGGGACCCGGCCCTGCTGAATCTGGCTCAGCATCCGCTTATTAGCCAGGGGATACAGCGACCCAATCGCCTCGATATCTGCCTTTGTGGCCTCCCTGCCGAGGTCCTGCGTATCGGACCTTATGCCGTATAAAAGCGCGGTCGCAATCGGCATATCGGGCTTGATTTTGGCCTGGCGAAGATACTCCCATAGAATTGTGGAAGTCGCCCCGTAATTTTCGCGAATATCGGTGAAGGCGACGCCTCTGCTGGCCTCGATTGCCGGATGATGGTCGATGATGATATCGGGCTGCACACCTTCCGGCAGGGGGTTATTCCCGGCGGCCGGCTGAGTATCGACAAGTGCGATAAGGTCAAATTTCTGATGATTAACCTCTGGGTTAACCTCGGCGAAAGGATGAAATACAAAACCGAGGTAATGAACCAGCTCGCGGTTTTCCGCCCGGCCTATCGTGCCGCCATACGCGAACTGACAGTTTAACCCCGCCGTCCTGTTGGCAAGCTCGTGAAGGGCACACGCCGCGGCGATTGCGTCGGGGTCAGGGTTGTTCTGCATCACTATCAAAAGCGACTCGCCCCTTGCCCATAGCGATTTGAGCTTATTCAATTTATCACGTGTTTGATTTTGCCTGCTCATCGGCCGTCTATTCTATTGCCAACCATCGACAGCCGCAACAATCAACCCCTTAACTTTCCCCGTAAATCTGCTATCGTTTCGACACACAAGAGACAGTTTATGCGATAAATCAGACCATCTTCAGTGATGAGTTCGGCAATCTTTC
Organism: Sedimentisphaerales bacterium; assembly: GCA_049509315.1. GTDB lineage: Bacteria > Planctomycetota > Phycisphaerae > Sedimentisphaerales > Anaerobacaceae > Fen-1362. The sequence continues at coordinate 373 of JBELAA010000270.1, read as the reverse complement.
GCAGGGCAGGATAAATTGTAAAATACTTGTGGCTGAGCCGGGAAAGAGTATAATCAAGTTACCTCTGAGATTGTTTGCGAACTACGAAGCAGCGAAAAAAATTAGCCCATACAGCAAGAATACGGAAAGGCGGCGGTAAAATGCGCAATCGCAAAGGGGCTGAAACAGAGTTTCGTGCCGCAGAACAAGAATGGGAGGATATTTTCCAGGCCATCGGACACCCCTCGTTCATTCTCGGACCTGACCACAAAATTCTCGCCTGCAATCAAGCAGTAGCGAAAGTAACGGGCAAACCAACTGAATATTTCCTTGGCAAAAAATGCTACGACGTGTTCCATAAAACCAACGAGCCGCCGAAGACCTGCCCGATGGA
>JBELAA010000027.1:0-14491 GCA_049509315.1 Sedimentisphaerales bacterium | reverse complement strand
TCGTCCCCAATTACATCCGCGGCCCCGACGCGGAAATAAAAATCAAATAGCAAAAAGCAAATATCAAAAATGTGGAAAAAGAGTGATTTAATTTTGTCCCCTTCAACATTTTTGCTTTTCCCTTTGGAATCTGAAAGATTCCGAGGACTTGGTCCCGGAAATTCTTTGAATTTCTCGGGGTACTTTTTGATATTTACTTTATTTTTTTACGATGCCTGCGTGGCCGCCGGAAATCAGCGAGGCGACGTTTGTCAGGACGCGAGGCATAACCAGTCCGCCCGGCGCTGCCAGAAATTTCGGTTCCCAAACGGGCGAGAATTTTTCCTTGTAATGACGCAGGCCCTGAAAATTATAGAAGTGTTCGCCGTAGCGGAATAAAAAAGCCCCCGTCCTGTTCCATAAAGGCGATAACGCCCCCTCCTGCAGTCCCGACAGCGGGGCCATTCCGAGATTGAACCATTTGAACCCCTCTTTTTGTCCCCACAGCATCAGCTCGGCGAAAAGGTAATCCATAATGCCGCTTTCCGCCGAGGGCAGATGCCTCATCAGGTCAACCGACAGCTCGTCTTTTTCCGCACCCTGCAGGACGTTGGCAAAGGCGACTGGCCGGCCCTTGACCCTGACAACCGCCGCGGGCGTCCGTCTGATATATTGCGGGTCGAAATACCCTAACGAAAACCTCTTTTCCCTCGTCCGCTTCGATTCGAGCCAGTTAGCGGAAATTTCCTCGAATGTTGCCATTTCCGCGTCGAGGTCTTTGGCGGGGATGATTTCAAACGTATATCCCTCGCTTGCGAGCTTATTATGCGAATAACGTATCCCCTTGCGCTGACCGCCTTCCAAGCTAAACGACTGCAAGTCAACTTTCGCCTCTTCACCCAGTTTCAAAAATTTCAACCCGAACTGCAGATACAAAGGCAGGTTGTCCTGGTCAATCTGATAGAACACAGGCCACGCATCGTATTCATCGCAAAGCTCACGGAACCGCCAAAGCAAATCATCCCACGTTTCTTCGGGCCCGACGGGGTCTCCCATCGCGATCCAGCTTCGGCCCTCGACGGCGAACATAATAAATGCGTTTCGACTATCATTAAAAATGAACCGTTTGTCGCCCAATAGCGCCAGATGCGCGGTGGTCTTCCTCGATTGCGCTACGATTCTGCTCACGTCGTCGGCGCTGTCGTCTAAAGTGGTTTCCCGCGGATAAGTTGACCCGCGCAGCAGCTTTATAAAAACGAAAATGAGCAGGACGCTCACCGCCGCGGCAGAAGCCCGTAAAAATCTCGGGGCGTTGGCGTGAAGAGCGAATTGCCACCACAAATCATTGCGATATTCAATATGTTTGTATGTAAAAATTCCTAACCATAGGGAGCAGAGCACGGCCACGATGGCCAGCAAAATCCAGCTGGAGGTCAGCCGGCCCGCGAAAATGGGACTCTTGCGGTAAAAACTCGATTTGCAGGGCAGCAGAATCAAAAGCATAACCAGCAAAATAATCGCCTCCTCGTAATCAAGTCCCTTCAGCAGCGACAAAACGACGCCCGCCATCAATAACGCAACCGCCAAATGATACGCCGCGTCAACCTTTCGCTGAATCGCCCTTGCCAGTATCAGGAGCATCACGCCTACCAGTGAGCCGAGGAAATGTGAAAACTCAATCGCCGGCGCCGGCAGTAAATCCCAAAGCCATTCCATACGGCTCCTTGACGCCGGCAGAGCTCCTGAAACCAGCAGAACCACTCCGGCGACGAACGTCGTTATCGCCAAAACGTTCGGCATAACAATGGCAAGCGCCTTTCCGAAACCGGAAGCGATGCGGGTTATCAGGTGGCGGGTAAACAAAAACTCAAGCCCCGCCAGAAGCATCGACGCGAAACCAAACGGAACCCAGTAATAAACGACCCGATAAACCAACAGCGAGCTGATAATCACCGATGACTCATAAAACGGCGACAACAGTAAAATCATAGCCGTCTCAAATACGCCAAGGCCGCCCGGAACATAACTTACCAGCCCGACAAACTGCGCCAGCAGAAAAATCGGCATAAAACCGAAAAATCCGAGTTGGCCGCCCGAAGCCGAGGGGTTGTCGGGCAAAAGCACATACAGGACAGACCCGGCCAGAAACCAGTCAACCGACGATACAAGCAACTGTTTCCAGGCCAGTTCCGGCGACGGTATTTCGAATTTCCATCGGCCTATTCGTATAGGCGCCCGCTTTACAATCGCAAGCGTTACGTAAGCGGTAACAATAATCAGGAAGATTGCTCCTACGGGCCGAACTGTAACAAACGGCAACTCCAGCGCCTCAGGCATTCGCTCCGACGAGAACAAAAATACGCCCGACCCTACCATCAAAAAACCGAGCCAGAAGGTCGTTGCGCAAAACGCAACGAGGGTCGCGACGTTGCCTGCCGATATTCCGAAGGTCGAGTAAATCCTGTAGCGCACCGCCGACCCCCCCAGGAAGGTCATATTATGACTGAAGGCGTATCCCAAAAATGAGGCGAGCGCCGTCTGGCTGTATTTAATCGGGTGCTTTATATATCGCAGAGCTAACCAGTCATAAGCCGTAAGGACCAGGTAATCCAGGGCGGCTAAAAGCATCGCCGCAAGAAGGTGCTCTTTCGGCAATAATGAGAGCTGCTCGACGATATCACGATAATGATACTTTCCGAGCTTGCTGTGAATGATAAAAAGGGCTATGCCGAAAAGCACAAGCCCTAACACGGCTGCCGCGTAATTTTGTATCTGGCGTCTCATAGCAATGCCGGACATTATCCACTTGGCTCTCCCCCAATTCAACCCCTGATTTTAAGCCGTAATCCTGAACCAAACATAGTTCGGGGCCGTTATTTTTATTTTTCTATAAACCTTAAAAAAGCTTGACAGTAGTAACCAACAGACGTAGATTGTCTCTTGTAGGAGACATATTCACAATGTAAGGGACAACTTTATTCGTCGCAGGCGAGAATTCGTTAAAACGGACAAACTTTGAAAGGGGACACAAATGGCAAAGAAAAGAACACCAAAAGGTCGGTGGAGCTCACAGGATTTGAGTGCACTGAGGCGTATGTTTCCAACGACGCCGACGTCAAAGGTCGCCCAAAAAGTGGGGCGAAAGCTCGACGCCGTGAAAAAGAAAGCGTCCCGAATGGGGCTGAAAAAGGCCAGGGCGTATCTGAAACGCATCGGCAGGGCGTAGTCGGCCTCTGGCCGACAGAGCAGTTGAGTATTTGAACAGTTGAACAGTAAAGAAGACGTAAATACTCAACTGCGGTCAACTGCTCTACTGTTCAACTATCTTCTTCAGTCGGCCTTTGGCCGACGGAAGCGGGCAAGGTATGCTTAAACGAGCTGTCTTGTGGGAGCCGGCGGAAGGCAAGAAGACACAGTGCTTTCTGTGTGCGCACCGCTGCCTGATACCAGAAGGCAAAACCGGCAGATGCGCCGTTCGCAGGAATATCGACGGCGTCCTGTATTCTCTAACCTACGACAAGGTTGTCTCGGCCAACCCCGACCCCATCGAGAAAAAACCCCTGTTTCACTTTCTCCCCGGTAGCTGTAGTTTCTCAATAGCGACGATGGGCTGCAACTTCCGCTGCGAATTCTGCCAGAACTGGCAAATCAGCCAGGCAATCGTCGATACAGGCGAGTTTGAGGGAGAAGCAATCCCGCCTGGGCAAATCGTCGAATCGGCGATTCGTTATGGCTGCAAGAGCATTTCATATACCTACACCGAGCCGACGATTTTTATGGAATTGGCAGCCGATTGCGCGAAACTTGCAAAGCAAAAGGGGTTGAAAAACGTTTTTGTAAGCAATGGCTATCAGACCATAGAAGCGATTGATTTTGCCGCCGACTGGCTTGACGCAATCAACGTTGATTTGAAGGCGTTCAGTGAGGATTATTACCGACGATTGTGCAAGGCAAGATTACAACCCGTTCTCGACACAATCGAATACATCGCCAAACACACTAACATCTGGCTTGAAACGACCACGCTGCTGCTGCCCGACGAGAACGATTCCGAAGAGGAATTAAAACGGCTGACGGAGTTTTTAGTTACAAAAGCGGGGCCCGATTTTCCCTGGCACGTCAGCCGGTTCTACCCCCAATACAAATATACGCAATCACCCCCTACGCCATCGGCATCATTGCAAAGGGCATACGAAATCGGCAAACAGGCGGGTTTGCGATACGTCTATTTAGGCAACGTCCCCGGCTCAAAACAGGAAAATACCTGCTGTTACAATTGCGGCAAACTTTTAATCGAACGCGTCGGCTACAACGTCGCCTCCAACAAAATAAAGGACTCGACCTGCCCCCACTGCTCCGCTAAAATAGCCGGATTCTGGTGAACACTGAACGCTGTCCGCTGAACGCTAAACGCTGTATGAATATAGTAGCCGATGAAAATATACCTTTTGTAAAGGAATGCTTCTCGTCATTAGGCGACGTGCAGACATTTCCAGGCAGATTAATCACTCCTGAAACCGCCGCCGACGCTGACTGTCTGCTCGTCCGCAGCATCACGCCTGTTAACGAAAAACTGTTAGCCAAAAGCAATGTCAAATTCGTCGCCACCGCCACTATCGGCTTCGAGCACGTCGCTGTCGATTACCTCAATAAACGCGGTATCGGTTTCGCCTCCGCCCCCGGCTCAAATTCGAATTCCGTCGCCGATTACCTCGTCGCGGCGCTGCTTTCAGTCGCGAAAAAACACAAAATTACACTGGCAGGTAAGTCAATCGGCGTCGTCGGCGTCGGTAACGTGGGCAGCAAGGTCGCCAAAAAATGCGCCGCCCTCGGTATGACCGTAAAGCTCAATGACCCGCCGCTGGCCCGACAAACAGGCGACCCGAAATACAGGCCCCTCAATGAGCTTTTCGATTGCGATTTTATCACGCTGCATACGCCCCTGACCCGCGAAGGACGGGACCAGACCTTTCATTTGGCAGATGAATTTTTTTTCGAATCGCTAAAAACCGGCTGCGTGTTCGTCAATACCTGCCGGGGCGGCGTCCACGATACCGCCGCTCTAAAGGACGCTATAAAATCAAAGAAACTGTCCGCGGTTATCCTCGACGTCTGGGAAAACGAACCGAATATCGATTGCGAGCTTTTGCGGCTGGTCGATATCTCAACGCCCCATATCGCGGGCTATTCCTTAGACGGCAAAATCGCCGGCCTGATTATGATTTACAATGCCGCCCGTAAGTATTTCAAAGTTGAGCCGAAACACACAATCGCCGACTTCCTGCCTCCGCCCAAAGTCCCGCAAATAACAATTGATAAAATTGACACTGACGAGCAATCACTGCTTAACGAAACAGTCCGGCAGGTTTATGCCATCAACCGCGACGACTTCAATACCCGCGAAATCGCGATGGTTGAGCCGGAAAAACGAGCGAAATTTTTCGACGACCTGCGCAAAAATTACCCCGTCCGCCGTGAATTTCAAAATACAACCGTAATACTAAAACAACCTTCCCCACACCTTACCGATATGCTCAACGGCATCGGCTTCAAAACGAAATGAGTAATAATTTTTCAAAAATTCTCGAATGGCCCTCAGGCAAGCTGGATTTTTCCGCCGGCTGTCTTTTAATAGGCGTTCTCAACGTTACGCCCGACTCGTTCAGCGACGGCGGTAAATTTTACGACCGCGATAAGGCAATCGAGCAGGGCCTTAAAATGGCCGAGGACGGTGCCGCGATCATCGACGTCGGCCCCGAATCCACAAGGCCGGGTGCTGAACCTGTCTCCGCAGAAGAGCAAATCAAACGAGCAATACCGGTTATTGAATCAATCGCAAAAGAAACTAAAACCTGTATCAGTATCGATACGACTAATTATGAGGTCGCCAAAGCCGCCTTAGATGCCGGGGCAACGATGCTCAATGACATCACCGCCCTTGCCGATGAGCAAATGGCGCAGTTAGCTGCCCAAAAGCAGGTTCCCGTTGTCCTGATGCATATACAGGGCACGCCCCGAACGATGCAGGTAAAACCGAAATATAAAAATGTTGTCGCGGAGGTTTTGAAATTTCTGCTCGAAAGGGCAAAGCGGGCCGAGGGGTTCGGTATTCCAAAAGAGCGAATCTTTATTGACCCAGGTATCGGATTCGGCAAAACGCTTGAGCACAATCTCAAACTCTTGGCCAATATCGACAAGTTCGTTAAGACCGGCTATCGCGTCCTTGTCGGCCCCAGCAGGAAAAAATTCATTGGCACGCTGACTGGTAAAGCTGACCCCGCCGACCGCATTTTCGGAACCGCCGCCGCCGTTACCCTATGCGCCTCCGCGGGCGTATCAATTCTCCGCGTCCACGATATTGCGGAAATGATTGATGTAATAAAAATCACAAATGCTATAATTAGCGTCAACAGGTGATTATATGATAAGCAGAAATCTGACAAAAGATGTGATTGTAGATGGTATCCGCAAATCGCGGGCACAACTGCTTTCGTATGGCATCAGCTCAATAGGCCTTTTCGGTTCTTTTGTAAGAAACCATGCCCGCCCGGAAAGCGATATCGACCTGCTTGTGGAATTCGACCCTGATAAAAAGACCTTCGATAATTTCATCGATACCTGTTTTATGCTCGAGGATTTATTCGGCCGGAGAGTCGAGCTTGTAACAAGGGAGTCGTTAAGCAGCTATATATCGCCTTATGTTCTCAGGGAAGTCGAATATGTCCCACTCACCAATTGAGTATCTCCGCCATATACTCGACGAGATAAGCTATATCGAGGGTGTTATTTCCTCGACGGACAAAGCCCGATTTCTTTCCGACCAGACGCTAAAACGTTCATTTGTGCGCAGTATTGAGATAATCGGCGAAGCAGCGAGAAAAGTCCCCGACGATTTTAGAGCAAGGCACAGCGACATCGACTGGAAGAGAATCGCCGGGATGAGAGACAAGTTAATCCACGATTATTTCGGCGTTGATTACACCATCGTCTGGGACGTCGCGATAAATAAACTGCCGGAATTAAAGCAGAAGATTACGCAAATTATAGAAACTGAAGGATAATCAAGACGCAATATGAGCATAAGCAGCCACTTGGGAATGATTTTACTGGTAGTCATCGGGATGGCGACAGTCCTCGGTGTTATTATAATAGCCGTCATCGAAACAAGACGTGCAGATACAAACCAGCCGACAATGCCTCAGCAGCCCGCTGAAAAACCCGCCGACAGAAAAAAAACTTAGTTCGGCAATGTTCCTATTTTGAAATCAGTTTTTTAGCAGCGGATACCCAATCAACTTCAATCCAATCTTCACCGATAGGCGGGACTCGTTTAATCACCCAACCCTCCAATTCAAGCACCCCTGCCATTGCTTCAGAACGGCTCACATTGCTTGGATGTATGATTACCGGGCACGCCGGCTCGTGCGAAGCAAGGAACCTTGCCACGTCCAGACCATCACCGGGGTCTTGGCCTCCGGGTTCGATTGGTGCTAAATCGTGGTCGAGCGAAATAAGTGTGGCTGTCTGAATGCAACCGTCAAGTTCCTTTGTCATCTCTTTGGCGCTTCGCCAAAATTTCATTTCGTATTCTGAGCCAAAACGACTCAAAACCGACTTGAATCGATCAATTCGGGTTAAATCATCTTCGAGAATGAGAATGGTTTGTCTAAGCATAATGGGCAGCGTAGCTGCCATAAGATGGCTTATGTTTCAACATTTGCTGTTCAGGGCGATTTTCAGGACCTCGTTTGTGTTTTTGACGAATTTGAACGTCAGGCCTTTTTTGGCTTCCCTCGGGACTTCGGGCAGGTCTTTTTTGTTGCGGGCGGGCAAAATGACGGTTTTTATGCCCGCCTGTTTGGCGGCTAAAATTTTCTCTTTCAATCCGCCTATTGGCAGGACAAGCCCGCGTAATGTGATTTCGCCCGTCATTGCCGCGTCGGGCCTGACCGGCTTGTGTAAAAGCAAACTCGCAAGCGATGTAAACATCGCAACGCCTGCGCTTGGCCCATCCTTTGGAACGGCGCCGGCAGGCACGTGAACGTGATAATCGTATTTGCTGAATTGCTTGGGGTCGATTCCCATTTTGCCCGCGTTTGCCTTGACGATTGAAAAGGCCGCCTGTGCGCTTTCCTTCATTACGTCGCCTATGTGCCCGGTCAATTGCAGAACGCCCTTACCGGGCATCGACGCCGATTCGATAAACAATATTTCGCCCCCCACCGGCGTATAGGCAAGGGCCGTCGCCACGCCCGGTATCCCCGCACGCAGCGCCAGTTCCGATTCGTATTGCGTCGGCCCCAATATTTTCGCCAGGCCGGCTTCTCCGATACTTGCCTGTCTTTTTTTATTTTTGGCGATTTCCGTCGCTACCGCCCTGCACACCGCGGCGATGTTCCTCTCCAGATTTCGCACGCCCGCTTCTCGCGTATAACTGCGAATCATCGAGACAATCGCCTCGTTTTTGATATTGAGCATTTGCTTTTTCAGGCCGTGCTCCGACAATTGCCTCGGCACAAGATATTTCGACGCGATTTTCAGCTTCTCGGTCTCGGTATAACCGGGCAATTCGATAATTTCCATCCGGTCGTGAAGCGCCGGCGGTATCGGCTCTGCGTAATTGGCTGTGCCGATAAACATCACGTTCGACAAATCGAACGGCTGGTCTAAGTAATGGTCCGTGAAACTGTTATTTTGCTCAGGGTCAAGCACCTCCAATAACGCGCTTGCCGGGTCGCCCCTGAAATCGGCGCCGATTTTATCCAGCTCATCCAGCATAAATACGGGGTTTTTCGCACCTGCCTTGCGCAATTCCTGCAGGATTCTGCCTGGCAGCGCGCCGATATACGTCCTGCGATGCCCGCGAATGTCCGCCTCGTCGCGTATCCCGCCCAGCGATATGCGTATGAATTTTCTGCTCATCGCCCGCGCTATCGACTTACCCAGCGAGGTCTTGCCAACCCCCGGCGGGCCGATGAAACACAGTATCGGGCTTTTACCCGTCGGGTTGAGCTTGCGCACCGCCAAAAATTCCAGTATCCTTTTCTTGACCTTCTTCAAATCGTAGTGGTCGCGGTTGAGAATCCCCTCCGCCCGCTTTATATCGATATTATCCTTCGTCGCAATCGACCAGGGCAATTCGCAGGCAAAATCAAGATAAGTCCTGATTACGCTGTATTCCGGCGAAGCGGGCATCATTTTGCTCAATCGGTCAAGCTCACGCATCGCCTCGGCTTCCATCCTCTCGGGCATCTTCGCCTTTTTGATGTTCTCGGTAAGCTGCTTTATCTCCTCCACACGCGAGTCGTCCTTGCCCAATTCCGACTGAATCGCCTTTAGCTGCTCCTGCAGGAAATACTCCCGCTGATTTTTCTCAACCGATTCCTGCACCCGCCCCTGTATCTTATGGCTTAATTCCAGCACCTCTAACTGATTGGCCAGGGCGAATGAAATCTGCTCTAAGCGTTTTGTGGGGTCAAGCTCCTCTAAAAGCTTTTGCCTTTCCTCGGTCTTCAAGCTGACGTTGGCCGCTAAGTAATCCGACAATGCCGACGGGTCCTCGATTTCCTCTAATAAAGACGAAATCTCATCCGGGACGTTGGGGCTGAGTGCAATCACGCGATTGGCCGTCTGCTTGACGCTGACCATTAAGGCCGCAAGCCGCTTGGTCATCTTGGTTTCCGATTTCAGCAGGCGCACCTTCGCCTTCAAATACGGCTCGGTCGAAACCGGCTCAATAACCTCGAACCGCAATATCCCGTGAACGAAAACGCTCATCGAGCCCTGCGGCGCCCGAAGCACCTTCAGCACCGTCGCCGCCGTCCCGATTTTATATAAATCCGCAAAACCCGGCTTATCTGTGTCGGCCTTGCGCTGCGTCAAAATCCCGATGACGGTCTCGTTGGGCCTTGTTACCGTCAGTAACGCCTTGCTTTTCTCCCTGCCAACCGCCAGAGGAGCGACCGTCCCAGGGTAAACTACGGCGTTGCGTATGGCCAGGATTCCGATTTCATCAGGCAGCTTTAAATCGTGATTATTCGCCTCCGGGGAGCCCTTTTTCTCGTCAGGAAGCTGCTCCGGCACGGGACCGGCCTGTGCCAATGCCGGCTCTTCCACCCAGTTATCCGCTATAACAACGAAATCTCTCAACGTTCCGCTCATTTTAGTTTATCGCGTCTTTTTGTTCGACATTTCCTTGTTTTGCAAACAATAGTCGCTCCTTCTCGTCTGTATAACATTACCACAAGATTCGTTTTGTGAAAAGGTTTAATTTTTTAAAATTACAAAAGACCTTCCATGCTGAATCAAACACGATTCCTGCGACGGCTAATTCCGGAAACAATACCTCCCGGCTACTTTATCGCCGCATGATAATTCTGAAGCGACTTTACAGTTCCGGGGTTTTTCAGATAGGCGGCGATACCTTTTGTCGCTGCTGCCGCGGCGGCGGTCGTTGTTACATATGGTATCTTGTATTTTATCGCGGCCTTGCGAATGTATGAGTCGTCGTATTTACCCAGTTTTCCCGCGGGTGTATTAACGATAAGCTGAATTTCACCGTTTTTGATGCTGTCCATAACGTTAGGCCTGCCCTCGTGCATTTTCAAAACCAGGTTTGATTTGACTCCGCTTTGTTCGAGCAGCCGATGTGTTCCTTCGGTTGCCTTTATTTTGAAGCCGAGCTTGGCAAATTCTTTTGCCGGCCCAACGATGTATTTCTTATCCGGGTCTGCCACCGTTATCAAAACCGTTCCCTGCGACGGCAGGCGTAATTGCGTTGCCTCCTGCGACTTGTAATACGCCAAGCCGAACGAGTCCGCCAGCCCTAATACCTCGCCCGTCGAACGCATCTCAGGCCCCAGAATCGGGTCAACCTCAGGGAACATATTGAACGGGAATACCGATTCCTTGATGCCGAAGTGCGGAATTTTGCGGTGCCTGAGTTTCAGGTCCTTGAGTTTCTTGCCCAACATAATCTGCGTCGCTGCCCTTGCCATCGAAAGTCCGCATACTTTGGACACAATCGGCACAGTCCTCGACGCCCGCGGATTTGCCTCCAGCACATATACCTTGTCGTTGCATATCGCATACTGAATGTTCATCAGGCCCACGACGTTGAGCTTTATCGCGATTTTCTTCGTGTATTCGGTTATCGTATCCAGGTGCTTTTTCGGTATCGACACAGGCGGTATCACGCACGCCGAGTCGCCTGAGTGAATCCCGGCAAGCTCGATATGCTCCATAATCGCCGGTATAAAAGCGTCTGTTCCGTCCGATATGGCGTCTGCCTCGGTCTCGATTGCGTTTTCGAGGAACTTATCGATAAGTATTGGCCTTTCGGGAGTAACATCTACCGCTGCCGCAACGTAATGACGCAGCATTTCTTCGTCGTGAACTACTTCCATACCTCGCCCGCCAAGCACATAAGACGGCCTGACTATCAGGGGATAACCGATTTTTTTCGCCAGCGCAAGCGCCTCTTTAAGATTGCTTGCCATCCCCGCCTCAGGCATCGGGATATTCAACTTTTTCATCATATTGCGGAACAGGTCCCGGTCCTCGGCCAGGTCAATCGCGTCAGGTGACGTCCCGATTATCTTCACGCCTGCTTTGGCAAGCTGTCTTGCTATGTTCAAAGGCGTTTGCCCGCCGAACTGCACAATAACGCCGTCGGGTTTTTCTTTTTCGTAAATGCTCAGCACGTCCTCTACGGTCAATGGCTCAAAATACAGCTTGTCGGAAGTATCATAGTCGGTCGATACGGTCTCAGGATTGCAGTTGACCATAATCGACTCATAGCCCTCGTCGCGCAGGGTAAATGCCGCGTGAACGCAGCAGTAATCGAACTCAATTCCCTGCCCGATTCTATTGGGTCCGCCGCCCAGAACCATTATCTTGCGTTTTTTACTCACCGGCACCTTGTCTTTGCCGTTATACGTCGAGTAGTAATAAGCCGCGTTTTTAACTCCGCTTACAGGCACAGCGTCCCAGTGCTCCACAATATCAAGCCCTGTCCGCTGGTTACGAATCTCTTCTTCCGAAACATCCAGCAGTTTGGCTAAGTATCGGTCCGCGAAACCGTCTTTCTTGGCTTGAATCAGGAGCTTATCCGGAATCCGCTTGCCCTTGTATTTTAAGATTTTCTCCTCAAGCTCGACTAACTCTTTCATTTGCTCGATGAACCAGTGCTTTATCTTTGTCTTTTCGAACAGTGCATCGACCTTGGCGCCCTTGCGAAGTGCCTCATACATAATAAACTGGCGTTCGCTGGTCGGGTGAGTGAGCTTGCTGAGCAATTCTTCCAGCGACAGCTTGTTGAAATTCTTCGCGAAGCCCAGGCCGTACCTTCCGATTTCCAGCGAGCGAATCGACTTCTGGAATGCCTCTTTGTAATTTTTGCCGATACTCATTACCTCGCCGACCGCCCGCATCTGCGTGCCCAATTTGTCCTCGATGCCCTTGAATTTCTCGAACGCCCATCTTGAAAATTTAACAACTATGTAATCACCCCAGGGCTCATATTTTTCCAGCGTTCCCTTTCGCCAGTAGGGAATCTCGTCGAGTGTCAGGCCTCCCGCCAGCAGCGACGACACAAAAGCAATCGGAAAGCCAGTCGCCTTTGAGGCAAGAGCCGACGACCGCGACGTGCGGGGGTTGATTTCAATGACCACGACTCTTCCGGTTTTGGGATTATGCGCGAACTGTATATTTGTTCCGCCTATGACCTCGATTGCATCGACGATATCGTATGAGTATTTCTGAAGCTGTTTCTGCAGTTTTTTGTCGATTGTCAGCATCGGCGCGGTGCAGTAGGAATCGCCCGTATGCACGCCCATCGGGTCAACGTTCTCGATGAAGCAGACGGTTATTTTCTGCCCCTTGCTGTCGCGGACGACCTCTAATTCCAGCTCCTCCCAGCCCAATACCGCCTCTTCGACAAGTATCTGGTGAACCAAGCTGGCCGATAAGCCCCTGGCGGCGATAACACGTAATTCCTCGACATTATACACGGCCCCGCCGCCGGTTCCGCCCATCGTATATGCGGGCCGAATGATAACAGGGTAACCTAATGATTCGGCGATTTTTTCCGCCTCCTCGACGCTGTATGCCAGTTCGCTTTCGGGCATATCGATACCCAGCTTGGTCATCGTTTCCTTGAAGACGCCGCGGTCCTCGCCTCTTTCAATCGCGTCGATATTGACGCCGATGACCTTGACGCTGAATTTGTCCAGCACGCCCTCTTTGGCAAGCGCCGACGACAGGTTCAGTCCCGTCTGTCCGCCGAGATTGGGCAAAATCGCGTCGGGACGTTCCGCCTCGATGATTTTTGCCAGCGTCTCGATGTTCAATGGCTCGATATATGTAACATCTGCCATTCCCGGGTCGGTCATAATCGTCGCCGGGTTCGAGTTGACCAATACGATTTTGTAACCGAGCTTGCGAAGCGCCTTGCACGCCTGCGTCCCTGAATAATCGAATTCGCACGCCTGTCCGATTATAATTGGGCCTGAACCGATAATCATCACCTTTTTAACGTCTTTGCGTCTGGGCATTGGGTTTCTCCTACCATAGTAAAAGAGCGTTGTTTTTTGCTTTCCCGGCTACGGCTCGGCGCCTTGTTTGTTTCTTTGGATTTATTGGCGCCTTCGCCGAGACGAGGGCGAAGCTTTGGCGGCGTAGATTATATTAAAAAAACTGAACTTTCAAATAAGAAAACTTATAATAATTGGGCTTTACCCCCTGTTTTTTTGAGAAAAATCAGCTTTAAAAAAAATTTTCGAAAAATCATAAAAAACACTTGATTTCAGTAGGGTATTGGTATATAATCTAACCCGCAAATCAAGAGAAGTGGCGAGAGTAAGAGAGGAAGTAGGTTTTCTTTAATGAAACGGTTCGTAACCGTTATTCTCACTCTCTTGACTTGGTTGAGTGTGATTGAAGTCGCCCGTGCCGGCTCTATAATCGGCTGGGGCGAAATAGCCACTCCGCAATCATCGTTAACTAATCTCGCTGCCGTATCGGCCGGCGGTTATCATACGATTGTTCTCAAACGCGACGGTTCTCTTGTCGGCTGGGGAGGCAATGCCGCCGGTTTTGAGCACAACATCGCTTTGAAGAAAGACGGGTCATTGGTTGGTTGGGGTTGCAATGATTTTGGTCAGGCGACGCCGCCGGAGGGAAATGACTTTGTCGCAATTTCCGCCGGCTCTGAGCACAGCATCGTCTTAAAGCAGGACGGCTCCATAGTCGGATGGGGAGTCAACGACCAGGGGCAGATTGATGTCCCTGAGGGCAACGATTTTATCGCCATAAGCGCCGGTTACGGGCACAACGTCGCGTTAAGACGGGATGGCTCCATTGTCTGCTGGGGCTATAATGAGTATGGTCAGGCCGACCCCTGCGACGGGAACGATTTTACGGCCATTAGCGCGGGGGAGCACTACTGCATCGCATTGAAACGAGACGGCTCAATTGTTGCCTGGGGTCAGAACAGCTACCATCAAACGGAACA
>JBELAA010000269.1:0-6546 GCA_049509315.1 Sedimentisphaerales bacterium | reverse complement strand
CGGTCTTCGGACCGATGAAGAGCACTGGTAGACCACCAGTTTGATAGGCCGGATGTGTAAGGCGAGTAATCGCTTCAGCTAACCGGTACTAATGCTCGAACACTTGACCATATCATTTTTGATTGTTCGACTTGTCTCGGCGTAGTCCCGATGATGTATATCGGGACGAAGCCGGATATGAGTATTTCGATTAATGCGCTTACGTTGTAACACTTACCCGCATATTTTCTTTTTTAGCGTTCAGCGTATAGCGAATAGATTTGCTATGCTCTTTGATATTTGGATCAATCCTGCACAGGGCTGGTAAGATTTGGCCGCCGCGAAGCGGCCTCAAAAGTTTTGCATTTTGATTTTTAACTTTTGATTTTACCCGCTCTTGCGGGGTAACGAACTTCCTGGTGAAGTTACTGACGGGGAAACGCCTGTTCCCATTCCGAACACAGAAGCTAAGCTCGTCAGGCCGATGGTAGTCCTTACGGGCGAGAGTAGGTATCGCCAGGATTATGAGGGCCGGCTTGAAAACAAGCCGGCCCTTGCCTTTTTTATCGCAAGTGTTATATTTTTAGTTATGAATAGCAGGAAAATAATGCTGATTTTACCCCTGTTCCTCTTTTCATACATTGCGACCGCCGAAGGCGGTAGTCAAAAGCAACCGAGGTATTCGTGTATTATTTATGAAGGAAAACAGCAAAGAATATTATATGAAGGGGAATTATCACAGAAAATATTCGATATAATGTTCAGGGATGGCTGTTTTGGTCATCTCGATTACATAGAAATCCCAAAAGACGCAAATCAATTTGGGATATTTTCAGCTTCTGATGCAAATATAAATTTAAGCGTGCCTTTATATACTTGGATAAAAGGCAAAAATAAATGGTGCGGATGTCAGTTTAATAATAAATTCTCCGGCGTCTCTTTTGCACGTTGCTGGCCCAGCAATGAACAAGATTTTGCCTGGGCGATGAAATATCCTCTTATTGAGTCATATAAGACAGCACCGGAGATACCGTGGGATCCGAACATGCTCAATTCAAAGAGCGTAAGCGCATCAAAACAACAATTAAACTGGAACTCAGACACACTATTAATTCTAAAACTCGACAAGATATTGTTTGGCTGTGACGAACCCATTCACGTTCAGGTTCAGTTTGTAAACTTGAGTCCAAGGTGTATTGCGATTCGAGGAATATTACCCCTTGGCAACATGGCCAGTCCACCAGGCATACATATCAAAAACTCTGATAATGAAATGGCCGAAGATTGCAATGAACTATCTAATATTCCAAAGGAGCTTTTAACTAAAGATGCCATTATAATACATTCAAAACATGGAATAATTGTCTATGAGGCAGAATTAACTAATACGCCAGATTATATCATTGCCGGCAAGCCGGATTCTTATGGCGGAAGAATGGCTAAAAGAGCAGGAGAACCGCTTAGAGCTTGGTTGAAACCAGGTGAATACACTATATACGCCCATTATATGCCGGCAGGCGCAGCAGGAGGAATGACAGAGGAACTTAAATTTCAAATTGAAAAGAATTGAAATCCCTCGCCATTTCTAATGACCGGCCTCGCCTTTTTTGGGTGCGAATCTCACTAAAAAACTACTCCGTTACAGTAATAGTGCCTGTCATTTGCTCGTGGCCTGAGCCGCGGAAGATGTCGCAGTAGAATTCGAAATTATTACGTTGGGACGCGGTGTTTTTTGTTTTGACCTGAGGCGGGCGGCGGACTACAATGATTTTGATGGTATTCTTTAGGAGGTAAAAACGATGCCTTGCACGTTTGTTTGTCTGACGCCGGTAATCATAGCCGCGTGGCCCGCGATTATGTCATACGTGGCGGGGGCGGTTGCGACACTGGGCCTTACAGCGGTAAAAATCGCCGGCGAAAACAAAACATCTGTCGAGGAGCAGACGCAGGAAGTCGAGATGGAGTTAGGTTCGGTGCAGGGAGGAGTGATAAGTAATAAACAGGTATTTACCAAAGACGGGATAAATTTCACCGTTAAATGCGATGAGCAGGGCCGGCTGATTCTGTGCGCAAAAGGCAACGAGACAAAAGAGCGTTTACGTGAAAAAGCGACGACCCTGGCGGGGAAAATTCAGCAGGTGTATGCTTATCACAAGGCGATGACGCAATTGCGGACGACGGGATTCAAGGTGGTTGCTGAGAACGTCGGGCAGGAGCAGGAAATCCAGGTAACACTGAGGAGGTCTTGAAAATGGAAGAAGTGAAAATGACAATAAGTCGCGACGGAAAGGTTACGCTGCATTTCGAGGGTATGAAGGCGGACGTTCGACATTGCCTGGCTATGGAGCTGGAAAAACTCATTGGGCCGGCGACGCAACGAAAGCACGGCCCCAGAGATGAGGAAGTCAAATCGCAGTTACACCTGCACGTCAAGGATTCACAATAGCCGATAGCAGCATATTGACATTTTTCGATGGATTTTTGGCGGCGGTTATGTCGATAACGCCGGCATACGGAGATGCAAACTTATTGAAAAACCCCGGTTTTGAGGACGGGACCGACGGCTGGGATGCAAGAGGAGGCAAAATCGAGGCGGTGACGACCCCGGTTCACAGCGGCTCTAAGGCAGTAAAGGCGTTCGAAAGAACAGATGGGTGGCAGGGAGTAAAACAATCTTTAATAGGCAAGGTGCAAAGCGGCAAGACATACAAACTTTCAGGGTGGGTCCGGCTGGACAATTCCAACAGCGACACTATTATTCTTTCGGTAGAAATGGAAGATGATAACCCCGTGCAATACCCCAATATTGAGAAACTGACGTGCAACAATACCGAATGGACCGAACTTTCAGGAGAATTTACACCCAGTCCGAGCGGCACATTAAAAACGCTCGATATTTATTTCGAAGGTCCTGCTGCGGACGTGAATTTCTTCGTCGATGACGTGAGCGTATCTGAGGTCGTTGCGGCTCCGGCGGCGGCACAGCCGGAACCAAACACGCCAGCGAAAGTTGAGCCAAAAGCTCCCAAAGCAGAGCCGAATGCTCCCAAAGCAGAGCCGAATGCACCAAAGGCCGAGCCAAATGCTCCTGCAAAGCAGGGCAAAACAAAGCCGGCGGCCAAATTGAGCACGATTAATGACTCCGCGGTTGTTAATACGAAAAATGAGGCGGTGGTTGGCTCACAGAAGCAGTTTTATGAAAGGCCGGGTGGATTGCCATCCGGCCTTTTATTTTTGTGGTTAGTCCTGGGCTTTAAGAGGCAGGGCATCGCCTATGTAAATATCGACGTATCGGTTACCGCCTGAACGGTTCCACTGGTCGATTGCGGCCCGGCCTTCGCCCAGGTAAATTTCAATGTGTTTGCCTTTTATCATTCCGCCAATGTCCTGGGCTTTGAAGACGGTATGTGCCGGTTTGTAATTCTCAGGGGCGTTGATTTTGAATAACAGTGTGACGGTTTGACCAAGCGGTATCAACGACGGGTCAACGGAAATAGAACGCCATGGTTGGAGAGTTTGCCCCATTACGCCGGTTATTGATGAGACCAGTGAATAATTAGCTTCATCGGGGGACAACAGGGCCAGATTGCCGAAACCGGCAAAGTCAGTGATACCCAGCCGGGCGTATCGGTTGCGAAGTGCACTCGGACTTATTACCCATCGGCCCCGGAGGTTTTTTCCCGCGTCAGGCCCGGCGATGCGGACGAAGCAGCCGCCTCCGCCTGTGTATTTGATGTAATCGCCGTCAGGGGCCGTTTTGCCGGTGCCCTGCATAGCGACGCCCAGGCCGCCGAATAAAAATGACGCCTTTAAGGTGAGGCGGGTATTTGAAATGTCTCTGGTAATGGTTTGAGAGCCGTCAATCTCGGTGTTATAGACGCAATAATAACCCGTCGCGAAACAATCGGTAATAACCGTTTGCTGAGGAAATAAATCCGGGCCGATTCCTGTAATTGAAATGCCGTTACCCTCCGAAGCCGGGATACCGACAAGGACTGCCAATAAAATGCCAAATTTATACAAATTTCCCATTACCTTATAATACGCATTCGTTTTTGCGGGGGTATTAAGGATTTTGCTTAACCGGCCCTTCGTTATTGCTCACAGATTGTCCGTAGAGGTCGCCGCCGCTAAACGCTATGAGGGGCGGGCGATTTAATCTGAAACCGGATGTTGGGCATAACGTATAAATTATGAAGAAGTGCTAATTAAAAAAATGATTACGCTAACAGATACACGCAAAGCGGTGGATTACTTCGATGCCAAACTCGAATTTACGACCGGTCCAATTGAATTAAACGAGATGATAGAAAGGGGCGAGAATATAAGCGTCATTGATGTTCGCAAAGAAGAGGATTTCAGGAAAGGCCATATCCCCGGCTCGGTTAATCTCCCACGCGACAGGTGGGATTCATTCGAGGGTTTAAGCAAAGACAGGACCAACATTGTCTTATGCTATAGCCAGCAATGTCATCTGGCGGCCAATGCCAGCAAGCTTTTCGCGGAGCACGGCTATCCTGTTATGGAGATGGAAGGCGGCTTTGAGGCGTGGCAGAAATACTTATTGCCGATAGAGAGGTAAGCGGGCATCGAAAGCCAATTCCACGTTGTTTTTAAGAAAGGCCGACTTTTGCTATGAGTCGGCCTTTTTGCTTTTAGGCAGGCATCCTTGCAGGGTATATGAGATTGCTTCGCAATGATAAGCGGCGTCAGCCGAGGAGCCAGTTGGCGGTAGTGAAATAAAAAATAAGTGTGGCGATATCGGCTGCCGCAAGGACGATGGGGCCGGAAGCGATTTTGGGGTCAACCTTAAAAGTTCGCACGAGCGTGGGCACAAGCACGCCCAAAAAGCAGGCGGTTACGACAGCAAGTAAAATACTGACGGCAATGGAAAGCCCCTGCAGGAGATTACCCTTCCAGAGGAACGCTGTAGCGCCGACGACGATTCCTGAGCCGGCGCCAATCAAGGCGGAAATATAAAGCTCCTTTCGTATGCCGGTTATTATGCGTCGAAAAGAGACCTGATGCTGGAGCAGGACTTGAAGCGTAATCGTCATAGATTGTATACTGACGCTTTCGGCCATAGCAAGGACGACGGTAATAAACATTGCCAAAATGGCGATTTCACTGATGAGCAGCTCATACCTGCTGGCGATAAGAGCGCAGATGAGGCCGCTGGTCAGATTGCATAAAAGCCAGGGGAACCGGCTTTTGAAGCCGGCCCAGGAGGAGACGGATTTACCCAGTGAAATGTGAACGCCGATAAGCTGAAAGATGTTACTGGCCTGGCGCAGACGTGCGCTGTTTACGACCTCGTCGGTGAAAAGATTGATATCGACGATTCCGACGATTTTGCTTTCGGTATCAACCACGGGCAGCGCGAGGAAACGGTGCTCAGTGAACATTTCACAGGCCCGAAAGACGGTATCGGATGACAAAATCGAGACAGGCGAGGGCGTCATAATCGATGAGATTTGTGTTTTCGGTTCGGCGGTGAGCAGGGCGCGGACGGGAACGACGCCGACAAGACGGGACTGGTCGTCGATGACATACAGATACAGTATTTCGCCTGCGGTCGCGTGCTTCCTGAGCGAGTCGATGGCGTGCTGGACAGTTTCATCCTGCCGAAGAGTAATGAAATCCCTGCGGATATGCTTCGAAACCGGTTCCTGCAGATTCTGTTCTTTAAGTCGTATCGTCATTTGCGGACAACTATACCACAGCCAGATGCTTTCCTTCAAGCATAAGCCGGGATTTAGAGCGGATTGAATCAGAGACGGCTATTTCGGTTTGAAGCCCCTGATTTTGCCTGATGTGTATTTTTTGCAGGCCTTTTCGATGTCAACGTCGCTGATATTGGCAAGGGTGCAAAGCCAGGCGAAAACATCGGCGAACTCCTCTCGCTGATTTTTTTTGTTATTGCCGGCAAGGGCGGTCGCAAGCTCGCCGACTTCCTCGACAAACCAGAGAAATGTTCGGGGAACGCCTCTCTGGCGGTCGCGTTTCTCATACTTCTCGGAAATGAGCTTC
Source organism: Sedimentisphaerales bacterium (assembly GCA_049509315.1). Taxonomy (GTDB): domain Bacteria; phylum Planctomycetota; class Phycisphaerae; order Sedimentisphaerales; family Anaerobacaceae; genus Fen-1362. The sequence goes on along the minus strand of JBELAA010000269.1, from coordinate 537 downwards.
TGAAATTCTTTGATTTGCATAGGTATTTTAATATGCCGGAAAGCGGAGGCCGCTTTTTACACGGCCTCCGTGACTGGTCTGAATTTCCTAATGTCGAACCGGCTATACCCGCCAAACGCGGACTATATCAGGTCGGCCAGTTTCACTTTCGAATATACGCTCTTGGCGGCATTGACGCCCTGTTCGTATGCTCTCTCTGCCTTGGCGGTGAATTTGTCCCTTTTGGCGTGCTCATCGAGATTGAGCTGGCTGCCGAGGGGACCATCGACCGCCTCGATAATTTCGAGCATCGAAACCTTGTGCGCCGATTTACCCATTACGAAACCGCCGCGGGGGCCGCGTTTGCTTCGCAGAAGGTTTGCCCGGACTAACTGCTGTAATATTTTCAGCAGATATTCGAGAGGTATGTTATATTCTTTGGAAATGGTTTGCGAAAGGACGATGCCTTCCTTTTCGTTCCTGGCGATGTAACAGGCCGCCAGCAGGCCGTAACCGGTGGATCTGCTGATTTTCATTTCATACTCCTTACAAAACCAA
>JBELAA010000268.1:0-3868 GCA_049509315.1 Sedimentisphaerales bacterium | reverse complement strand
GTCAGCGTTGACGATAAAAAGCTTATAGATTTAGGCGTCAAAATAGCCCAGGCATTCCCTGTTTTCGGGCCCGCCGACGTGGATGTGAAAATGTTAAAAGGCACTCCTGTGCTGCTTGAGATAAACCCGCGATTCGGAGGGGGATACCCCTGTGCTCATTTGTGCGGCGAGGATTTTCCCGCCAAGCTGGTTGCTATTTGCAAAGGCCAAACTCTGACCCCAGATATCGGCGGTTATAAAACGGGTATTTATATGCTCAAACAGGATGAAATCGTCTCGTGGACCGAAGCGGACATAAAAGCCATTGCCGACCATCGCAAACCAAAGGCGAGTTAAGTAAAATAAGGCCGGGCGCTTTTTTCCTTTCCCGCATAGACATCTGTAATCCGAACATTTGAATAGCTCCGGTTGTAGAATTTTATTCGGTAATCCTTTTATTGTGAGGCGTTTTCAGTGCGCAAATACGTGAATAATTTTATGGTGGCGTTTATTTTGCTTTATTGCGCGACCGCGGAGGCGCTGGAGCCGGACGAAATCCTTGTGGTTGTCAACGGTGATATCGAGCAATCGGTTCAGCTCGGGCAATACTACTGTCAGCGGCGAAACGTCCCTGAGAAAAATATCCTGCAGTTGTCATTAGGCAAGACGCTTACCGACTCGATAAGCAGGGAGGATTACGGCACGAAGATTGCCGAGCCGGTTCGCAAAAGATTGGCTGAGGAAGAATCCGGTAAGCCGCTAAAATGCCTGCTTATGACCTACGGAACCCCCTACAAGGTCGGGCCTCGCGGCCAGTTGAAGGACAGCAACGAACAGCTCAGTAAACTCCGGGCAACCGTAAAAGAATACGAGATAAAGCTTTCGGGCACAACCGAGCCCCATGAGCAGAACAGAATCAAAAAGGATATTGCCGGGGCACAGAGCGAGATTGACTGGATTTCGGGCAAGGAGACCGACGCCGGTGTCGATAGTGAGCTGTCGATGGTTAAGTCCGGGCCTTATGAGCTGTATCGATGGCAGCCAAATCAGCTTTATCAGTTCAGTCACTATCCCGCGGACCTGGTAACGACGATTATGGTCAGCCGATTAGACGGCCCGACGCCGCAGATAGCCCGCGGGCTGATAGACAAGGCGATATCGGCTGAAAGGACGGGGCTGCACGGCGTTGTCTATATTGACTCACGCGGAATAGCCGACGACAAGAAACACGAAGCTGGAAGTTAAAGAGGAACGAACCGAAAAGCTGTTCGAGCCGAACAGTTGTCCGCGAACGGCGATTTACTGCGGCTGGTACAGCTTGAAAAAATACGTCGATTCCTTCGATTTTGTCGATGGGGCAATCGGTTATCACATCGCAAGTTTTGAGGCGATTGACATTCACGACGCAAACAGCACCGAATGGTGTCCGGCAATGTTGATGCACGGTGTTACCGCAACGCTGGGACCTGTGGCGGAGCCGTATTTGCACACGTTTCCCAAACCCAATGATTTTTTCCTCGAATTACTTCACGGCAAGTGCTTAGTCGAAGCGTTTTACCTGGCCGAACCGTTCTGCTCCTGGCAGATTATTCTTATAGGCGACCCCCTCTACACGCCTTTTAAATCCGGCTTGGGCGAAAACTGAATAAAGCCGGTCAAATATGAAATTATCACTACGCCGCAAATCCCCAGAATAGCGAAAAGCAGGTCCGTCGTGGCGAAATGCCTGCCCGACAATAACGACGCGGTTTTTACGACTAACAAAAGGCACACAGGGATATCGATAATCAGCAATAATCGCCAAATCCCGGTTATTCGCGGCAGTTCGACCCTCATAAACTGAATCCAGCATATTGTGAAGCCAGCGTATGCAAAGATATGAAAAAGAACGTCTGATATCGGGGCCAGGTTTGACAGATTGGCCTTGGCCAGGTTTGTGAGACCGAAAATTGTTATAGCCAACATCGCCGGCAGCGCCTGCCAGAACGCCATAAAAGTGAGTATGAGCAGCCCTGCAATTATAGCGACGACGTTTGTCAGAAAATCGTATAAATCACAGGTTCTGCCGAAATACGGCTGGGTCAATTCGTCCAGTCCGCCGGAGGCAATTACAATGAGCAAAATCAGCCACGCCGTGCCGTTGCGCCAGCTTACCTTGCTATCGGGTCTGATGGAGAACCACAGCAAAAAGACCAGATTCATATACGCCAGAAAATGAAGCCACTTGTCCGATACGCCCGCCTGATATACTATTTTCGGTATCGGTATATGGGTGGAGATTAGAAGCACGACCCAGTAAGCCGATAAAAGTGCGAGCGTTATTTTCTGTCTTTGTGTCAATCTCATAGCAAACAATGTCTTTAATTTTAACATAATTTAATTTATTATGTAATCATAGAACGATGAAAAACAGGGGTGAAACTATGGTTAGTTCAATAAAGAAAATCGGGTGTTGGACGATTTGCTGCATAATGATTTTGCTGGCTTCAGAAGAGTTGCTGTTCGGCCAGCCCATCCAAAACAGGCGTGCGAGCGGACGGAAGGTAATTCAGCTTCCGGCGCCGAGCTTGATGGGTTCAGTCAGCGTTGAGGAGGCAATCAGCAGACAGCAAAGCGTCCGGGGATTTGCGGACAAACCCCTGAGCTATGTGCAAATGGGACAGTTGGCCTGGGCGGGTTTGGCGCTTGCCGTTAAGGACGTAAACAATCGCGGCGGTAATCCGCTTGAGATGTATTTTCTGACGGCTGAAGGTTTGTTTATTTATCAGCCCGGACCGCATTCTTTAGAGCAGGTCTCGCCAGTGGATTTGCGAAAACAGTTATCGACCACAGCAGGTCAGGAGGCGATTGCCCAGGCGGGGTGTGATATTATTATCGCCGGGGCAATGAAAAAAACGCCCCCAAAACCCGGCAGCAAGGCAATGAAATTTATGCCTTTAGCGGCCGGCCAGGCAGCCGAAAATATACGATTACAGGCGGCAGCGCTGGGGCTGGGGGCAGTGCTTGTCGACGAATTTGAAGCAAGAGACGTCGAAAGGGTATGCAGATTATCAGGCGATACAGCCCCGTTGCTGATTGTAAGCGTCGGTTTCCCGGCGGAACAAAAATCGCAGGATAAGCCAGCGATGAAGCCGGCCGGTGCTGATAAGAAAGCCGTCCTGATTGTGCCCGCCATTAATTTCAGGGACCAGGAGCTTCTCTTGACGCAACGAATTCTGACCGAGTCGGGTATTAAGGTCGTGCTCGCAAGCTCAAAAACCGGGCTACTGAAGGGGATGATAGGCGGAACTGCTAATTCAGAGATTACTCTTGATAAGGTCCAATTTGAGGATTTCAATGCTGTAGTTTTTATCGGTGGGATGGGGGCTGCCGAGTATTACAATAATCCATCGGCTCTTGAAATCGCCCGGCAGGCGGCAGCAACCCACAAGATAATAGCCGCAATATCAACTGCCCCTGCGATTCTTGCCAACGCGGGAGTGCTGAAAGGGGTGAGGGCGACAGGGTTCTTGTCTGAACGCGAGCAAATGCTCAAAGGCGGGGCAAAATATACGGGCACATCGCTCGAGCGAGATGGCTTGATAATAACAAGCAGCGATTTTACTGCTGCAGCACCATTCGCAATGGCGATTGCCGACGCGATTAGGAACACGGACTGACACGGACTTCAAGAGACACTGACTGACGCCGACCGAAACGCTACGGTCTGTGTGAGTCAGTGTTTTAGTCAGTGTGAGTCAGTGCTATAGCGGTTGGTAATCGGCAGACGTCTGTCTTTGCCGAACGCCTTTGGCGTGATTTTGACGCCCGGCGGCGACTGCCTTCGCTTGTATTCATTCCTGTCAACCATTCGAATCACCCTGCCGACAACCTCCGCGGGTAACCCCTC
>JBELAA010000267.1:0-3089 GCA_049509315.1 Sedimentisphaerales bacterium | reverse complement strand
TCGGTGCCGCGGGGTTAAGTTCGGTTGTTGCCACGAAAGTTTTGGCAGATGCCAATGAGCCGAATTCTCCCGACCAGAATCAGCCCGCCAAAGGTGTACTGGCCGAGACCCCGCAGGTTCCCAAACGCAAGTTCGGTAAAAGCGGACAGGAGGTCTCGGCCTTATGCCTCGGCGCCATACAGCTTAGGGATAATCAGGTTATTTTGACAAGCTCGCTCAAGTGGGGCGTTACCTACTGGGACACGGCGCCTGTTTACACGGGCGGCAACAGCGAGGTCTGCATAGGTAAATATTTTGCCGCCAACCCTGATATAAGAAAGAAAGTATTTCTTGCAACCAAGGCATCGGGAGCTAAAAACCCGCAGGAAGCCGAGGAGAAGCTTAAATCGTCGCTGAAAGTAATGAATACCGATTACATTGACGTATTTTACGCGCACGGATTGAACGACACCTCGCAGCTTACAGACGAATACAAAACCTGGGTCGAGGACGCGAAAAAACGGGGGCTTATCAAATATTTCGGTTTCAGCACACATATGAATATGGCCCGGAGTTTGTCGGCGGCGGCAAAACTGGGCTGGGTTGACGCGATACTGACAATGTATAACTATCGCCTGACAAAAGACGCCGATATGCAAAATGCTATCGACGCCTGCTACAAAGCCGGCGTAGCGCTTACGGCTATGAAGACACAGGGACGCGGCCCCTTAAGTGAAGATGATAAAAAATTATTAGAGCATTTTTCAACAAAGGGCTGGACCGATGGCCAGGCGAAAATAAAGGCAGTTTTCGAAGATGAGAGAATCGCATCGGTCAGCGTCGGTATGAACAGCGTCTCGCTTATTACCCAGAACGTGGCAGCGGTTCTCGACAAGGCCACGCTGGCACAGGACGACAAAATGGTTTTGGAGCAATACGCAAAAGAAACCTGCGAGGGCTTCTGTGCCGGCTGCTCACATATCTGCGATGACGCCGGCTACGTCAGCGACGTTATGCGGTCATTGATGTATAACAATAGTTACGGCGATAAGGACCTGGCAAGACAGACGTTCGCGGCAATACCGGCCGAGGTGAGGGACAATTTACTCAAAATAGATTTCAGCGCAGCCGAATCCCGCTGTCCGCAGCGGATGCCGATTGCCCGGCTGATGCGAGAGGCGGTCGATAAACTGGCGTAACACTTAACTGAAAACTTTTTACTATGACAATGGCTGCCGGAGACAAAACGGCAGCCATTTTTCGTAGTCGCCTGCCGAAAAATATTTGCGGACTAAGGAGTCGTAAGTCCTTAAATTGCAAGATGTTACGATTGGCCGACAATATTTTTCTTGAAATTTTGCGTATAAATGGGCTATAATGCAAACGTGTAGTGAGGTTGTGGTGTTAGAGTTCCGGCTTCGGCGAAGAGGTGATGAGAAAGTTTTACAGTAGAGTTTGGGTTCCATTCACACTCAACAAAAGAAGAATTCTTATACTGACAATCGCCTCCTACATCGCCTTGTGCTGATAGGCGAGTAACCTTTTCAGCGTTTCTTTCTCCTGCCGCTCTCATTGAGCGGTTTTTTTTGCGCACATTTCCTGGATTGACACCTGCCAATTCCCGCCTTAAACTTTGTATATAGTTAATCGGGTGTGCTGCTGTAAGCCCCCAGGTTTATCCTGGGGGTTAACCCCCAACATAAAGTTGGGGGGCTTATGCGTAACCGCAACCGTTTGATGTTTCATAGGAAAGGGACTTGAAAATGCTCATTGTAACGGGCGGGGCGGGTTTTATCGGCTCGGCGTTAATCGCCGGCCTGAATAAACGCGGTATCGACGATATTCTCGTCGTTGACCGGCTGGCTTCCGACCAGCGGTGGAAAAACCTGGTCAACCTGCGGTTTGCCGACTACGTGGACAAGGAGGAATTTCTCGAAATGGTGGCAGAAGACGTGGTCCCGTATTCAGTGGACGCGGTCTTTCACTTAGGCGCCTGCTCATCGACTACCGAGACCGATGCGTCGTTTTTAATGGACAACAACTTCGAATATACAAAGCAACTGGCACAATGGGCGACCGACGAGGGGTTTAGATTCATTTACGCCTCAAGCGCCGCCACATACGGCGACGGCTCGAACGGTTTTCTCGACGACGAGAAAAAACTCGAAAAGCTCAAGCCCCTCAATCCTTATGGCTATTCGAAGCAGCTTTTCGACTTATGGGCAAAGCGAAACGGCTTGTTTACCAAAATTGTCGGCCTCAAATATTTCAACGTCTTTGGCCCAAACGAGTATCACAAAGCCGATATGCGAAGTTTCGTCCTCAAGGCATTCGAGCAAATTAACGCAACCGGCAAGGTCCGCCTTTTCAAATCTCACAGGCCCGATTACAAAGACGGCCAGCAGAAACGCGACTTCCTCTACGTCAAAGACGCAGTCGATATGACGCTTTTCTTTTTCGATAAGCCCGATTTAGCCGGCATATACAATCTCGGCGCTGGTGTCGCGCGTTCATGGAACGATTTAGCAAAAGCCGTATTTACCGCGCTCGGCAAATCGCTCAATATCGAATATATCGATATGCCCGACTCTGTCCGAAATCAATACCGCCGGCTACAAAAAACAAATTGCCTCCCTCGAAGATGCCGTTAATGATTATGTCACCAATTACTTAAAACACTGCGGATACATAAGCGGGATATAAATTATATGCCGTTTACGCCATATCATTTCGGGCCGAGTGCGCTGATAGGTCTGCCGTTAAAGAGGTGGATTGATATACCCGTTTTTGTTCTGGCAAACGTGGTAGTCGATTTTGAGCCGTTGGCGGTGATGGTCTATAAGCTCGATTATCCGTTACACGGCTATTTTCACACGTTCCTTTTTGGTGGGTTTGTCGGCTTGGTATGGGGGCTTGTTGCGTATTTATTATTTCGACCGGTATTCAGGCCAGTAATGAAACTTTTTCAGTTGCCGTATCAGCCGACGTTATTGAAAATGGCGATGTCCGGCTTATTAGGTATCTGGCTCCATGTTCTTACTGATTCTTTTCTGTATCCTGAGATGAATCCCTTTTGGCCTAAAATCGGCAATCCCTTTCACGCAATAATC
>JBELAA010000266.1:0-2744 GCA_049509315.1 Sedimentisphaerales bacterium | reverse complement strand
CCGTCAAAAACCGGCGTAACTGCCGTAAAGCCGAGGACCTTCGCTACCCAGCCAAGGTGCGTTTCGAGAATCTGACCGACGTTCATTCTGCTCGGCACGCCCAGCGGGTTGAGCAGAATATCCAGCGGGGTCCCGTCCTCAAGGAACGGCATATCTTCCTCGGGCAATATCTTGGCAATCACGCCCTTGTTGCCGTGTCGGCCCGCGATTTTGTCGCCTATTGACATCGTCCGCTTGGTCGCGACGTAAACCTTTACCATTTCAATCACGCCGCTGGGCAGCTCGTCGCCGTGCTTGAGCCGCTCGACACGTTTCTTCTTTTCATCTTCGAGGCCTTTGATTTTTTCAACGAATTTATCCGCAAGCTTCTCGACCTTTTCACGCATCGCGGCCGGCTTAACCCATTTTATGTCCCAGTTTTCCACCTGCTCGCCGACAACATCGTCGTCCTCGCTGATGCCGGCTTTTTGCCTCGTGGATGGGTCAATGATATCGACCTCGGCCTTCTCGTGCATCGCGGCTATCATTTGCCTGAAAATCGCGCACTGCTTTGCACGCATCTGTTTCTCATAGTCCTTTATCTGGGCGGATAGCGCCTTTTTGCCCTCTTCGCCGCCAGAGCCGCGCCGGACAAACCGCTCGGTCTTTATTACAAAACCCTCGTATCCGTTGGGCAGCTCCAGCGAATCGTTTTTCACGTCCTCGCCGGCCCTTCCGAATATCGCGTGCAGCAGTTTTTCCTCGGGCGTAAGCTCGGTCTTGCCCTTGGGCACAACCTTGCCGACCAGGATGTCTCCCGGCTGGACCCTCGTGCCCTCGCAAATAACGCCGTGCTCGTCGAGGTTCCTCAGCGCCTTTTCCCCGACGTTGGGAATATCATTGGTAAACTCTTCCTTGCCTAAGGGGGTCTCACGTATCTCGGCGTCAAATTCGTTGATATGAATGCTCGTGAATTTATCGTTTTTAACCAGCCGCTCGCTGACAATAATCGCGTCTTCGAAATTGAATCCTTCGTATGGCATAAAACCGGCCAGCACGTTCTTGCCCAGCGCCAGGACGCCTTTGTCGGTCCCGCCGCCGTCGGCTATAATCTGGCCCTTCTCGACCTTTTGACCGAACTGAACAATCGGCTTCTGGGTCAGGCAGGTCCTTTCATTCAATCCGAAGAATTTTTCGAGTTTGTATTCGTCCGTATGATTGATAACTATCCTGGTCGCGTCAACCTCGGTAACGACTCCCGCCTTCTGTGCGCGAATTGCCATACTCGAGTATTTGCCCGCGACTTCTTCCATTCCCGTCTGCACCAACGGCGCCTCGCTTTCCAAAAGCGGAACCGCCTGGCGCTGCATATTCGAGCCCATCAGCGCCCTGTTTGCATCGTCGTGCTCGAGGAAGGGTATAAGCGCAGCCGACAAGCCCACCATTTGTTTGGGCGAAACGTCAACGTAATTGACCTCATCGCTCGTTACCTGTGCCAGCTCACCGTGCTGCCTTACCAATACCGCGCCTTCGTGAAGCCGGCTTGTTTCAGTATTAACTTCGCTTGGGGGAGCGATAATCGCTCTCATTTCCTCGTCGGCACGCAGGTAAACGACGTCATTTGTCGATACCTTACCCTTATTGACCTTGTAATAAGGCGAAAGCAAAAAGCCGTATTCGTCAACGGTGGCAAATATCGCAAGTGAGCTGATAAGACCGATGTTGGTGCCTTCGGGCGTCTCGACCGGGCAAATTCTGCCGTAGTGGCTGATATGAACGTCGCGGACCTCGAAACCGGCGCGCCTCCTGTTAAGGCCGCCCGGCCCCAAAGCCGACAATCGTCTCTCGTGGGTGAGCTGGCTTAACGCGTTGGTCTGGTCAACAATCTGGCTAAGCTCGCCTCTTCCGAAGAAAAAGTTAATGCTGCTCGAAACGCTCTTGGAGTTGACCAAATCGGCAATCCGCAGCGGCTGTTCGCTGTCTTTCATCATGCTCATTCGTTCCTGCACGGTCTTGCGAAGCTTCAAAAGCCCCTTTCGGACTTCGCCGCCCGCCAATTCGTCGATTGTGCGCAGTCGCCGGTTGCCCAGGTGGTCGATATCATCGACCTCGCCTTCGCCGTTGCGAAGACCCATTATGTATTTTATCGCGTGGATAAAATCATCGGCCCGAAGCGTCATTTCGGTAAGCTCATCGTTTGTCCCGAACTTCCTGTTCAGCCGGAATCTGCCCACCTTGCCCAAACGATACCTGTTAACGTCGAAAAACTTCTCGTTAAAGAATTGTTCGGCTTTTTCCTGGTTGGGCGGGTTTCCGGGACGCAGGCGAACGTAAAATTTCAACAGTGACTGCTCGTGGCTCTTGCAGTCGTCCTCGGCAAGCGTGTTGAAAATCAGCGTATCCTTAACCGATTCGACGACCTCGATTTTCTTGATTTCGCTCTGCTGGATGAGCGACGCCTTTTCGCCGATTTGTGCGCCTGCCTTTACGACGATTTCGCCGCTTTCGGTATCGACGATGTCGCGCACTGCCCACATTTCCGGGCTGACTTTGCCCTTCTGCACCTCTTTGGTCTCGTAAAAACGCCTGATAATCTGCTCGGTCGTTCCCAAATCCGCGCTGAGGGCTCGCAAAAATACGGTGGCGGGAATCTTGCTCGACTGGTCGATTTTGACGACCATCACGTCCTTGTGCGTAACGCTTATTTCAATCCAGCTTCCGCGTTCGGGTATGATTCTGCCCCCGTGCAGTATGCGGTCGCCTTC
>JBELAA010000265.1:0-2744 GCA_049509315.1 Sedimentisphaerales bacterium | reverse complement strand
TCTATTTTCTATTTTTTATTTAAGAAGCAACAATCTGTTGCAATTTACCGACCTTTTCTTAAATAGAAAATAGCAAATTGAAAATAGAAAATCAATAAGATGTTGGTGTTTACAAGCCCTCGGCCGGCAGGAGATTGATTTTGCCGAGCTTTACGCCCTTGATGCTTATGAGCATATCGGCCATCCGGTTTATTTCGCCGACTTTGCCTTTTAGCACAATGACCTCGAGGCAATCGTGATGGCCGAGGTGAACGTGCAGCGAGGAAATTGTTTTGAGCAGGTGAGAATGCTGCAAGTCGGTCAGGCGTTCCATAATAGCCGTGGAGTGATGGTCATATACGAGAACGACGGCAGCGACTGCCTGGGCTTTGTCGTTACGAAGGCGCTGACTGCTCAACTGCTGGCGTATTAAATCGCGGAGCGCTTCCGACCGGCTTTGGTAGCCCTGGGATGAAATCAAGTCATCGAACGCCCCGAGCAACTCCTTCTCAAGTGATACACCGACTCGCTCAATCTGTGACATTAATAAATCTCCTACATCGTTGAGCAGTAGAACAGTTGACCGCATTTGAGCGTTTATTTTTTTCCACTGCTCACCTGTTCAAATGCTCAAATGCTCTGTTGGCCAAAGGCCAACTCCCTGCTTGTTACGTAAACGGCCTGTTCGGCAAACAGATTTGCCGCAAAGCGGATGGGGCTGGGTTTGGTTCCGCTTAGTGCTATTTTCTTTTCAATCTTAACCCCGAGCTTGGCGCAAAAGCGGTCAAAATCCTTCAGCGTAAAAAAGTGCAGATTCGGCGAATTATACCATTCGAAAGGTAACGAGCCGGTTACGGGGGCCTTGCCCAGAAGTCCCATTTGCAGCCGGCTTTTCCAGTGAGCGAAATTCGGGAAGCTGACGACGACTTTTTTGCCGATTCGCAGCATTTCGAGGAAGACGTCCTGCGGGTTTTTAAGGGTCTGCACCGTCTGCGATAAAATGACGTAATCGAAACTCTTGTCGCCGTAATAGTGCAGCCCCTGTCCGACATCCTGCTGAATGACGGGGATACCCCGGCAGACGCAATCGAGGACAAGCTCCTGGTCAAGCTCAATGCCTTCGCCTTTTATGTTTTTGTCGCGGAGGAGATTAGCCAGCAGGTCCCCTTGTCCGCAGCCGATATCAAGAACGCTGCTATTCGGCTCGATGAGCGATTCTATCAGGTCATAATCCACGCGGGTCCGGTGCGGCTGCTCAAGCAGGGGCGATTTTCTTCCCCGCTGGGCGTAGCAGGAACAGGGTTTCCGGTTGAACGGGTCGTAAGTCGCCTTCAAAAAGCAGCATATAAATTGTCCCAGTGCATCGACCTCAAGCAAAAACGCGTCGTGGCCATAAGGCGAGGTAATATTACAGTAACTGACGTCTTTGCGATTGGCGGCAAGGGCATCGACTATTTCCCTCGATTGCTCAGGCGTGAAAAGCCAGTCGCTCGACAAGCTCACAACCAAAAACCGGCTTTTGACATTTGCGAACGCCTCATTAAGCGAGCCGTAATCCTTAGCAAGGTCGAAATAATCCGACGCCTTGGTGATATACAGGTAACTGTCGGCGTCGAAACGCTCGACGAAGCTTTGCCCCTGATGGTCAAGATAGGTTTCGACGGCAAATTCCGAGGCAAATTCATAATTGTAATCCTCAGCGGTTCGCAGTTTCCTGCCGAATTTTTCACGCATACTTTCTTCGGAAAGATACGTGATATGCCCAATCATTCTGGCGATACCGAGCCCCCTCGCGGGTTGGCCGGTTTCGTGGTAAAGACCATCGGCAAAATCGGGGTCGGCCAATATCGCGTTTCGGCCGACAGCGTCGAAAGCAATTGATTGAGCGCTTAAGTGGCTGGTTGTCGCTATAGGCAAAGCCGACCTTACAAAATCGGGATATTGTATAGCCCACTGCAGGACCTGCATTCCGCCGATTGAACCGCCTATGACGGCCAATAATTTTTTGACGCCCAACTTATCCAGCAGCAGCTTTTGCACCCTGACCATATCGGCCACGGTGATAATCGGGAAGTCAAGGCCGTAGGGTTTGCCGGTTTTGGGATTAGTTGAGGATGGCCCCGTCGTGCCGGAACAGCCGCCCAGGAAATTGGAGCAAATCACAAAATACTTATTGGTGTCGATACCCTTTCCCGGCCCGACCATATTATCCCACCAGCCGGGTTTGCGGTCGTTGGGGCTGTTTAGGCCTGCGACGTGGGCGTTGCCGCTAAGCGCATGGCAAATCAAAACGACATTATCACCCGTCGCGTCGGGCTTACCGTAGGTCTCGTATGCCACGTCAATAGGCCCCAATGTCTTGCCGCACGCCAGTTCAAGGGGTTCGCTTTCTTCGACAACCCGCAGCGTCTGCGTTTTTACTATGCCAACCGAATTTTCCGCTGAATTTGCCATAACAATTTTAAGTATAACCTAAACGCTTATTCTGTAAAGAGTTGATTGAGTTGACGATTTACACCTCAAATTCTAAGCGGGAGAATTTACTTTGTCTTATAAACTTACAAGTGTATAATTTCATTTGTTCGCGGATTGTGTCTGGTCCGTGATTTGTAAAAGTTATTATTACTTTGCAAAATATGGAGGACAAAAAAATGGCGTGGGGCGTAGGCGAAAGAAAACTTGAAATCAGAAGAACAGGCCCGAAAGTCGTTGAACTGGGGTCAGTGCAGGAAACACAGGGAGAAGAAGTGATGGAAAAAAAGACA
>JBELAA010000264.1:0-2752 GCA_049509315.1 Sedimentisphaerales bacterium | reverse complement strand
ATCATCACCGGCGGCAGCATCATCATTCCGGCGCTGAGCAAAACGCCCGCGATGACCATATCAATCAGTAAAAACGGTATAAACAGCAGACACCCCATCTCGAAAGCCGTGCGAAATTCGCTGATGACAAATGCCGGTATAACTATATGCAAACCTAAGTCGGTGGGGCTTTTGGGCTGCTCTATTTTCGCCATTTGCACAAACAACGCCACGTCGGCCTGCCTCGCCTGGCGAAGCATAAAACCCTTGATACTGTCGCTGGCCTTGTCCGAAGCCGTCTGAAAATCAATCTTGTCCGCTATGTAGGGCTTGATGGCGACAGTATTGATTTCGGTCAGCGTCGGCGTCATTGTGTAAAGCGTCAAAAACAGCGCCAGACCGATTATCGCTATATTTGGCGGTATCGTCTGCGTCGTTAACGCCCTGCGAACAAAACCCAGCACTATCACTATCCGCGTAAATGAGGTCATCATCACTAACAAGCTCGGAAGTATTGCAAGACCCGTAAAAACTATGACTAACTTCACCGGCGTTGACCAGTCCTTTTGCTTGCCCTGCCCCCCGGCGGACTGGTCGGCTGTCGCCTTGTCCACCACCGTCATCAAATCACTGATACTGGGAACCGTCCCTGCCGAGGGAGTCGCCTGCCCGTTGGCAGAGCCCGAAGCAAAAATTAAAAAGCAAAATGTAAAAAGTAAAATTGTGGAAGAAGAGTAATTCATTTTTGTCTTCTTCCGCATTTTTACTTTTTGATTTTTAATACTTGATTTAGCGGTCATTTGTCTTTACACCTTGCTTCTAATTGAGAGGCAAAATCTCCTGCTGAATCTGTTACGTCTGCCAGCATCGTAATTTGCTCATTTGTGCTTGCTATCAGCAGCCGGCGGACGCCTACCTGCACTAAGTGCAAACCCTTTCGAGGCGCAATATGGGTCGTCTCAATAACGCGTATTTGCTTGCCGGGCAGGTTCGTGAACCGCGGTAATACCTTTTTCGAAATGTAAATCACCGCGCTACCAAGCGCAATCACCACAACCACCGACAGCAGCATTTTGTAGAAAAATTCGCCTTCAGCTCGCGGCAGGTCGGCGCCGTTCGGCAAGGTAAGCGAATTAGTGTCGTTTTTCTGCGGCTCCGCCGATGCGGTCTGCTCCTGCCCGGACGCGGCTTTAATCCGTCCGGCGACGCATAATAACCCCCCTCCCAGAATCAGGCCGGCCAATAACACACCATATTTTATTCTACCTGCCGTCACCGCGTCATTTCGCCCAAATGCACTTTTTTACCATTAATTACTGCAAAGTTTGTGCCGCCTGCCCGGACGGCGGGTCTGCCCTTTTTTGAGGCAATTTCAAGGGTTTTCGAAATGTGTTAGCCGACAGGTTGTAGAAAAACTTGACAACGACTCTTGGGACGCCCAACAAAACCCCCTGATTTTGTCATTGCCCGCGCGGCGCGAGCAATGACCTTGTTTTTGTTAGATGCCTTTAATCTGATTTGTGCAGCACCGCTATCAGAATTTGCGGCTGTCGCTCCCCTGCCGCTTCCGTGCCTATCCACTGAGAGTTGCCGCCGCATCCCCAGCAGTAAACGGGAACCTGTCTTTGCTCAGACATAACGCTTTTTAAATAATCCCCCGCCGCCCGTGCCCGGCGCACCGAGAGCGTCCATTTCTGCTGCTCTGGCAGTTCTTCTGTAGCCACCCCCATTATATAAATGTCCGTTTGAGAGTTTCCGGACTCCTCCAGGTTTGCACAAAACTGCTTTAAAAACTGCTTGTCGTCTTCATTAAGCTCGGCCTGACCACGCTGAAATACAATCGGGGTCACGGCAAAATTGATTTTTGCGCTTTTTTGCGGGCGGGAATATGTCTTCATCCCTTTTCGGACCTGCTCAAAAAGACGACGGACCCTCTCCTCCGAGGCGTCAATCGTCCGCCCGTCAAGATTATTGTTGTCTCCGGCCATATTGTAATGGCTCTTGCCGTATTCGAAACTATCCGACTCTCTTGCCTTTCCGAACAGCTCCGGCAGACCCAGTCCCGATATTGTGTTTTTGAAGCCGAATACGGTCCTCTCAAAAACACCCTCGCCCGGGTTGCAAAGCTTGCCGCTCTGCGTGTTGGCCATCGTCAGCAGCATTACAAAAAACGCCATCAGCAGCGATATCATATCAGCAAATGATATTATCCACAGAGGCGCCTTTTCACCGTGTTCTTCCGGCGGCGCCTCCTTCTTTTTATTCGGTGCCGATTTCATTTGCTATAACTATCTCCATCTGTCTCGCCGCGGTCACGCCTTCGAGCATCGTTGACGCGCTGATATTGCAGCGCTCTTTTGGAATCCCTCTTTCCTGAAGATAACGCACAACCGAAACGGCCCTGGCAACGCTCAAGTCCGTATCTTCTGCCGGGCCTTTTTCAAATATCACAATTTGGCCGGGAACTTTTCCGAGATATGCCGCCAGCTTGTCAAACGTGCCCCGCCCCTGTGGGGATATCGCCTGGCCTTTCGCCAGAAACATACCGGACGATTCCGCTACAAATATCTTCGCGTTTTTGTAATCCGAGGAGTTACTTTCTTTCATTGACTTGCCGTTATCGGCCGATTCCAGCGTCGGCTTTTCACTTCCCGTCGAGCCGTCGCCGGCAGCCACAAGCGTTGGTCTCAGCGCTGACTGCGGTATTTGCCTGTGCCACCCGTAATTCGGCGTTACCGTCAGCCGCGCAATCGTCCTGATTTTTTCCGATTCC
>JBELAA010000263.1:0-3517 GCA_049509315.1 Sedimentisphaerales bacterium | reverse complement strand
CTCGAAATGCATTCCGCAGGTGTCGGTTGTAAGATGCTCACAAGAGGTGCGGGGGTATTTTCGGCAGTTTAATGAGCGGATGGGGTAAATTGTGCACAGGGCCTTTCCCTCGGCGTCAAATCGCAGCCAGGGGCACACATTAGGCAGCTTGCAGCAGGCGCCGCAGCGAATACACTGACCTTTGCGGTTTTTGGCAACCGGTAAAAAAGCGGTAACCGTCCGCTTGAGTTTGGCTCCCCAGGTGTTTTTGGATGACAGTTTTTCTTTTGTTTCCGCCATAATCAGTGTATAAATTAACATTCCTGTGGCGATTTTGCAATAAAAAGCCGATATGAACGTCTTAACTTACGTAAAAAAGCTGGGTATGACACAGCAGGACTTAGAGCTAATAATTATAGGATGTAAAAAAGGCGACCAGGCGTGTTTTTCGCAAATTGTTGATTTATACGGAAAACGCTGCTTCGGCTACTTTTACCGTTTGACCGGCAACAGGGAAATCAGCGAAGACCTGCTCAGCGAGCTATTTGTCAAGTTAGTGGAAAAAATCGCCGGCTACAAAGGAGGCAGTTTCGACGGCTGGATTTTCGCGATGGCCTCGAACATTTTTTACGACCATTTGCGATTCAAACAAAGGCAGTCACGGCTGCTCGACGGACATAAACGCCGCCTGGAACTCGATTCATCGTTCGCAGAGAACGTCCCGAATGATGAAGCCGACAAAATGCAGGCGGCATTGGGCAAACTGGATAATGAGATATTATTCACAGTTATCGTTTAAGGAAATAGCGGAATTGAGGGGGGAACCCATTGGGACGACATTATCGAAAGTCCACCGCGGATTGAAACGGCTGCGTGAGCTGATGGGGATAATGAATTATGAATAACTCGAAAAAAGAAAATTTGAGAGAGCTTTTGGCCTCGTTTATGGATACCGAAGCCGCAAATAAGGCGGCTGCGGATATCGAACGGGGCGAGAAGCTCTTGCGCAACTGGCCCGCGCCAAATCCGGATGAATCGCTGCTCGCCGAGGTTAAACAAAAAATGGCTGCTGCGGCCAGACAACACAGGATGGTTACGTTCCAGCACAGGGTTCTGGAAATGACGGCGGTTGCCGCGACGATTTTAGTCCTGTCAGCCGTGGCGCTGAAAGTTTTCGAGAACCGCCAGGCAGAACAATCGCCCGCCAAGCTCGCTGTCGCGATACCCGACAGCGCCTGGGAAGGCGGCGATATTTCGACAAGCGACGCGGATATCGCGGTCCTCTCGAAGGAAATAGATAACGTCGCCGATGAAATATCGGGAGTCCGCCTTACGGATAAAAACGGCAGCTCAACTGCGGCTGTCGGCGACGTGGAAATGCAAATAATCGAGGTAAGTGCTGACTTTTGGAAAGGATAAGGAAAATGAAGGTATTATTTAGTGTAACACTGTTGACAACCTGCTTGCTTTTCATCACTGCAAACAGTAACCCGCTTTTCGCCGCCGACCCAAACCAGGAAAATGAATCTGTTCCCCCCCCTCAAGCGACGCAGCCGCCGCCCGCGATGGAAGGCAGGCAAACCGAATGGTTCGAACTAATGCTGCAGCGAGTAAGAGACATAGACCCGCAAAAAGCCGAAGAGCTGGCGCAACTGAAGGACAAAGACCCCAATGCCTTTCAAACTGAAATTCATAAGTTTATGCGAGAGCGTATGATGGACCAGATGGGGCAGATGATGGAGCAAAAAGGCAATACCGGCAGGAAACCACAGGGCCGTCAGGAGTCGCCGGCAAGGCAGGGCCCAATGATGCCGGAAGGCCCTGGATTCGAAGGTCGGGGACCTGAAATGTTCCGTCAGCATATGCAGCAATGGAGAGAAGACTTTGTAAAGTGGCTCAAGGAAAATTACCCCGATGAGGCGACAAAAATTGGGAAGCTTAAAAAAGAAAGCCCTGAGTATAACAAGACGATGGAGTTATTAGCCCAAAAATACGCCGGTATTTTCGAAACGTCCAAAACCAATCCGCAGCTTGCAACAGTCCTTAAAGAGCAACTTAAACTCAGGGAACAACGGGCTGATCTGGTCCGGCAAATCAAGGCAACTACCGACGAAAAACAGAAAAAACAGCTAACCGCAGACCTCGAAAAGGTCGTCGGTCAGCAATTCGACTTGATTGTCAAACACAAACAGCTCGTCTGCGAGGATTTGGCAAAAAAACTGACCGACCTCAGCAAAGAGCTTGATAAGAAAAAGGCAGACATCGAAAAGTGGAAAAACGCCGACTTCAAAAACCAGAAAGTCAAGGACCGCGTCAACGAGCTTCTCACCGAGACCGAAAAATTCGAATGGGAGTAGGCCGATTGTTGATTTATGATTTTTGATTGATGATTTAAGAGGCCCCGCTGATAAAGCGGGGTCTCTTTTTTTCAGGGCTTGCTGCGGGTCTGCTCTAATTTCGTCGCTTTTTTGAGGGTCCGTTTTTCAGAGGCGGTCAGCGAATGAAGCCCCGAGTCATGCACCTTTTTCAAAATACGGTCAACCTCGATGCGAAGTTTGTGCTCCTGCTCGACGTGCCTGTCCCATCTTGACGCCTTGAACCGCAGTTTCAAAGCGGTGCGCCAGGAATCCGAAAAAACATAAATCGCCCCCGCCGCAATACCCGCCAGATGCGCCGCCTCCCCGCCGGCGTTTGCGCCCCTGAAAAAAAATGTTAATGAAGCAAAACAAATCATTATGATTGCCGCCACGCGAATCGAGACCGGGAAGATAATCAAAAATACGACAAAATGAGGAAACAATATAGCGCAGGCCGTAAGCACTCCCAGAATCGCCCCCGACGCCCCTATCATCGGCAGCGCCATCAGAAAACCGGCATAAACCAGCAGGATGTAAAACACCCCCCCCGCCGCTCCGCACAATAAATAAAAGAAAAGAAACTTTCTCGTCCCCCACAGCCGCTCAAGCGGAGGCCCCAGAAAAAGCAGACCTAACATATTGAAGAATATGTGCAAAAAACCGCTGTGAAGAAACTGATACGTTATCAGCCGCCAAACCTGAAGTGTAAGTGCCGGCGTCGCGGGATACAAAGCGAAAACCTTTTCGAGGAAAACAACCCCTGGCGTTTCAGGCCCCGATATGACCCATTCTAAAAGAAAAACCCCGGTGTTGATTATCAGCAGCCACTTCACGGCGGGGGTAATCGAGGGTAAACCGAATCGCATCTGGGACGCGTATGGCGGCTGCGACTCGTCCTGCTCCCTCGTCCAATCCCTGTCGTAAAGACCCATTATGATTTCCCCGAAACTTTTCCGCCTGTGAATAAACTTTGGAAGATAACTATCAGAACTGCCCCCAGTATGACCATATAAATCGAAAGGTTCTGCGAAATCGTCCAGCCCTTGTGAATCATCCACCACGCCGTTTCGAAGGGGCTGTCGTCGCGCAAAAACTCCTCGAAGAACCGAACTAAGCCATATAAAATAAGCATAAGCACAGAGGTTGAGCCGGGTTTGGCGAATAACTTCAGCGTATTGGAT
>JBELAA010000262.1:0-2781 GCA_049509315.1 Sedimentisphaerales bacterium | reverse complement strand
CCCCGACTGCTTGCCTGCTAATCCGGTGGCGGACTTCCGGTCTGCGGGCCAGGACCCCCGTATTCGAACAGGGGGCGTCCACCAGCACGCAATCGAATCCGCCTGATTGTTTGAAAACCGCATCGACTGCGTGATAATCGATTACCGTAACACAATCAGCCAAATTAAGCCGGGCAACGTTGTCCCTGACCATATTAAGCCGTTCCGCATCGATATCCGTCGCGATGATTTTCGCCTGCCCAGCGGTCGCTTCGGCCAACTGTGTCGTTTTGGTCCCCGGCGCCGCGCAAAGGTCGAGAATCAGGCAATCCTGTCGCGGGTTCAATAAGCCGACCGGCGCCGACGCCGACAAATCCTGAACGACAAAAAGCCCCTCATTAAAGCCGGGCAACTCCGATATGGCGCCGGGATGAGTTAATTTTATCATTTGCGATTCGGGTGCGATTTGGCAAACGATGCCGCCCGCCCTGAGTTTAGCTGACAGGTTTTCAGCAGTTGTTTTTAACAGGTTTGGTCTGAGGTAAACACTCGGTCTGCGATTGCTCGCAAAACAAATTCCCGTTGTCTGCTCTCTGCCATATTCAGCAAGCCAGCTTTCTACAAGCCAATCAGGTAACGAGAAAGCGATACTCAGGTAAGCCGCCGGGGAACTATTCCTGTCGGGAAGTATCTCGATATTGAACTCACAGCCGGTTTGCTGCGTTTGCGGGATGGCTTTCCGCGTGTCGGCCTTCTCGATTTTCCTTTCACGATTGACTATATGACCCTGCGTTTTGCGAAGCACCGCGTTGACAAATCCCGCGCCTTTGGTGCCCGCGATTTGCTTTGCGTATTCTACCGCCTGATGAACTATCGCGTGGTCGGCCGACTGAGGGCAATAAATCAGCTCATACAGCCCTACCCGGATTATATTAAGCAGTTTGGCCGATATATGAACAATCGGCCGGCCCGATACCTTTTCAATAACAAGGTCGATTGTCCCGCGGTTCCTTATTACTCCGAAAACCAGGTCCGTGGCGCGGGATTTTTCGGTTAACTGCGGGTAAAACTCAATTATCTCGCCCGCGAATTTTTTCAGCTTGCGCGATTCGGTCAGGACTTTGGCTGCTATGCTGCGTGCGGTTACGGGGTCAGGCATAGTCGTTATGCCTCTATTTTAATAAACAGGTCGCCGGGGCTGACGCGCCTGCCGTGAATGAAATCCGCAAAACTCATCTGTCGCGAGTTTTCGGGTTTCAATTCCAGAATTTGCAGCCGGCCTTTGCCGCAGATTACATTTAGGTTTTCATCGAGCGTGCCGGGTGTTTCATCAGGGCGATTAACCATAGGCAGGACTTCCGTTTTGGCGAAAATGACCCGCTCCTGCTTGCCTGTTTTTTGCGACTGGAAAAGGGCCGATGCACCGGGCCAGGGCCAAAAACCTAAAATTTTTCTTCGCAAAACCTCCGCAGGCAAATTCCAGTCCAGAAACCCGTCGCTCTTTTTCATTTTGGGCGCGCGAGTTGCCTGCGATTCGTCCTGTTTGACGTATTGGGCCGTGCCTGATTCGATTTTATCGATTGTTTCCACGAGCAGCGGCGCCGCAAGTTTCGCTAAGTCCTCGCTAAGCTCGTCTGCGGTCTGGTCCCAGCAAATCGGCGTTTTCGCCTGCGCCAGCATTTCGCCTGCGTCCATTTTTCCCGCGACTGTTATGATAGTTACGCCGGTCTCGACTTCGCCGTTAACAATCGCCCAGTTTATCGGCGCCGCCCCCCGATACTTCGGCAATAACGACCCGTGAACGTTTATCGTCCCCTTAGGCGGTATTCCCGTAACCTCGACGCCTATTTTCTGCCCAAAGGCGATGACGACAATAAGGTCGGGGCCGCATCTTTTGATTTTCTCGGCTACATCGGCAGCATTCACGTCGGCGGTCTCGATTACGGGAATCGATTTCTCGAATGCCCAGTTTGCCGCCGGGGTATGTGCCAGCTTGAGTCCCCTGCCCACCGGCTTCGCCAGCTGAGTAATAACAAGCGTGATTTTATGACGTGACCCCGCAATCGCCTCAAGCGACGGCAACCCGAACCGCCCGCTTCCCAAATAAACAATGTTCATCAGAACACCACTTTTGAAAATTTTATTTTATGTGCGTGGTTGTTATATCATACCTGCTCAACTGCCGGAGGATGCAACTTAATCCGTGTCTTAAATTCGCTTCGCTTTTTTCCTTAGCAGTGTTACCGCTGTTGCGGCAATCGCCGTTCCTTCGCCTACTTCGCCTAACCCCTCATTTGTCTTGGCCTTAACGTTTACCGCGTTGAAATCAATGCCTAATAAGCCCGCGATAACCCGTTTGATTTGCCCCTTGAATGGCTCCAGCCGGGGTTGTTCAGCGTGTATCGTTACATCAACGTTGACAACCTCCCATTTTTTCTCAGTCAGTTTTTCTTTTACAGCCAACAGGAATTCCCTGCTGTCGGCGTCTTTCAATTGAGGGTCGCTGTCGGGGAACAACGTTCCTATGTCGCCCATCCCCGCCGCCCCAAGCATCGCGTCGATAACCGCGTGCAAAACCGCGTCGCCGTCGCTGTGCCCCAATAACCCCATTCCGAAAGGCACCTGCACCCCGCCCAGCATCAGCTTTCTGCCTTCGACAAGCCGGTGAATGTCCGTGCCGATACCTACCCGAAACTCAACTGGTTCTGCTTCAATCACAGCGTTCCCTTTGTGCTGGGGATGTCTTTACCTGTTATTTTAACCGCCGTGCCCAATGCCTGGCCCAGCGCCTTGAATATCGCC
>JBELAA010000261.1:0-2783 GCA_049509315.1 Sedimentisphaerales bacterium | reverse complement strand
TTTCGGCCGTTGCGCGTGGGCAGGACGCAATCGAACATATCGACTCCCGCTAAAACCCCCGCGATAATATCGGCAGGCATTCCGACCCCCATCAGGTATCTCGGTTTATCTTCCGGCAAAACACTCGTATTGTGCCTGACCGTTTTTGTCAGATTATCGTGTCCCTCGCCAAGCCCCAGGCCGCCGATAGCGTAGCCGTCGAAATCCAGCCGGACTAATTCCTTTGTGCATTGTTCCCGCAATTGCGGATTTGTTCCGCCCTGCGTTATCGCGAAAAGCATTTGTCGGGGGTTTTTATGCGCGTCTTTACATTGTTTTGCCCAGCGGAGCGTCCGGTCAATCGCCTTATCCATTTCCGCCTGCTCACAGCCGAACGCCGGGCACTGGTCGAGGCACATAGCGATATCGCTGCCTAAGCGGTTTTGAATTTCAGTAGCGCGTCCCGCGTCTAAGTAAACCTTTGCTCCGTCAACGTGGCTGGCAAACTCGACGCCGTCGTCTGTGATTTTGGTAAGGGAATTGAGCGAAAAAATCTGATACCCGCCGCTGTCTGTAAGTATGGGCCCGTCCCAGGCCATAAATTTGTGCAGTCCGCCGACGCTTTCTATAGCGTCAACGCCGGGCCGCAGCATCAGGTGATAGGTATTTGCGAGAATTATACTCGCGCCTGTCTTTTGTAATTGCTCAGGTGTGATACCCTTTACGGCGCCGGCGGTTCCCACCGGCATAAACGCCGGCGTTTCAACCTCCCCGTGCGCGGTTTTCAAAACGCCGCACCTGGCGGCGCTGTTTTTGTCATAACTACTTATCTCAAAGCCGGCCATTTCAATAAACTCTTGTCAGTTTAGAGCCGGGGTAGTAATAGGCGAGGATTTCGGCGGCGGATTTGCCCTGCCTGGCCATACCCTCGGCGCCGCACTGGCACAGGCCGACGCCGTGTCCGAAGCCCCTGCCCGCCGAGAATACCCACCTGTCCCCCATCAGGATTATTTTGCAGTTCGTGCTTCGGATTTTATTGCCCGACGGGTCGATTGTCAGGCGCAGGTCTTCTGCCCTTACGAAATCACTTGCGCCGCTCGAGCCGGTGAGCTTGACCATTGTCGAACGCGAGAAATCCGGGTAATCGCTTTGTTTGCTTACGGTGATGCCGGTGATATCGCCAAGCCCGGCGAGCTGGGGGTATTTTTGCTGTAATTCGAGCGTAACCTCATCGCGGGCGAACTGGGCCATAGGCCAGAAGAAGACGTTCGGCTTTGCGATATTTTTGCAATAGGGACAGACGACGCCCCGCAGGGGTTCCAGGTCATCGCCGAAAACGTTTCTTGCGTCCTCGGTGTGCCCGCCGCAGGATGAGCTGTAATATGTCGGGAAAATTTCCTCATTGCCGTTGGCCTGCCGGCAGACAAGGATTTGTCCCGACGTCTGGTTTACCGCCTTCCAGACCATCGGCGATTCGGCCCTTAATCCCCGGTAAACCTGGCTGGCGGTCGTTTTCATAACGTCCCAGTCGCGTCTTGGTCCGAATTTTGCCTTGTTGTAAAGGCAGTAGGTCCTTGCCGCGATTGCCTGCGCCTTGAGGGCTTCGGGCTCCCAGTAGTCGGGCATTTCCGAGCCGACCACTCCCGCCAGGTATGGTTCCAGCGGCACAACGTTGATGGCGTCGAAAGTCAGGCCGTCAACGTTGCCTTTTATGACGAGCTTGCCCCTGTATGCGGTTCCGTCGAAAAGAAAGATTTGCCCGGCTTCGGGGAGAATCGTAAGCTCCCTTGTCGCGAAATTCCTGCCCCCGATTGAAATTTCGTCGCCGAGGACGTTGATATCCATTGATAGCGTTGTATCGCCAAATATCGTATCGGGCACCATAGTATTTCCTGCTGCGCCCTGGACGCTGAATCCGCCGGGGCATTTTATAGTGCAGCGGTTAACGTCGCCGGCCAGCAGAACGCGCACCTCGAATTTCGGCTCGATTTCGATTTGCGGGGTGATTACGAAAGCCGGCTGTTGCTGTTGTTGGCGGCAGTTGAGAAACATCATCGCCGCGGCGAGGCAAAAAGCCATTACAAGACAGGTAGTTATCGTCCTGCGAATCCCCAGGTCTTTTCGACACCCAAACCGCTGCAATTGTCCGGCCTTAAAACGCATTCTGTTTTTCGTTTTTCGTCTATCGGTTGCGCTGCCCATTTTAGGTTATTAGAACATCAGGTTATCAGGTAGTGGGTATCAGGATAACAGGTTATCAGTAGCCCCCGGTGTGCTGGGGGTTCTCCTGCTTTCCTGATTCCCTAATATCCTGCATCCCGGTTTCCTGATGACCCGATTTCCTAAACGAGCATCGCAATGGCATAAGTCATCCTTTACGGGACAGTGGCCATTTAACGCAACCCGTTTTTTTATTCGAGCGTTCGCAGCGAAAGCCCGAGATTTTCCAGTGACTTCTTGATTTCATTCAAGCTGGTAACGCCGAAGTTTTTGCAGCCCAGCAGCTCCGCCTCGGTAGTTCTCGTTAAATCGCCTAATGTGCGAATGTTAAGGCCGGCCAGGGCTTTTTTCGCCCGCACCGACCATTGCAGGTCGTTGATAAGTTTGCCTAAAAGTCCTTCGTCCTGCGCGGGCTTTTCGACGGTCTCAACTTCTTCCTCAACGAGTTCAGGCGAGATTAACTGCTTGTCTTCGGCGGTGCCGGCCCCCAGCGCCAGGCCCTTGGCGTTGAGAATCACCTTGATTTCGCGTAAGCTGGTCTCGCCGAAATTCTTGAAGGCCAGCAGGTCCGATTCGGTAGTTTT
>JBELAA010000260.1:0-4504 GCA_049509315.1 Sedimentisphaerales bacterium | reverse complement strand
ACAAGCGTGTACAATGCCGACATTTGCTTTTGCATTGACTCAGCAAGCTCTGCCGGTGTTTTTCCCGCAGCCATAAACTCCCCGATGTTCTCAAAGCTTACTTTACCGTCTGGACGTATTCGCTGCCGCTGCATGTTAAGTTCAGGAACTCTCGCACAATGTATCTCGATTTCGTCTGGCGGCTGAAGGATATACTTGTCAGCAGCCACATTGACCTGGTGTGGTTTCAAAAATGCCTCGATATCCTTAGGATGCGACGAGAAACACCCCGTCAGCCCTGCGGATATCACCAGTAAAGTTGCTATAAACGCAAAGTTGGTTATCGGATGAACAAATCTCATTGGTAATCTCCTTTCTATTGCTTAATGTTTGTGTTATGCCGTCGTCGGCGATTAACTTGACTAAACAGAGTTAATCATATCATAATAACCCATTGTTGGCTTTTATGTCAAATCTTTCTGATGCTGTTTTTTGGAAAAAAAGTGTTCGATTTATGGGTAGTTGCAGGGGCGGCTTTGCCTGCAAAATTGACTATGCTATCGCTGCTACAGGAATGAGTTTCAGCAATTTTTCTATTGCTCATAAGAGGCGAAAGGCCAACGAATATTAAGCATATTTTCTTGCAAGTTCTTGTACTAACGTAAGTTCGGTGTTATTATCATTTAGGAGAATCTCCAGAAAAGTATTAAGCAACGGTTCAAACGAAGGACAGTTGCCCCGATTTTTCTCAATCTAATACTTCTGTTGGAAGACTTTTTACAATAAATCAACGGGGTCGATGTCGATGGCAATGGTAACGGCCGGTCGAATTGGGGGGGATTTGCGGAGGGTCGTGAATAGCCGGTGCAGAATCGCAGGCGCGGGGGCCTGAAGGATTATTTGTAGGCGGTGGAAGGTCTGGATTCGGCTGATTGTGGCCGGCATCGGGCCGCGAACTTTAATCTGCAAATGCTCATCGGCGATAATCCGGTCGATTCGCTCACGCATCGCTTTGGAGGCAAGTTCGAGTTTTTCGTAGGTTCTGTCCCGCAGGGTAATCAACGCCAATCGCCAGAAGGGGGGCAGGTTACAGGCGGCCCTGTGCTTTAATTCCTCTTTAACGAAACCGTCGAAATCGCCGCGAAGCGCGAATTGAATCGCGGGCTGACTGCCGAAGAATGTCTGGACGAAAACAACGCCTTTTTTTACTGAACGGCCCGCACGGCCAGCGACCTGGCTGATAAGCTGGAACGTCCGCTCATTGGCGCGGAAGTCAGGCATATAAAGCGACGTATCGGCGCTGATGATTCCGACGAGCGTAACATTGGGGAAATGCAACCCCTTGGCCAGCATTTGAGTTCCTGCCAGGACGTTGATTTTGCCTTCGCTGAAATCCCGCAGCACGCGGTAGTAATCGGCGCCTTTCATTGAATCGCTATCGACCCTCGCAACTTTGGCCTGCGGGAATTTTTTTGATAATTCCTCTTCCAATCGCTGTGAGCCGAGGCCAATCATAATCATTGTTTTGCCGCAAAGCGGACATTTTTCGGGGACGAGGGTTTGTGAGCCGCAGTAATGGCAGATTGCGTTACCCGACTGAACGTGTCTGCCTGTGATTGTGGGGATTTGGGCGATGTTTCGACCGGGGGTTTTGTGGAAGGTAAGCGTTACATCGCAGTTTCGGCAATTAAGAATGTGTTTGCAGGACGGGCAGAATATGAAATTGCTGTAGCCCCTGCGACTAAACGCATTTCGGGGAAGGGCAGGTTCATCACCCGTTTTGGCAGGCGGACCATCGTGAAAATCGTTTTTTTAGTGAGGCAGTTTTGCAGTGTTTCGAGGGAGGGCGTGGCGCTGCCTAATATGCAATGGGCGTTGCATAATTGCGCTCGCTTGATTGCGACATCCCGGCCGTGGTATCGCGGCGCGGTATCCTGCTTGTAGCTCGGCTCGTGCTCCTCATCGACGATGATTAAGCCGATGGTTTTCAGCGGCGCAAAAACTGCCGACCTGGCCCCGATTACCACGTTTGCCTCACCCGCCTTGATTTTCTGCCATTGGGTATTTCGCTGCGGGGCGGTTAATCCCGAATGCATAACCGCTATTTTTTCGAAGCGTGCGCTGAAACGCTGAATGGTCTGGGTTGTTAGTGCAATTTCGGGAAGCAGCACGATAGCGCTTTTGTCTTTTTTAAGGACCTCGTCGATTGCCCTTATGTAAAGTTCGGTTTTGCCGCTGTCTGTAACGCCATAAAGCAGCGTAACGCCGAACTGCCCCAATCGACTGGTTATATTCGCAAGCGCCTTCTGCTGGTCGTTATTAAGGATGACTTTTTCGAATCGGATTAACATCCCTTCGGGGATGGCGGGCAATGACCTCAAGACAGTCCTTTGGGCGATTTTGACAATTTGTTTTTCAATGAGATTTTTAACAGGTAAATCTGTGCAGCTGACATCCGCGAGCAATTCGTTCAATTCGATTGCCGTTTCCTGTTCGTATGCCCCTGATTCCCTTAATCGCTGGATGACCTGTTTTTGCTTTTTGCCCTTTATCTCGCCGATGGCTTTCTCGATTTCTTCAGGCCCGACAGCCAGGTAAACGTATTTCTCTTTTTTCTCGCCCGCTCCCTTTTTTACCGCCCCCGGCACCATTGCCCCCAGCACAACCCCCAGCGGGCATACATAATAATCGCTGAGCCACTTTGCCAGTTCCATCAGTCCCGCGTCAATCAACGGCTCCTTGTCAATGACATCCGATATTGTTTTGAGCTTAAACCGTTTCTTGTCCTGCTGCGGGGGTAAATCAGACGCAACGCAAAAGCCGATTTCGAGCTTATTATTTTTGCCGAAAGGCGTTTCAACCCTTTGGCCGACGGCGACCGGCCACAATTTATCCGGCACGAGGTAATCGAATTCAGAATCCACCCCCGCCTCGAACGCCACGCGAATGACGTGATTAGCGGGCTGTTCGGGCTGGCCTGTTTCAAACAAGCTGGCGGTTTCGTGCTTTGTCATATCAGGACGATTGTCCCAGCCGCCTGAATCGCTGTCAAGCATTGGCGAAAGTTTAATGACACGATAGGCCGAAATAAGATTATAAACCGTATTACGATTTTTAGTGAGGGTTGACAGATGCGTTCATTTATAAAGTTGTTTGCAGGAGGTTTATGGGTGGCGTTGGCAATGGCCGGCTGCGGGCCTGAGCGTTGTGCGCCATCATTGATTCACCCGCACCAGCCCGGCAGGCTGTTTCAGGAAGGTTCGATTGACCTGAGTTTCTATAAGCCCGTTCAGGAAAGGCCGGGGCAGGATGCTAATATCGTTTTTGCCGTCGCCGCGTCAGGGGGCGGTTATCGGGCGGCTAATTTTGCCACGGGGGCGATGCTTGGTCTTGAGGGATTGAAAAAATCAAATTCGTCTTGCGGTAATGCGCTATCCGAGGTCGATTATTTTTCGAGCGTATCGGGCGGCGGCTTTGCGGTGAGCGCTTATATTTCGACTCTGCGCGATTACAGTTATTTTAACGGCTCAGGCGATGGTTATTCATTTGCGTCGGCGGTTGAGCCGACAGCTGTGAAATGTCCCTGTAAGCAGAAGCCGACAGCGGAGCAGAAAATCGACCCGTGCGTCAGGAGGCATCTTGCGGGCGTGTATAAGGATTTTATAGCGGATTTTCTGCGGACGCTATTGCCCTGGAACTACCTGGGCTTCGACGACAGGAGCCAGCGATTCGAGCAGGCGATTGACGATGACCCGCTCGGCTATCGCTGGCGCGAAGCGAAACTCAAATCTATGCGAGACCCCAACGCTATCCGCAAGGCGACGCTGACGCTCGCAGATGTTTTTGTCCCCGCGACGGATTCCAACCGGCAGGTCCTGCTGCCATACTGGTTTGCCAATGCGACTGTCTATAATAACGCGGTGATATTCCCGTTTTCGCCCGACAACCTGCGCGATTATAATCTGGCCGGCTATTACCACCGCTGCAGGGAACGAAAATTAGCGGACACACGCAAACGCCAGGCGGACCCCGACAATTTTGTTTTGCAGGTGCCGTTATCGGCGGGCGTAACGGCCAGCGCGAATTTTCCTTTGGCGATGCCGCCTTTGCGGTTCACAAGCAAAATGGACCCCAACAACCCGTATTTTTATCTTTTGGACGGCGGGGTTACGGATAATCTCGGCATCGTTACGGCGCTGCGGGTCCTTGGCGATAAAATGAATGATAACGCGCCTCGCAAGGTGCTTGTTGTTATCGATTCGTATCAGGGCGAGCTTACGCCATTCGAGAAAGAGAGAGATACGCCCAATGAATCGGAGACGGCGGCGCGACTTATGGGGGCGGGCCTTGATTCGTGGCGGGCCAGATACCGGGAAATCACCGACCGGCTCTGCGGGCAAAATAATATAAAGCCGATTTATATAAGTTTCGACGACCTTGTCGAAGCCGATTTCAATGACCTTTTGCCTTTCGGCCTGACCGAGCAGGATAAAAGGCAGCTTGCCGCCGATAAGCCCAAACACTG
>JBELAA010000026.1:0-18917 GCA_049509315.1 Sedimentisphaerales bacterium | reverse complement strand
GGGATAAACTGCTCGCGTTTCGACGGCTTTATCGACCCTGGTGTATGCAGGCGAAGCTACGGCGTCGGGCCGGTGGAACCAATGGTTCTGTTTGTCGGACGGCTCGCTACCCAGAAAGGTCCCGACCTGCTGCTCGAAGCCGTCCCCGAGATACTTAACCACAGACCCGACACCAAGGTCGTTTTCGCGGGCGACGGCTATATGAAACAAACGCTCGAACGTCGAGCAAATGAGCTTGGTGTGAGGCACGCGGTGCGGTTTTTAGGCAGTATGGGAATGAACGGCGACTTAATCAACCTTTATAAAAGCGCCGACGTAGTATGTGTTCCCAGCCGAAATGAGCCGTTCGGAATCGTCGTGCTGGAGGCGTGGGCGGCGGGAAAACCCGTAGTTGTTACTCGTAGCGGTGGGCCTGCCGAAATTGTTACTCATAACAATGACGGGCTGGTTGTTTGTGATAATCCCGGTTCGATTTGCTGGGGGATAAAAGAGATATTCAATAATTTTCCGCACGCCCGCTGGATGGGAGAACGTGGAAGGGTCAAGGCGGCCTTTGGCTTCACCTGGGAGGCAATCGCAGCAAAAACTGAAGGTATTTACAGGGAATTAATCAACTGGAGATAATGATGGAGCTCGCACAAAAACTTAAAGAATTAAGCAAAAATTTATACTGGGCCTGGCATCCCGAATGCGTCAAAATTTTCAGGGATATAGACCCGGAGCTTTGGCGACAGGTCAATCACAACCCTGTGGAATTTCTGGAACGGCTGGCAGAGGACGTAATTGACCGCAGGAGCAAAGATTCGGAGATGCTCAAACGCTTAGATGAGGCATTCGACAACCTTCAGCAGTACCTTGGCGCAAGTGAAGTCTGGGGCGCGTGGTATGCCGGGCCTTTACGCGCTCACCCCGTGGCTTATTTAAGCGCGGAATTCGCGGTGCACGAATCGCTGCCCATTTACTCAGGGGGTCTGGGCGTCCTGGCGGGCGACCACCTCAAGGCGGCGTCGGACCTCGGTATCCCGATGGTCGGCGTTGGCCTTGCCTACACGCACGGCTATTTCGACCAGTCGCTGGACGCTAACGGCTGGCAGCAGGAGCATTATTTTTCCTCCAGCGAGCATATTTTGCCGGTCGAAACGGTCAAAAACGAATTCGGTCAGCCGATAAGAATCACGGTCAGTATCGAAACTTATCAAATCTGGGTCGGTATCTGGCAGGTCCGCGTGGGGCGAAACCTGTTATTGCTGTTAGATACAAACGTCGAGGGCAATTCCGAGCAGGACCGCAATCTTACCAGCCGGTTATACGCCGGCGACCGGCAGATGAGAATCAGGCAGGAGATTATTCTGGGCGTGGGCGGCATACGCGCGCTTAACGTGCTGGGAATTGTTCCGTCGGTGATACATATGAACGAGGGACACAGTGCCTTCGCGTCGCTGGAGCTTGCGCGAACGCTGATGGAAAGGGACGGCCAAATCTTCGATAATGTAGTCGAGCAGGCCGCGTCGATGTGTGTTTTTACCACTCACACGGTTGTTGCGGCGGGCCACGACGTCTTCGACCCGGAGCTGGTCAAAAAAAACCTGGAACCTTTACAGCGTCAGCTCGGACTTACCGATAAGCGGCTTTTGTCTTTCGGTCGTATCAACCCGGAAAACGAAAAGGAGACGTTTTCAATGACCGTCCTTGGGCTCAAAATGTCGCGGTATCGAAACGCGGTGTCCGCCCTGCACGCAAGAATTACCAAAACTGTATGGAACAAGCTTTTCCCCGGCGTCGGCGAGCATGAAACGCCCATTAACTACATCACCAACGGCGTTCATATCGACGCCTGGCTGGCTAAGCCGATGGCGGAGCTGTATAACAAATACATCGGGAATAACTGGCGGGAAATGATAGACGTCCCGTCCACCTGGCGGGCGATAGAACAAATCGAGGATAGTGAGCTGTGGGAAAAAGACCAGTTTCTGCGGTCTCGATTGGCTGAATACATCGATCGGACTGCGGAACGCCAGGAAAGGGCGCGAGGCCCAAAAGCGGATGAGAACTATATCAAGCAGGCCAAGCTTGACCCCAACGCTCTGACTATCGGCGTGGCGAGGCGTTTTACCGCATACAAACGAATGGGGCTTCTGTTCAGCGACCCTGCCCGGCTGGATCGGCTTGTCAACAGTCCCGGCAGGCGGGTGCAGTTCGTTTTCGCGGGCAAGGCACATCCGAAAGACGACGAAGGCAAGCACATCATTCAAATGGTTTTCAGGTTCTGCAGGGACCCGCGGTTTGTCGGCAAAATCATATTTATCGAGAATTACGACTTTAACGTATGCCGACATCTGGTTCAGGGTGTCGATGCGTGGATTAATACGCCGAGAAGGCCTTTAGAGGCCTGCGGCACCAGCGGCCAGAAAGTTGCGATGAACGGCGGACTCAATATCTCGATTTTAGACGGCTGGTGGGCCGAGGCATACGACGGCGCAAACGGTTTCGCAATCGGGACAGGCAGCGAGCATTCCAACTGGGACAGGCAGGACCACCTCGATACTCAATCGCTGTATGAGGTGCTCGAAAAGCAGGTTGTCCCCCTGTTTTATGACCGCGACACACAGGGAATACCACACGGCTGGGTTCAAAGACAGAAACATTCGCTTCGCACCCTTACGTGGCGTTTCAGCTCGCGCAGAATGCTTATGGATTATACGCTGGGCTGTTACCTGCCGGCGGCCGGTGGAATGACCTCGTCTCTTGGCGTGGACGTGTGGACGTCCGGTTATTGCAGGAGTCGTTTACGCTGCCGCCCTTCGCAAGGCAGCCCTGGATGGGAGCGTTGAACAAATAATATCATAGAAGGGCGCGGTTTTTCTTGAAGTTAATTCCTTTACAGGGTAAGGTAAAAGAATGACAACGATACCAGAATATATCGACGGCGTGCCGAATATTTCCGGCTCGGAAGACCTGATTGCCTCGGCGATTAACAATAAACCTGTGTTTTTTCCCACAAGCCCGATTGATTGGGACAAGGTCAAAAGCGCCTACGCAATTGCGCTTCATATGCACCAGCCCATCATTCCGAACCCTGACCAGGAGCTTACACAGGCCGACGAAATCAGCAATCTGGCTCATATGATGAGACACCCAAACACCGGCGACAATCACAACGCGACTGTTTTTCATCAATGCTACAAGCGAATGGGCGATTTCATACCTGAGCTTGTAAAGCAGGGTAAACACCCCCGCTGTATGTTCGATTACTCGGGAACGCTGCTTCACGGCTTACGCAAAATGAAGCTTAACGACGTTTTCGAAAACCTCAAAAATATCACCTGCGACAAAAAATACCGCGGATGCGTCGAATGGCTTGGCACCCCCTGGGGTCACGCAGTCGCGCCCTCGACGCCGGCACAGGATTACCGATTGCACGTTCGGGCGTGGCAGCAATTCTTCGCAGCGATTTTCGGCCTTGAGGCGCTTGCCAGAATCAGGGGGTTTTCACCTTCCGAAATGGCTTTGCCGAATCACCCGGACGTTTTCTACGAGTTTGTTAAAACCTTAAAGGATTGCGGCTACCGCTGGGTCCTCGTTCAGGAGCATACAGTCGAGCTTGTCGAGAATGGCTGGGGGCTGAAATACCCGCATCAGCCGCACCGGCTAATCGCGAAAAACTCGAAAGGCCAAACGCTTACTATCACCGCCATTATCAAAACACAGGGCAGTGATACCAAGCTCATCGGGCAAATGCAACCATACTACGAGGCGCTCGGCCTTAATCGAATCGCCGTAGCCGGCAAATCGGTTCCGTCATTGGTAACGCAAATTGCCGACGGCGAAAACGGCGGCGTGATGATGAACGAATTCCCCGGCAAATACAAAGACGCAATCGCCGAAAGCAGCGGCACGGAAACTCCCGCCGTAAACGTTACCGAGTATCTCGAATACCTCGATTCGCTGGGTGTGAAGGAAGACGATTTTCCCGCGATTGAGCCGCTCCACCAGTTCAAAATCTGGAAGCAGTTCAAAGACGGCGCCGGCCACGATGAGCTGGAAAAAGTCATCGATAAACTGAAAAAAGAGGACTACCGCTTTAATATGGAAGGGGGAAGCTGGACAAATAATATCTCGTGGGTGAAGGGCTACGAGAAGGTCCTGGGGCCTATGGAGCAGGCAAGCGCGCTTTTCAATGCCAAGGCCATTGCCGCCGGCGTTTCAACCGCCGACCCCCGTTTTCGCAAAGCACTTTATTATTTGCTTTTGTCGCAGACAAGCTGTTACCGTTACTGGGGCACAGGCCAGTGGACCGATTATGGCCGGGAGCTTTGTCGCCGGGCTATCGAAATTCTCAATAAGAATTTTTAATCGCTTTAGGCAGTACGGTGTCTTGAATTGCTTATAAAATCTGAAATCCGAAATCCGCAATTTGATATCCTACTAACTTAGTAGTTTAATATCCCCCGCCGTTTTGTGTTTCCCTGCCCCCCCGCAAAGCGGGACTCTCTCGGAAGCCGAGAATGCGCTCCGAGGGCTAAATTTTTCAGGAAGGGCGGCGCCGGGATTGACAGGGGAGGCATTGGGATTGTAAAATGTGAGGATTGATAATTAGAAGGCTGTGAAGGAATTGCCCTGTAGGAGTGGTGATAGTGGTCAACGGCATCAGGAAAAGAAATCTGCGATTGAGCAGGAGGTTGGTTTTTTTTATTACCTGGGGGATGTGTCTGTCTGCTTTTGTTTTGATGAGTTATAAAGCCCCGATTTCGCAGAACGGCAAATTGACGGCACAGTCGAGTTTTCCGCAGGAAAAAGAGAAAAACGTGATGGGGGAGGTTCAATACGTCAAGTATTCAGCGGGAGGGCTAAATCCCGAATTTTGGGTCCATTTCAGCGAGCTGACGGCGGAGGGGAGGCAATTCGGCGTTTTCAGGACGCCTGTTGTCAAGGAAGTGAAAATCCGCGACTTGGGAATCACGGTTTTTCGTGAATTTCAGGGAGACAGCCGGCAGCAGGATCCGGTCAGCTTGTGCGCGAGGGAATGGCCAGACGGCGAGGAGGGGCTTGTGGGCTATTTGAAAGGCGGGAAGGGCTGGTCATTAGATATCGATATAAGCAACGTTACGAGGATAGAAGCGATAAATTTCGAATACAAGATTATAGAAAACGGAGCCATAGTGCTGGATGTGACAAGCAGGCGTGCGGAAGTGCAGAACCGGCTGAGGGAAATAATTTTGCGGGGGCACGGAACCGTGAAAAACAGGCAGGGGGGCACGCTCGAAGGGAACAATATCAGGTGGGATGTATTGTCGCAGACGTTCAACGCGAGCGGCGTTTATGTTTTGAATAATGAAGGCCGGACAAGAACCGGCAGGGACATTTGCGTGGATTATGAATTGAAACCGGTATCGGTAAGCAAAAACGAAAAGGATTCGAAGGAGGAACAGGAATGTTACGCAAAGCGATGATTTTGTGCGTGGTGTGCGCTGCCGTCGGGGCAAACAGCGTTTTGGCGGCTGACGCGGGCAGTTGTCTTTCACAGGGGCGTGCTTATATGTTCGAGGGCTCGTTGTCGGGGCTGCGCCTGGCTTATGAGACATTCAATAGTTGCATCAATGACCCGGCCTGCACGGGCTGCGCCAACGACAGGGAGCTGATATTCCTGCACTCGCTATCGCGGATGATTATGTGGGGAGTGAGAGACAACGGCGGCAACGTCGACAGCGCGGAGGAATTTGCCCGTGAATTCGGAATAACCGTAACGGGGGATTCTTACCGGCAGTTAGATATAAACCTGCCTGCTTACCCGGCGCCGGTTTACGGCAATTACGTAATGCCGGTGCAGACGCCGAACGTCAGCGATATGAAGCACCAGATTTTTGACGAGCTGCTGCCGGGTTTTTTCGATTTTGCGCATAATACGGCGGCGCCGGAAGTTGAGTCGGTAATCGCCGAATTGGACAGAATCACGGAGACGCCGACCAACCGGTTCAGTATTGTTTTTCGTCCTGACGAGACTGGGCTTAAAAGCAATCTCGAGGTGGATTACGGCGACGTCCTGGTTCTGAAGGCGGCGCTGCACTTTTTGAAAAGTCAGCTTGAAATGCAGACGGCATACGACATATTTACCGACGCCAACAACATGATAATCGAGAAGTTATGCGGCGGGGGCTTGAGCATAGAAGACGACCTGCTGGGACGATACCCGAACCTGCTGAAGGTGCTGCCGACGCCG
The DNA here is from genome assembly GCA_049509315.1 of Sedimentisphaerales bacterium. Lineage (GTDB taxonomy): Bacteria > Planctomycetota > Phycisphaerae > Sedimentisphaerales > Anaerobacaceae > Fen-1362. The sequence continues at coordinate 12,700 of JBELAA010000026.1, read as the reverse complement.
GGTCATCCGGCCAACGGCGGCGCACTTTTGGCCCAGGCCAGGCAGGACCTGATTAACGGAATAGATTATTACACTTCGGCTGTAAATTATATACTCAGCGAGGACGACCCGCAGAACGACGATTTACTGAGTATAGACAGCCGGCTTTACGACCTTAAGGACAAAATCGACGACAAGCTTGCGATGATACGCAAAAACCTGACCGCCGGCACGCTGATAACGCAGGCAATCGATACGACAGAGACATACAACATTAAGGATTCGAATTCAATTGCCAGGGGAACAATGACTCTCAAATACAATGCCCTTGGCGGATTTGAGAGCGGGACATTAAATTATCGGATGCCGGAAGACGACTGGTCGGCAACCTGGGACGTGGAGAGTATTGAAACAGACAACTTCGATTTTATGGCCGAGCTGGAAATGTCCAACGGCTACTGGGGCGGCGGGGTGCTGGCGGGGACGATAACCGTCGACCGCAGCAAGATATCAAACGCCACATTCGAATACTGGGGCGATTACGAGGGGCAAATGAAAGGGGTGTCGGCCAATCGTAGCGGCATAACGACGGACAATGTGCAGAACGTGGATTTGAACCCGATATTTGGAGGCACAGCCGCTTACCCGAAGCCGGTTAATCCGCGGGACATTTTGCCTGAATTTGACAAGTGGAATATGCCGAAGCAGGGGACGTTCGGCGCAGGATTAGGCAACGACGCGACCTTAGGGGGAATTGTCCCGACGTTTACGCAGCATTCCTGGCAGACGAACCTCAATTTGCAGCCGAGCGGGCTGTTCTATCTCGAAGAGGTGCTGTATCCCTGGCAGAAACGTAATTATGACGGCGACGAGTTTGTCGGCGTATGGATGCCAAATCAGCTGGTTTTCAATGACCCGCAGGGGGACACCGAGAAAAATTCAACGGCGGTCCATAACGTCGATATCGCCGGCTTGTATATGGGTTATGACGATGACCGGCTGTATGGGTCGATATTCATTCACAATTTCAGGCAATACAATTATGACGAGGCGACTTATGATTTGTATCTGAGCTATAATCGCAATAATACTGACGAGCTTCGCAGTATACGACTGAGGATATACAACGACGGCGAGTGGGGCTACGGGGAGCTTTATTATAGATATACCGAGGATGCCGGCTATTCTTACTGGGAGAATGTAGATTCTTTTGCCGTTCACGTAGGGCCGGGCGGGGTGGATTTTTCGATTCCGTGGGAAATTATGCCTGATTATCTGCCAGGTAGGTTCGTAACTTTGAACAGCCACACGGGTAATTACGACTCGGGTATAGACGACGGCGAACGAAACCGGACGGATATGCAAATCGGGGAAGTAGGCAGCATAAGCGGAACCGTTACCTGCGATATGGCGACATATAAGGGCGGACCGATTATCGTTCAGGCGTGCACGAATTCACGCGACGCCGATGGCAGCGTTGTTGCCAGCACGGTTATTGACCGGCCGGGACACTATGAGCTGGACAACATCGGGCTGGGCTGGTTCGGCATGGTGCGGGCGGTAATGCCCTGTTACGAATTCGACGCTTCAGGCATTAAATCGTGGAACGTTGTGAAAGTCGTAAATGTTTTCGCCGGAAGCGAGGAAACGGCGAACGTTGACTTTGCGCTGGGGTCTTCCGTAATGCCCTGTGCTCAGGCCGGCGAAATATTAAAAGGAATGCCTGTCGGCGGAAATTTAAACGTCGATAACGAAGCGTGGTATTACATTGTTGCGGAAGCCAATGAGGTGCTATCACTGGAATTCACTGATATAGGATTTGACACCTCAGTGGCCATATTTGACCGCTGCGGCGGCAATGAGCTGCTGAATGGCTACTCCTGGGACAATACCAGGTTTAACGTGCAGGCGGGAAAGGCATACTATATTCGGATAAGACCGGATTGGGAAGGCGGTTACTATTCCTTCACGGTTTCGCATTACGGGCCGGCGATAACAAACGACCGCTGCGATACCGCTTTAGAGATAGCCGCGGATGTTAACTACGCGGGCACGACCGAAGGCGCCTTGTGCGACGTTAAAAAGTATCGGGGAGAGGACGATAAATACGATGTATGGTTCAAATTTACGCCGACGACAAACGGCGTATACGAGGTAAACCTGGTGAGCGATTATTCGACCGTAACGGTTTACCAGGATTGCGGCGGAAAAGCGGTTTTATTTACAGAGGTCTGGCCGGGCAGAATGGCGTATTTGAACGCCGTCGCAGGCACTTCTTATTACATTCGTGTTGCGCGCCTATGGGGCGAGTCGGGACCGTATATGCTTCGGGTTTCTTATTACGGCGCACCGCTGACAAATGACCTGTGCAGTAACGCCCTGACAATAGCCGCTGATGCCGTAACGGCCGGAACTACAAGGGGGGCTTTTGACAATGACGTATGGTATCGGTTTACCCCTTCGGTGGCAGGCGTATATGACATAAATATAACGGGCAGCTACTACGGCGTAAGCGTTCTCGACGATTGTGATGGTAATAAAGCGCCAATGGGAGCTGGCTGGCCTTATTATTTCAAGGCCGGGGCGGGTAAGTCGTATCTTATCGGCGTCGAGGGAGAAAATGACAACGGCGATTTCACAATACAACTGACCGCCGGCGTCGCCGGACCTGCCAACGACGACAGGCAGGATGCACAAGTGATTGGCAAGATGGGCACATACGCGGGAACTACGGTTCGCGCGACAAAAGACGGCAAATCGTGCTGCGGCGGCTCATCCGTCGACGTCTGGTATTTATTTACCCCGGCGCATAGCGGAATATTTAATGTTAAATTCCAGACCGCGAATTTCGATGCGACCCTTGGCGTTCTTAAGCCGGCGTATCTCGGCTGGCTGGATGAGTTTGACGAGGCAGCGTGCCTCAACTCCTGGGATGAGGAGCCGGCTTACTTCATCGCCGGAGCGGGCATGCCCTGTTATATTCGTGTGGCCGGATACTGGGGCGAAACGGGGACGTTTACATTCGATATCAACGAGGTATATGTGAGGTCGTTCACAAGCGACCTGACTGGTGATAACTTCGTTGACCTGGCTGATTTGGCCTGGCTGTGCAATTACTGGCTGTCTAACTGTCCGCAGCCCTACTGGTGCGACGGCGCCGATTTGAACGGCGATAAGCATGTGGAGTTCGGGGACTTTGCCATCCTCGCAGGTAAGTGGCTTCAGACGGGACCATAAGTTAATCGTAATCGTAAAAGTAAAAGGGTTGTCCTGATAAATCGGGACAACCCTTTTGTTTATGCGGTTATGTTTCAAAGATTATTTATTTGTCTTTTTTCTCTTTCGCCGGTTTGGGCGGTTTTTCTTTTTTGACCTTCGGCGGCTTGGGCGGTTTCGGTGCCTTGGGTTTTTTCTCACGGCCTGACATTGCCCCTATACACAAAATCAAAGCTGATACTACGGGGATACGATGTTACTTTCTTAGTCCAAATAAAAAGGAAATCTTTATTGAAACACCCCAAATACCCGTTTTTAAACCGAAAAAGGCGGTTTTGAACAGGTACGATTTGAAACTTTTTTCAAAAAATCCTTGACTTTTTTAAAACGATAGATGTAAAATATAAGGGTCAAGAGTGGTGAATCTAAAACGCTGTTTTAAATGTGTTCGGCTTCTGTGTTTTAATACAAATAAATAGCTTTTGTTTTCGCTCTTTAAGAAGGAGGAGAAAGATGAAAAAGAAGCTGCTATTTGCGGTTGTCACGCTGTTTTTGGCATCAGCAACCTACGCTATACCACCAACACTACAAGATACTGTTCTCATCGGCAACTGGGAACATGAAAGTGATGGTTGGATTGATTTAACTACAGGATTGCCCGTTGATTCTTTCGATGATACTTGGAGTACATTAGATTATACCAGCTTGAAGATTCCATGTAATGTGATGAGTCCTAGTAACAATTGGGGTAATATATTGTCAAGAAGTGTCAAAGATGATTTTTTTGCCAATGATGCATTACGTTTGGATGTCAGATTCACTGGCAGTAGTGACTGGGGGGAGATATCTGCTATATACCTTGACGCTCAGGGCGGTCCAGGCGGTGGTTTTCAGCCTATTGACTATTCGCAGTTTACTTTTTACAATGGTCAGGATACTTGCATTGCGGTTCACTACAGCCAGTATAAATCGCAAGTGCCAGCAAATGCTGAGTGGATAAATTTCGTTATCCAGGTCAATTCAGAATCTGTAACAGGGTCTTACCTGAATTTTGATGACGCCTGGTTAATGGCTTGGGATATTCCAGAGCCGGCGACAATTTCTCTGCTCGGTTTGGGCGGCCTTGCTCTGCTTCGCAGAAGAAAATAATTGAATATTTTTTAAAAAGTAGATAGCTTTTGTTTTTTCTCTTTAAGAAGGAGGAGAAAGATGAACAAGAAGCTGCTTATTGTGGTTGTCTCGCTGTTTTTGGCCTCAACAACCTACGCACAATATGACCCCATCGGCGATTTTGAGTTAACGAACGATGGCTGGTATGACAACACCGCAACCGGAGCAACCGGCTGGACCGCCACCGTTTACGTTGATGACCCTTTAGTAATGCCCTCAAGATACGAATATTCCAATAACTGGTCATCGTCTGGCGGTTACAGTTTGAGGGCAAACGTCACCGGTTGGGATTTGTTGTTCATGGGAAGGGATATACATACCGATTTCTGGAATAGTTACCTAATAGAATTCGATATCTATGCCGTTGCCCAACCGGGCAGTTCTGCTACCTGGGCGCAAGTAGAGGAAATAGTCCTTAGCACTCAAACTAACGGATTGACTGAGATGGCCAATTCGCAGTTTAGTTTGGAAATGGGTGGGACTATGCATTGTATACTTGACTACGGCCAATATAAAACCCCAGAGTATGCTAGCCCGACTGATGACTACGGATTTATCGTTTTTGCGTTCGTTGCAGATGCTCCGGTTTACTTTTATATTGACAATGTGAGGTTAACAGGTATTCCTGAGCCGGCGACGTTGGCCCTGTTTGGTTTGGGCGGCCTTGCCTTACTTCGCAGAAAAAAGTAATTAAGCAGTTCTACTTGGATTTAAAACTGTAAGAAATGATTCAAAAAAAGAAAGGAAGCAGTTAAAACCTGCTTCCTTTTTTATTTTCCAAAAACGAGAGTTTTTACTTTTTAGCTTTTTCCGGTTTAGGCGGTTTTTCTTTTTTGACTTTGGGCGGTTTCGGCGCCTTTGGGGCCTTCGGTTTCTTTTCGCCGCCGGCCATCATCCCGACAACGGCAATCAGACCCGATACGACGGCTAAGCCAATAGCTATATACCAGATAAAACCCTGAACGGTCTTGAGAATAGCCGGCGTAACAAAACTGAAGCCCGCTACCGCGACAATCGCGGTGTAAACTACCGCAAGTAGCGGTATAAACAGCATAACGCCCAAAGCATTGCTCATCGCGTCGGGTTCGGGCTCGAAGGCGAGCGCTCTTGCCCCGATAGCCGGCGCAACTGCTGCTTCGGGAAATTGTCCTTCCGAAATCATCTGGTCTGCCTCGGCTGCGACCTCAAGGGCGGAACTTTCCGCTGCTGTTGGGGGAACCGCGGTTCCTGAAGCGGCGGGTGCTGCGCCTTTGGCTTCCTGGCCGGGGGTGTAAATTTCGTCTAATATGCCGCCTAATGAGGTGTCGTCTGCCTGAAGAGACAAGTCGAGCAGGCCTGAGCCGGAGCCAAAAGTGTCCAAACTGACGTCTTTTTCGATTTCCTCAAGAGACGACTCTTTTCCGGGCGACCCTGCCGCCGGCTCTTCGAGACCTTTGAAGGTTGCGTCGCCTTCCCTGAGAGCATCTGCGGTATCGGAATCCGTTTCGCCGAGGACTTTTATGCCATCCTCGACAATCTGGGTGTCGGCGTCGGATAATTCGATTTCCTCGCTTGATTTGGCCGGCGTATCGGGCGCAAGAAGTATTTCCTCGGCCTCACCTTCGGTCTGCGGCTTCGCCTCCGCGGGCGTTTCTTTCGGTTTTTCCATTCCGAGCGAGCTTGTATCGCTCAACATCGCATTGACCTCATCGACTTTGAAAAGTAGGTTCGACCCGTCGCGAAATTCGCGCAGCCGCCCGCTTTTTACGAGATTGCGAACCTCATCTTCACTTTTTCCCAGTTTTTCGCTGGCTTCTTTGAGTGAGTAGAACATACCGCCGGCCATAGTAAATTATCTCCGAAAAAAAAGCTTCCGCTTCATACACCGTATCCATATAATACGAGAAACGGATGAACCAGGTGCATCCCTGCAAGTTGCCCCATCTTAACAAGTTTATTATAATGATTTAAGGGGTGAAATGCAAGGGATTTTCGATAGGAAGGGCGGCGGAAAGGTTGTTTTTTTACTGCTTAATTTGACAGCAATGGCGGCAAAACAGTATAATTGAAGTATAGGATGGTTTTAGACGACTTATTTCAATATAATCATTATAATTATTGAGAAGGTAAAAAAAGTGAGCAAGAAAGCGTTTTTCAAGGGTGGTCTGATAATATCACTGCTTTTACTTGCCGCATTTCCTGCGATTACCGAAGGGGTAACGACGCTGCTTTCGGAAGGTTTTGAAAGTCCCTTTTCAGGCGGTGCGCCTTCGGGCTGGACGGTAGCATATATAACCTGGCTCTTTGACTGGATACAATATGCCGGCGATACCGATTCGATGAACAACGACGGGCCTCACAGCGGCAATTACAACGCGCTATTATTTTTCGGCAACCAATTTGAAGACCACGCAACATGGTTAATCACCCCATCGATAGATTTCCAGGTGAATCCCGATATAGATATCAACAACATAACGGCGACACTGGAATTTTATCACCAGCAAAGACAAGGATTAGCCGGGGGACAGGATACTCTGAAAGTTTATTATAATAAGAAAGGAGCGAGCGCGACCAGCGGCTGGGTACAACTGGCAAGCTATACATCCGCCGTTGAGACGTGGACCAAAAGGAAAATAACGCTGCCGCATCTGAGCTCGACCTATGCAATAGGCTTTTTAGGAAACGCAAGATACGGTAACGGGGTGTGTTTAGACGACGTCAGGGTTTACATCAACGACAGTGAGAGCGCCCCTCCGACGAAATATTACGCAGTGATTTGCGGAGTTGCACAGTATCAGAACTCGCCGGACGTGCCTGAATTGTTTTATACCGACAAAGATGCCAGAGATGTTTGCGATGCGCTGCTGGCGATGGGCAACTGGAAAAGTGAAAATATAACGATGCTGCTGAACGACGCCGCGACGAAAGACGCGATACAGTCGGCTATTTCGGTTATGGCAGGTAAGGTGCTGGACAGCGACCTGTGCCTGTTTTTCTTTTCGGGCCACGGGTCACACGATGACACAAGCGGACATGCCTCAATATTACCATACGACGCACTAACTGATTCATTCGATAATGATATTATGGATGACGAGCTCGGGGCGTGGATCGGAGCGCTGCCGACGGATGAATATGTCGTGATGCTGGATTCGTGTTTTTCCGGCGGTTTCATCAAGGGCTTAATCGCCACGAGGAACGGCGTAAGAGGAAAAGGTCTTATCAGGAGCGGGAGCGGAAGTGTATTTCAGAACGGTGATTTTACCACCGGCTTTTTAGCCGGCTATACGGCGGCCAGGGCGGGAGTAAAACTTACTACCACCTCCGATGTGCAAACCAAAGACCTTCGCGACAACGGCAGGGGGGTGGTTGTAACCGCCTGCGCCGCCAGCGAAGAATCGTATGAAACCGACGCTTTGCAGAACGGTGTTTTCTCGCATTACTTAGTTGAGGGTATGGATGGTGCGGCGGATACAGATGGCGACAAGAGCGTTTCGGCAGAAGAAGATTACGCTTATGTAAAACCACGCGCGGCGAAATATACCGCCAATCATACTATATTCGATGACGGACCCCAGCACGCACAGATGTATGACGCCTGGGCTGGAGAACTTGAGCTTGGAATCAGCGACCCCATTATAACCAAATGCACGGTTAAGGCGAAAGACCGGCCTGTTGTAACGACGGCTGGCGACGCGATTACCGTCAAGGGGCAATTAGGCGCTATGGCTTCGGATTTTCAAATGAACAGCGATATAACGGTTACAATTTATTCGGACGAAATGAGCGACCCCTGCATTCTGACGTTTCCCGTGGACGGCAACACATTCAGGAACAATAATTTCAGCTATTCGAAGACGGTGGAAAGGGTAAGAAAGTCGTTCAAATATAACTCGAGAACGCGAATTTTCAGTTTTTCAGCAAGTAAAATCAACCTGACGCGCCTGGATTGCCCGCTGACGCTGACTATTGAAATTGGCGGCTACAGCGCAACGGTGAACGCCGACGAATCGAAGGTCAACGGCAAAAAGCCGATACCCATAAATCTGCTTATGGGTGTTACAGATTCGCTGAGGGTTGATAAAATCACGGTCAAACAGAACACAACAAAGACAGGCAGCGACCAAATGACGGTCAAGGGCGGTTTCTCGGCCTGGGACGCGGACGTGAATATGGTTAAGGAGGACGTCAACGTGATACTCGGGACACAAATGTGGACGATACCGGACGGCAACTTCATATCGAGAAAGACAAAATTTACCTGTTCAAAAAAGGCCACTGAGCACCAAAACGGCATAGCCGCGGCCAGTTTCGATTTCAGCTCGGGGGCATTTACGCTGTCGCTTAAAAACACGGATATCGATGACGTTCACGGCGTGACGGGCTTCGGCATCAATTTCGGCGACGTTAACGCGACGACGGACGTTAATCTGCCTTAGAGGAACTTAAGGGGGGCGGGGATTTTGCCGATTTACCTTGCGGAGGTATTGTAAGTCGTATTTATTAAGCGGCTTTTTTTATGGGTCGCTGTGGTCATCAAGCCGAAACAGGAGAGGTTTTATGAAGCCCGATAAGGTAGTTTTCTTATTAGCCGCATTTCTTGCAGCGGTCGGAACGGGTTATGCCGGCACAGTTGATTCCCCTTACGAGGTGGGCAACTGGTCTGGATTTAAGACGGCGGCGGTAACTTACACTTTCGACGACGGCTGCTCAAATCAGGCCGCTATAGCAATACCTATGTTCGATGAATATGGTTTTAAGATGACTTTGTATCCCGTCATCAACTGGGGGCCTAACTGGACCGCCCTGCAAGCCGCTGCTTCTGAGGGGCACGAAATCGGCAGTCATACTATGTCACATTCTTCTTTGGGCGGACTGACCATCGAGCAACAGACGACGGAGCTGGCGGATTCTCAGGATGCCGTTAACTCGCACATATCAGGTCAGCAATGCCTTACGATTGCCTATCCTTATTGCAGTCCCAGCGACCAGACACTTACCGCGACATATTATATTGCCGGGCGGCACTGCCAGGGCGCCATCGAAGCGAACACCCCTTCGAACTTTTACCAGATAAGCTCGATAATTTGCGGCAACTCCGCCGCCGGTCCGAATACGGCAGCGGATTTCAATACGAAATTCGCAAGCGTCGCGGCCTCAAAGGGATGGTGCGTATTTCTCATACACGGTATTGACAGCGACGGAGGGTATTCGCCGCTTCCGTCAACGGTTCTCAGGGCGAGCTTAAATTATCTTGATACCCACAGGGACACACACTGGGTGGCGACTTTTGCAAATGTTGTTCGCTACATAAGGGAACGCAATGACGTGTCGGTTTCAGAAACGTCCAATATGGGTGATAGTATCACTTTATCGGTAACAGATACTCTCAACGACACGATTTACAATTACCCGCTGACAATACGCAGGCCTTTTCCGCCGGGCTGGGGAGCGGTCAGCGTTTCGCAAAATAGTGTTACGGAGGAATCATCGGTCGTGACGGTTGGTTTGACGCAATACATTATGTTCGACGCTGTGCCGGACGGCGGCGAGGTGATAATATCAAAAATAATATCGCAACCGGCGGGCCTAACGGCAATAGTCAATGACACAACGGTTGTGCTCGACTGGAACGATAATAACGAAGGCGATGTGGCTGGTTATAATGTGTACCGTTCAACGACTTCGGGCGGCGGTTACAGCAAATTGAATAATTCCCTTTTAACAGAATCAGATTATAACGACAGCAATGTTGCTCTAAGCACAACCTATTATTATGTCATTACGGCAGTAGATGCGAATTTAATTGAAACCGCCTATTCAAGCGAGGTATCGGCAGTCATTCCGGATGCTCTATCGGTTAAAAAATGCACGGTAACAGCAGGCAAAATCGTCGGTATTGGAACAATCGCCGTTTCAGGCGATATGAACGCTACGGCAGACGATATTTCCGGGGCGGACTATATCCAGGTAACCATTGATTCCAACGATACGGTCAGTCCCTGTGTCGAGACCTTCCCCATCGACGGCAATTCATTTAAGAAAGGTAGTAAATACAACTATGCCAGAACCGAAAACGCATCCAAGACCTCTTTCAAATTCGACACGAAAACCGGCAAATTCTCTTTTACGGCAAAGAACGTTGATTTGGCCGGGCTTGACTGTCCGCTGACTATCGAAATAGAGACAGGCGATTACATTTGCGAGGCAGAAGTCAATGAGACGATAGTCAACAGTAAAAAGCCGATACCTATAAATCTGCTTATGGGCGTTAAGGATTCGCTGAGAGTTGATAAAATCACGGTCAAACAGAACACAACAAAGCGGTTGAAGACACAAGCGTGAATATGGTAGATGAGGAATTTGTCGTTACGCTCGACTCACAGACCTTTACGTTGCCTGCCGGCAGCTTCATAGCCAAAACAGGCCAATTCACCTGCAAAAAAATCGCACCAACAGAAACAGAAGGCGGTATCGCCTCTGCCACATTCAACTTTACGAAGTGTTCTTTCACGATGACAATAAAGAACACCGAGATTGAGGCAGGTTCCGGCACCGTTGATTTTTGCGTGGCGTTCGCCGGCTACAGTCAATGTGTGCAGGTTACGCTTCCTACGGCACCAACGCGCTGCACTTTCACTATTTCTCCCACTGCCGAATCTTTTACTGCAGGCGGTGGTGATGGTAGCGTGACCGTCACGACGTCTAACGGATGCGCTTGGACGGCGACCAGTCATGCCAGCTGGATAATCATCACCTCCGGTAGCAGCGGCAGCGGCAGTGGAACGGTCGGGTACTCTGTGGCGGCCAACGGCGGCACCGCCGAGCGCACAGGAACGATGACGATATCTGGTCACACCTTTACGGTAACACAGGCAAAGCCTACAGCGGACATCCCATCGGCCCCTACAGGTGTCACTGCATCCGCCGGTGATGGGCAGGTGTCCATTAGCTGGAGTGCAGTAAGTGGTGCGACATCTTATAACATCTACTGGTCAACGACATCCGGCGTTACAAAGACCAACGGCACAAAGATCACCGACGCCACAAGCCCGTATAGTCATACAATCCTTACGAACGGCACGACATACTACTATATCGTCACGGCTGTAAATTCCTCGGGAGAGAGTATGGAGTCGGCCCAGGTATCGGCAACGCCGACAGCTGTTCAGGACCCGCCCATAAAGCTTTTTAATGCAGGGGTATCGCCATGGATAAACGACATTATGGAAGACTCCTCAAATAATATTCTGGTCGCAGGCACGCAGGATGACGGTCGGAGCATAGTTGTCCTGAAACTTAGCTCCGCAGGTACGCAGGCATGGAACAAGTATTTCCCGGCGGGAACTGATGTAATCACGAACAATATTTTTGAGGTGCCGTCGCAGGGTTACCTGGTAACGGGCTGCATTGATAGCACATCGGGCTCGTTGTTTAAGATGCAGCTTGACACTGCAGGAAATCAATCAGCCCCTGATTACTTTGACTGCGGTTTAGGGTTTATTGATCCTGGGAGCAGCGATTCCGTGATGTTGTCCGACGGCAGTGTAATATTTGCGGGTAATACACAATATAAAGACAGCTGCAATACTTTTATACCCTACGGCAATGCCCTGATAACCGGCATAAATTCGTCGGGCATGCAGTATTTCCGGAGCGATTATGACTATGCTCCGGGATATTCGGAGAATTTCAATTCAGTGATAGCACTGTCCGGAGGCGGTTTCGCCGCGGCAGGCGAAGCAGATTTGTATGATAACGGCGATGGATACAGCGGACCGTATAACGCAATCCTCATCAAAACCGATTCTTTAGGCAGCGTGATATGGACACAAAATTACGGATATAAAACCGATGACCTTGGCAATGACGGGGTCATCGACCTGATTCAGACATCGGATAATGGTTACGCGATGCTTGCAAAGTTAGGGTATAACTACGACATGTATGTGATAAAGACGGATTCGAGCGGGAATTCCACAGCAGCTTTCAATGCGGCAACGGGGGATTCCTGCTATAATGGAAGGAAATTTGTGCAGTCAGGAGACAATGGTTTTGTCATAGCCGGCCAGGGTTCCGGTTGCCACGGCGCGGTTGTTAAAATGTCAGCAGCAGGCGTAAAGGTCTGGGAGTATAACACCGACTACAACCCAACCGCGATAGTCAAGAGCGCCTCCGGCGGTTATCTGATCGCAGGCGATGCGTATGTGGATATGGGAGTGTATAAGATATTTGTGTTTAAGCTGGATGATTTGGGGAAAAGGGTCTGGTAATTATCCGGGTAAATTTGTAAATATCCCATTGCGGATCCGGGACAGAAAGACGGGGACCAGACCGTGCTTGGAAGAAAACA
>JBELAA010000259.1:0-2786 GCA_049509315.1 Sedimentisphaerales bacterium | reverse complement strand
TGAATTCAGGGCGGTAAGGGAAACGATTGTGGAGGAAGTTGTAAATTTTCTGCGCCTGCTTTTTATTGCCGGCCTGATAAAACATAACAAGGGCGTTACCATACATATTTCGCAGCTGAACCGTGTGCGACTCGTCAAAACCAATGTTAGGGTCAATGTATTTGGCGATAATTTTTTCGGCGGCCCTGCTGTAAGAGTCGAACATCCGCAGGTCGGGGCGAAGGAAAATATCCTTCTGCATCCGGGGAGGCGCATTAACTTCGGCTCCAAAAGCGGCCTCGGGTCTGTCCGGCGGCTGCTCGCTGGGAACGTCATACATAAAGATTTTGCCGTATTTGAAAAGGTTCTGCAAACTGTTCGCGACAATACGGTCCGTATTTTCCTCGGCAACGTCGTATTCTTTCCTGCCTTCCCGCACGCCGACCACTTTATTTCCTGCGACTCGCAATCCGAGAACCGCCCAGTAAATGGCGTGGCTATCGGGATGACGCCAGTCGAGGGGATAGTGAATATTGGGGTCGAGGTAATCGACGGGGCCATAGGTTAGATTCAGCTCCCTCATAAGAGCAGGGTCGAGCTTCCATGCGTTGCGCAATTGCCACGCCTTTGCGAACACGTCGAAATCATTGATCGCTTTTGTTCCACGGAAACGGTCAATAACCCTGAACGCGGCGGGGTCAAATCTCAATGGATTTTGCCGCAATGAAAGGTAATTGCTCACAAACTGACTTTCGTCCTCGAAGTTTTTATCGGCCTGCTTTAACGCAGCAATCAGCGGCGATATGTTGGGGTCTGCCGCGATATCGCTCCATTGGGCGGGCGCTTTTGCCAGGGCGTCGAACCAGGCGTTGTCCGCCGTCCCAAGCAGCGGCTCCATCGCCAGGGCAATCTGCAGCTTGTAGTATTTGTGGGCGTTATCCGTGATGAAGCCGATTTTATGCTGGAAAATCCCCGCAAGCTCCCGGTACAGCAAGATAGAATGAGGGTTAAGGGGAATACCCTTGTCGCGAAGAAGCTCGTAACCGTTTTTCACCCACTGCCACCTCTGCTCAACCTGTTCGTCCGGGATGGCCGCGGAGATGTTATAAGCCATATTCCAGGCCTGAAACGCCCATACCTGCGCGAACCTCGGCTGCAGAACCGTAATCCATTCTGCGAGCTGTTTTGCGTCGAAAAACTGCCCCTGCTCTTTGAGATTGTCGGCCCGAATCCAGAGAATGTCAACTACAAGCCCGCGGAAGGCGCCCATCGCCACGGTGGCAAAGGCAAGCGAAGGAGGGGCGTTCTTGAGCGGCTCATTGACTATGAGCTTCATTTGCTGCCTCTGCGAATTGATGTAATTGAGACGCAGACCGGCAGTAACGACAAAGATGACAACCAGTAAACCTGCTGTAATTGAAATCAGTATATCACGTGAACGCATAATAAATCATCCAAAGCAGTTCGTAGTTCATTGTTCGTAGTTCGTTGACACTGAACTATGAACCCTGAACAACGAACAATAAATTTTACACTATAACCTTTGCAATTTCACGATAAGCGAAAATAATCAAAGACAAAATCACCAGCGGCAGCGTTCTCAGGCACAGCGTCGTAAACATTAGCCATGCAAGCAGCGGCCAGCTCAAAAGACGCGCCGGGACAAGAAACTTCGAAACGTTGTAGCGGTCAAGCTCAGGCAGCATGTTAATAAACGGCTTGAGTGAATAATCGTATATCCAGCTGATTTTGCTGGTGGGAAACTCGAAGGATTCCCCGATAAAACCGCTCATATTGGCCATAGTAAAAATCGCCAGGCAAAGCAGAATCGCCACTGGAAACGAGAGAAACGACCCGGCAAAAACCGCCAGTGTCGCCAGAAACACAAGCTGAAAAAAGACCAGCAGGACGGTCCTGAAAAAATTGGCGGTGAAAGTATCGGCCTTATAAAGAACCTCGATACCCTCTCCGAGGGGAAATATTACAATCATTTGGTTGAGAGGAACGTTCAGAAACGCAAGCCCCAGGAAGCCGTCTCGCGCCACCGCGTCGGCGGGAACCTGAAATTCGTGAGATGTGCGGGGCGTGTCTTTGCGGTCCAGCGAATAAATGGGCGTATCGAGAATGCCGGCTGTTTGAAGCTGGCGAATGTCCCCTATGACCCATCTGCTGTAAACCTGCATATTAAACGGAGTGTTTGAAACATCGTATTTGAACCTGATAAACAGATTCTGATTGGGGTCGAGAGGTTTGACGTTTGTGAATTCCCAGTCCAGCTCTTCGCCGACAGCCGCGGCCTGTTTCCTGAGCTTGATGCGGCTGGCAAGCGATTTCTTGTAGTTTTGACGTGTGACAGGGTCTTCATCCACGCCGGCCGGAACTTCAAGGTTTTTTTTCAGCTTTTCATAACGCTCTTCAACCTCGGCGGTTACATCCGGCTGTGCCGGCGTCAGCGAGGCCCTCGCGGTATAAAATTCATTTTGGACCTGGTCGAGCTGCTCCTGGTCGGCATTGATGAATCGCGGCATTGTTACGGTGATACTGTAAACAATAACCGCAAACAGGGCCAGCAGGCAGGCGTCCAGAACAATAATTCCCAGCAGCTTGCCGAGAACAAACTGGAATCTGCGAATCGGCTTTGTGAGAACGGTATATACCTGCTTGTCTTTGACGTCGCTGGTTAAAACATAAACGGCGGCAAAAATAGTCAGCAGCGACAGCAGCAGCACCGTCAGGGACATACCGTAACTTACAAACGCCTGAATGCGGCCCATCAAAGTGCCGTCGCCGGTCATCTTAAAACCCAT
>JBELAA010000258.1:0-2807 GCA_049509315.1 Sedimentisphaerales bacterium | reverse complement strand
GAGAAGGGGATTCATAACAACGATATAAGTATATCGGCTGATGCCCGGCTGTTTGGTGAAATCGCCTTTGGTCGAAATGTTACCATCGGCGCAAATGCGATTATCGCAGGCCCGGCAGTGATTGCCGATGGCGCCAATATAGCCGACAAGGCGGTCATACGGGATTGTATCATCGGCCCAGGTGTTTCTGTGCCCGCCGGCTGTGTCCTTCAGAACCGTGTTATTGTGGATTCCTCCCTGATATCGGGTCAATTCTGTGATGCCGTGAGCGAAAGTGTTAGCCGCAATCTGCAGGATGGCGGTTCCTTCCTGAATCGCTATAGGATATGGCCGAGGTTTTCCTATGCCGGATGCATAAAAAGAATCGCGGATATTATTACAGCATCAATTGTGCTTGTTGTTTTCGCTCCCATTCTGCCGTTCGTTGCCCTGGCGGTTAAGCTTGGCTCGCAGGGGCCGGTCTTTTTCAAAGATATGCGGCAGGGGCTGCATGGCAAACCTTTTGCCTGTCTCAAGTTCAGGACAATGCTTGTCGGCGCCGATGCAATGCAGGAAAAATTAAGGGCGCTCAATGAAGCGGACGGGCCTCAGTTTGTGATTTCTGATGACCCCCGGATGAGCAGGGTCGGGCGATTTTTGCGCGAAACATATATAGATGAAATTCCTCAGTTCTTGTCAATTCTACTTGGTAATATGAGCGTTGTTGGCCCAAGACCATCCCCGGAATCGGAGAACGTCCTTTGCCCGTTCTGGCGGGACGCTCGATTGTCGGTCAGGCCGGGTCTGACGGGACTTTGGCAGGTTTGCAGAACGCGTCAGCCGATGAAGGATTTCCAGGAATGGATACACTACGACATCGAATACGTCAGGAATCTTTCGATGGGTCTTGATTTGTGGATATGCTGGAAGACGGCTAAAAAAATGTTCTTTAATTTCGTTCGTCAATTCTAATGAGCCGGCATTGGCGGGAAAGGTGTGCCGATGGGAAAAAGATACTTTAACTGGAAATTGGCTGTTGTTCTTGTAATGGGGCTGGCGGTGCTTTCTGCTACCGCTTTCGGGCTGCGACACTGGCAGCGGGGCAGAAGGGCCTCTCAGGGGCTTTTGCTTGGCAACAAGGCATACAGCGAAAGCAGATGGGAGGAGTCGGCCAATCAGTTAGGACGGTATTTGGGTGTATCACCGGACGATATTCCCGTTTTGCTCAAGTATGCTGATTCACATCTCAAGATTAGACCTTTGAAATCCGGTAATGTTCAACAGGCAATAGCAGCTTATCGAACCATCTTGCGGTTGGAACCGGGGCACATAGATGCGGCTTTAAGATTATCCGAGGTATATCTTGGTCTTAATAAGGCGGCGGAAGCTGAGCAGGTCGCGGCAAGGGCGCTTCAATCCACTCAATCTCCTGAATTACGGAGGATTTTGGCAATTGCCCTGGCGGTACAGCGGAAATTTACCGATGCTGCAAATGAGCTTGAAAACATCATCAAAGATAATCCGAATGACGTTCAGTCATACGAAATCATAGGTAAGCTCGTTGAGCAGCGGCCCCAGGATTTCAACGTACCTGCGCAGTTCTGGTTCGATGAGGCGGTTAAGAAAAATCCGTCTTCAGCACAGGCGTTCATTATTCGAGGCGCATATAACCTTCGCCGGGGAGAAAAGACCCTGGCGATGTCTGATTTTAACGATGCTGCCAAAAAAGATTTGAGTGATCCTAATATCAGGTTGCAACTTGCCGGCCAGCTCGTTATAGCAGGGAATTTAGAGCAGGCCCGCAGGTATCTCGATATTATCGCTGGCCAGAATCCGTCCAGCCAGGACTTGTGGCGCATCTGGGTGCAGCTTGCTAAAAAATCCGGCGATATATCATTGATGCTCGAAGTTGCTGATAATGGTCTAAAATCGCTTTCATTGCAGCCGTGGGATTTTATGCCGCTGGCCGCAGAGATATATATACGGGGCGGCCGGCTCGATAAAGCAGCCGATTGTATTTTACAGTTGCACCAAAAAGATATTAAACCTTCCGCGACGGCATTCCTCGAGGGGTTGCTGGCAGAAGCCAAAGGTCAAGGTTACGAAGCTGTCGGATACTGGCAAAAAGCAATGGAATTAGGCGCCGAGCCGACCAATTTGCGAATTATGCTTGCACGCGAATTGTCGAACCTTGGCGATACATTGTCGGCGATTAAACAATTGCGTGCGCTGGTCTCCGAACAGCCCAATCATTTTAAGGCAAGGATAGAGTTGGCCAAATTGCTTGGCGATATCGGCAGATGGGGTGAGTCGTTGGAGCATGCCAAGGCCGCTCTCCAGATTTCGCCGCAGGACGCTGATGCAATTCTTACCTGCGCCCGTGCCAGGGTAAACTTGATAGCCGGTAAAACCGCCGGTTACAACACAGCGTCCGCCAAAGAGCTTGAGGAATATCTGCGCAAGCTTGATGATGTTACAGGCGGTCAGGTTGATGTGAAGCTTTTGGAAGTGCAGCTGGCGGCCAATATAGCTGATTTCAATCGAGCCGAGTTATTGCTCGGTCAGCTCAAAAAGGAATATCCTTTGGATATTAGAGTTGTTCTTGCAGAGACGAATTTACTCGTCTCGCAGGGCAAGACCGGCGAAGCTATTGCATTGTTGACCGAAGCGGTTGGCAAGTCGCCGGATTCGGTCGTTTTAGTAAAAACTCTTGCTGGTCTGTTGTCGGCTCAGAACACAAAGCAGCAGTGCGAAGGGGTGGTTAGTCGGGCTATGGCTAATAGCCGGGAACCCTCCATAAAAAGGCAATTTGGTTTGTTATTGGCCAG
>JBELAA010000257.1:0-3631 GCA_049509315.1 Sedimentisphaerales bacterium | reverse complement strand
TTTTTCATATCTTCCCAGACCTTTCTGCGGTTGTCTTCCGAGTAATTCCGCAGCAGGTAGGCAGGGTGAAAGGTAGGCATAAGCTTAATTGGTTTGTGGCCGATGCCGGGGACGTATTCGTGAAAGAGTCCTCGAAGCTGACCTATCGCCTTGGGCGTATCAAGCAGCGTCTTGGCCGCGTGCGCGCCGAGGGCGACGATGATTTCCGGGTTGAGCAGCTCAATTTGCCTTTGCAGATAGGGGATGCAGGCGACGATTTCCTCGGGTCTGGGGTCGCGGTTTTCGGGAGGCCGGCACTTAAGGATATTACCAATCCAGACATCCTGGCGTTTCAGGCCGCACGCCTTGATGATTTTATCCAATAATTGTCCGGCCCTTCCGACAAAAGGCCTGGCCTGCGCGTCTTCGTCTGCCCCGGGCGCTTCGCCGACGAACATAATCCAGGCACAAGGATTGCCTTCACCCGGCACGGCATTTGTCCTTAATTCGCCGAGGTCGCACTTTCGGCATTTACGCACCTCTTCAGCGATTTCCTCAATCGCTTTGATTATTTCCGGCGAGGCAGTTTTTTTCACCGGTAAGCCCCCAGGTTTCCGAAGCGGGCCCGTCGCTTCGCTCCGTGTATCCTGGGGGTTTGAACCCCCAACATTAAGTTGGGGGCTTTCCGCGGCGTGAGTTTTTACGGTCAATCCGCCGGAAAAAAACTCCGCCATTTCCGCGTGCTGACGAACCACCCTGTTTATGTCTGATTGCTGTTCCATTGCCTCTGTCATTCCCGCGCAGCAAGAAAAAAGGGCGATTATTTACATTCGTAGTTGCATAATATCCGCATATTGGATTGACAAGAGGATAGCTTGACCGTATTCTTGAGAATTGAGCACGTTATTGGAGAACTCGTAGCAAAATGCATAGCCAGTTGGCATTATTCGAGGCAAGAAACGCAACAGGTAGGCGCAGGCGAAGCCCTGAGGGTATCGCGACATCAAATCTCATCCTTTCGGCGTATGTCTGCACAAACGCAGAGATATTTCCATACGTTTTGGCTCTGCATGTTCCAGCCGGTTCGGTAGTAGCGGACGTCACGTACGGCAAAGGCGTCTTCTGGAAAAATGTGCCCAAGACCAAATACACTCTGCTGCTCAGCGATATTGCCGAAGGAACTGACTGTCGGGCGTTACCATACAAAAGCAATACGATTGATTGCGTTGTCTTGGATCCGCCTTATATGGAAGGATTTTTCCGAGGAGAACACAGCGAGAAAGCCGGTGCAGGCAGCCACAAAGCATTCCGCGAGCATTATTCGAATGGTGATGAATACAACGGCGGGCCCAAATGGCATGCAGCCGTGCTCGATTTATATTTCAAAGCCGGCACAGAGGCCCATCGGGTTCTAAAAAACGGCGGCGTGTTTATCGTAAAGTGCCAGGACGAAGTAAGTGCGAATCGCCAAAATCTTACCCATGTGGAACTGATAAACGAATATGAGCGGCTGGGTTTTTATGCAAAGGACCTGTTTATTGTTGTTCGCTCGAACAGACCAGGTGTGAGCCGGCTCAAGAAACAGATACACGCTCGTAAAAACCACTCATATTTCCTTGTGTTTATCAAGGCGCCACCGCACAAATCTCCGCGAACGATGCGT
Source organism: Sedimentisphaerales bacterium (assembly GCA_049509315.1). GTDB lineage: Bacteria > Planctomycetota > Phycisphaerae > Sedimentisphaerales > Anaerobacaceae > Fen-1362. The sequence continues at coordinate 1,989 of JBELAA010000257.1, read as the reverse complement.
TCTTAAATCATCTCATCCAGCAAAGAGAACGGCTCATCCCGAAACGGCGGCACGGGTGGCCAGGTAACGTCAATCAGCGTCGATAAAAGAAACTTTTTTTCCGATGGGCGGTACTTCTTAAACTGACTGCGCGGCAGGTCATTGTTCTTGGCAAAAATGAACCGCCATTTGTTCTCGAACGCAAAAAGATTTACAGCAAGAAGGTCAAACTCGCCCACAACCAAGCAGGTGGTTTCGATTTGCTTTCCATTGGGCAGTTTAACTGTTCGCCTATCGCTTGCATCACATTGAACCTTTCCCGTCCAAGCACCCGCTTCATTTTTCCTGACAGTGTTGGTCTGCAATGATTTGCACTCGATGACGAACTGCTTGCACTTATAGGTGATTACAAGGTCGCCTTTTCTTAGACGGTCATGGTCGTCGTGTTTGAAGCATTTTGTAATCTCTGGTCTGTCAAACCACGTCTTTCGTAATTTTACTTCAGCAAGATAGCCGAGTATAATTCCCCGTAAACTCGGATTCGAAGTGATAACGTCGCTTAGTTCCTCCGGCGAAACCTGCCATTTGTCCAGAATTGTTTTTTCTGTTTTGCTCACTGTGATGTCCTCCGTATCGAGTATTTCCCCTCAAGCTCTCTCAGAATGGATTCACCATTTGTACCAAGGGCAGCGGCAACTTCCAGAAACTCAACAACATCCAGACGTCTTTCGCCGCTCTCGTACTTTGAGACAAAGGACTGCGGTCTTCGCAATTTGGCTGCCACTTCTGCCTGCGTAAGCCCCTTTTTCTCTCTGGTCTGCACCAAAATACAACGTAGAGCTCTGTATCTCTCCGAAAATACCGACCTTGTCATCAGTTCCACCTTTCAAATATGCGGCTTAGAGATTATGTCGCAGCTCTTTTTATCCCAAAACAGGATATGCCCACAGAGGCAGCGTTTTTTGAAATAACTGGGATGCCAAATAAGAAAGGACGTCCCGGGGATATTGGGACGTCCTTTAGTTTGCGGACCAACAGGTCTTTTTATACTAAGCCCTGGGCCAACATTGCTTTTGCGACTTTCATAAAGCCGGCGATATTTGCGCCGAGGATGAAATTGGTCGGCTCGCCGTATTCTTTTGCGGCCTCGCTGGCGTTCTTGTAAATGGTAACCATAATGGTTTTCAGCTCGGCGTCTGCCTTCTCAAAAGTCCAGGGGATACGCTGGCTGTTCTGTGCCATTTCCAGGCCTGATACTGCTACGCCGCCCGCGTTGGCGGCTTTGCCGGGCAGGAACAGCATCTTATTGTGGAGGAAGACGTCCGCAGCTTCCGGCGTGCAGGGCATATTAGCGCCTTCGCCGACCGCGATGCAGCCGTTCTTTGCCAGTATTTTTGCGCCCGCCTCATCAAGCTCGTTCTGGGTTGCGCATGGCAGCGCTATATCGCACTTTACGTTCCAGATGCCGGCGCAGCCCTCGGTGTATTTGGCTTTTTTGTGATAGGTGAGGTATTCCTTGATGCGTTTGCGTTCGACTTCCTTGATTTTTTTTACGGTGTTGAGGTTGATGCCGTCAGGGTCAACGATGTAGCCGTTGGAATCGCTCATCGCGACGACCTTGCCGCCCAACTGCTGGACCTTCTCGACGGCGTATATTGCGACGTTGCCTGAGCCCGAAACTACGACAGTCATTCCGTCAAAGGATTTGCCCTGGTCTTTCAGCGCTTCTGCCATAATGTAAACCAGGCCGTAGCCGGTTGCTTCGGTCCTGACCAATGAGCCGCCCCATTCGAGGCCTTTACCCGTCAGGATGCCTGTGAACTCATTGCGGATTCGTTTGTACTGGCCGAACATAAAGCCGACCTCGCGACCGCCAACGCCTATGTCACCAGCCGGGACGTCAGTATCCGGGCCGATGTGCTTGCACAGTTCAGTCATAAAGCTCTGGCAGAAGCGCATCACTTCGCCGTCGGATTTACCTTTGGGGTCGAAATCAGAGCCGCCTTTGCC
>JBELAA010000256.1:0-2854 GCA_049509315.1 Sedimentisphaerales bacterium | reverse complement strand
TCAGAAAAGCATAAACGGTCTCAAAAGGCCATCAGCATTTCTTAAAAACAAGTCAGCCCCGATTTTGTCGGGGCTGACTTTATCAAGGTTGCCGAACCGAAGCGGCAAACAGGGGGACAGGATTATAACGTCACAGGGTGCATTTGCTTCTTCTTCGGCATCTCTTGTTTAAAGCAAGCATACCGCCGGCCAGCAGTAATATCGTTGCCGGCTCAGGCACGGGAACCGGCGGGTCGTTTCCTTCAGGAACGGGCGGCTTATGCGGAATACTCGGTAAATGAAAACTGGGCGGCCGGTAGATAATTTCGCCACTTGCATCGTAACCCTGTTCCACGCGGGAGCGGTAAAGGCCGCCTCCGCCGACAGAAAATTGCGGTTGCTCAGCGGCCTCAAGAATTTCGAATTTAGAACGTTCGAAGACGGCTATGACAATTTTAGGCCCATCGAGATTCACTATAGTTGTGCTGGCCGAAGGTTCGGTTACGTTGCCTACCCAGTAAACGAATTGATAGCCGGGGCTGGGGACAGCTTTTAAGGTTACGGCGCTATCCCTGTCATACATATGGACGCCCGGCTCGATATTGACTTTACCACCTTCGACAGGACTAAGCTGCAGCATCAGCGCAATATTGTCCTCTTGGCAATACGCCGGCCCCCCCGTGGCGAAAAGGAGCATTATTCCGCTCAAAATCGCCGCATACCGAAACGTTTTTGAATCGTTATGACTCATCAACCCCCACTATTGATTTACAACCAAAACACCAGGTATAATTACGATGACCGGTGCTTATTGTTCCGTCTTGTCAAAATCCAGCCGGCTGCCGAGCCGAACAAAATAATTGAGGCCGGTTCCGGCGTAGGAGCCGGCGGCTCGGTCTGGCCTTCCTGAAACACGAATTTGCCTGTCGTTGGAGCATGGTCGCTGCTGAACATTAAAAGCCACGAGTGCTGGCCCGCTTCTATATAGCCGTTATCGGTTGACCATACCCATTCGCCCTGGCTGGCGGTTACCGCGGCGTCAGGCGCTATACCGCCGCTAGAGTCATTTTGCGAGGTGGTATTATGCATAAGATGCTGGGGAATGGCGCTGCCGTCGGCATAGAGCAAGCTGAAATCTCCAATATGGTTGTTGCTCTGGTCGCCATTGTTTCCGATTTCATAAACGTAAATGTACTTGTCGGTCTCGATCGCGGAAGGGTCGCCCGGCCAGTCAAACTGGCCATCTACTACAGCATAGACGTTGAATACCACCCTGACGTCGAAATTGTCCTCTGTGTAGTCCTTATAGCCGGCCCATTTGTTTTCTGAGCCGTATGTGCTATAAGGCAATGCTGCTGAAGTGCTGTGCACTACAGGCAAAGCGAGGATTAGCACGCACAATAAGCCGATGGTCTTAGTTACCTTCATTTATTTTCCCCCATTTGATTTCAGTGATTTCAGAAATTCATATCTCCAACTGTTTCGATAATTTGTTTCTTTCCATATCTGTTCCGGCTGCGTCTGAAAGCCAGAAAAGCGCCGCCGATAAAAAGTCCAATTGTGGCCGGCTCAGGAATGCAAATGGTAGAAATAGCTACTTGGCTGACAACAACATCACCTTTTAGGACCACCCATTCGGCCATTGGGTTCGGTCTAATAATGACCCTAAAGATTGTTTCTGTTTGACCATTTGTTAATGCTGTATCGCTCAATTTCAAAACCTCCGGATAAATGTCCGTGCCGGGAAGAGGATAAACTGAAAGCAAAGGCTGCTTAGGCCAATTAGGCCAACCATTTCCGCTGCCTGGCTTCCAATCTACTACGATTTCCATATCTTTTTCGGGATTCGGGGTGTTATAATTGGGTATGTAAAAATCCATCTCGTCTGTAACAAGCGCCCAGGTGTCATTGATGCGGTCGGCGTATTTGCCTATCCATGCTGATGGATTTCCCGGACTAACGGTGGCAAGGTCTCCAGTTCCATTAGGTGCCACATTGGTCCTTTGATCAGTAGGAAATGTCCATTCCTGAAACGTAGTGCCTGGTCCACTCCAGACAGGATCAGCAAAAGCCGCCTGCGCCGAGAAAACTACCAAAACGAACAAAACCAGTGCCGTCATCCCGATTGACAATCGGGATTTTCTCATCTCTTCGCTATTCATCACTGACCTCCGTGGTTTCAATTTGAACTCCGCTGTTTCATATTTTCCTTTTTCATCACCTATCACGCCTAAAAAGCGTGCATAACGCCTCGTTTCACACACCGTCTGCGTAACGCGCGCAGAATCGCTGCGTGTTTCTCGATTCTCTTCTTCTTGGAATTTCCCCCGCTCCGAATTCCGACTTAGCCCCGATAAATGGCGTCGGGACTATGTCGGATACGTCCGATAACCGGGCCCTTCAATTCCCTGTTATCGCTTAACAGATGCAAGTCCCTCAAAACGAGGCACTCGCGTCAATTTACTTGTGATTTCTCTTCCCTCGGTTCTTCTTTGTTAAAGAACCTGTTCGAGAAAACACACTGTCAAAGAGCGAATAGACAATTACACTTACTTTGTAACGGTGAGTTTTCTCATCAGCCCCCAAGCTGATAATAGTATTAAATCATACCGCGAATAATAAGTCAAGAGAATTTTCGGATTTTTTTAAAATTTTTTTAAAATATTTAAACCGGCCCGGCAGGGCGTTTATACAGTGGTTTAGAGGGATGTTACGCAAGTGAGGAGCGACTGCGGCTTTCAGTCCTTGATAATTTTACGGCTGAACCAAGCGATAACTGACAAACGCAAACCGGCTGTTATTGTTTGCTTTGTTTGCCTTTTCTTACGGGCTTTTCCTTGATAAACAGCTTGATATTCCGCACGGCCTGTTTTAG
>JBELAA010000255.1:0-2860 GCA_049509315.1 Sedimentisphaerales bacterium | reverse complement strand
TGGTTATGAAGTAGAGTTTCGACGGGTCGTGGTGATTACCTTCGATACAGGATTTTGACGGGTCAACATTACCAGTAAAACTTGCGGCCAGAATAGTGCAGTGAACGTCATCGGACGCGTCGTATTCACCGTTCCAGATGCCTTTAACTATTCCTTCGGGGGAAATGAAAAAGTTTAAATTTCCGCAGGGCAGGCCGTCGAGAATCGGTGAGGTTTTATAATGAAGGACCTCGCCGAGTTTCGGCTGGTCGATGGAGAGATGCCGGGAAGGGATTTTACCCGGCGCAAGTATCCTCGATTCCTCGTTCCAGGGAAGCTCCGGATTCAGGTAGCTGATAAAATGCGGGACGAAAAAAATAAATGCGGCCGCAATAGCGCAAACCAGCGCCAGAATGCGCAGCCAGACGGTATAAACCGACCGTCTGTCTTGTGTGTCGATTTGAATTGATTCGAAATTCACGCTTTTTTCCTTAATCGCGGATTGCAGGCAAAACCCTGTTGGATTTTATCGGCTGTTTGAACAGGCAACTTAATCCTCGTCTCACGCAGGTTTTACGAAACAGACGCTCCGCAAAGTTGCGTGTTATGGTGCCGGGCATTCCCCGACTCCCTGATTTTTGAACAGCCATATCGGCGGGTCAGCCATTTTGTCCTTAAAAATCAGCAAAATCCTGATTGCCAATGACAGCAAATATGTTATCTTGAATAGTTGCAGACAATGATTTGAAGACCACGGCCCGTCAATTCGTTACATAATCCGGGCAATGGTCTCTATGATACAGGAGTATCATCTGCGCGGCTCTCAAAGGGCATTTTGGGTGTGGGTGCTCCTGGGACCCCAGTTGGTACTCCTTATTTTTTGCGCTTACGCTTCCTATTATTAAAGATTCGTTCCCTGCTTCACCGATTGAATGTTTATAAGACCTTGAACCAATACTAACCTTATGGAACGAATCAAAACTATGATTAACAGAATACTGCTTTCAGCAGCGTTGGCTGCTATTGTTTTCGCAGGCATCGGCTGCCAGAAACAACAGGCAAGAGTAATCGAACCGACCGACTACGATAAACCCCTTGCCCCCGGCCAACTGGCCCTGCGAAAAATCACCAACCCCGCCGAGATTCCCGATTTCACCGACGCCTGCCACAACCTCAGCAATCTTTCCGAGGCAATCGATAACTCGCTCAATTATCTCAAAAAGCCGTCGAGCAGGGGTTTTTACCCATACGCCGAAATTACTCACCAGCAGGTCGTCGATTCACTGACCGCATTCAAGGAACTTATAAATTCCGGTCTTACCGGAAGAGCGCTTAACGACGCCATTCGTCAGCGATTCGACGTTTGGACATCCGTCGGCTGCGACAACGCCGGCACCGTCCTTTTCACCGGCTACTATACTCCCATTTTCGACGGCTCAACCGTTAAAACCAGCAGGTTCCAGTATCCCCTTTACCGCCAGCCCGACGACCTCGTCAAAGGCGACAACGGCCAGATTCTCGGCAGACGCGGCCCCGGCGGCCAGCTCTCGCCATACCCCGACCGCGCCGAAATCGAAAATTCCAATATGCTGCAAGGCGAGGAAATCGTCTGGTTAGACGACCCATTCAAGGTTTATATCGCACACGTTCAGGGTTCGGTTGTGATTCGTATGTCCGCCTCGCCGAAGGCGGGCGAGACCTCGCCAAATGGCGGGCCCGACGGCTCTCTTGTAACCTACGGCTACGCCGCAAATAACGGCCACGAGTATCAAAGCATCATCAAGCAGCTTATCAGCGAAGGCAAAATTCCTGCTGACCGCGTCAATCTGGCCGCCCTGCTCGATTTCTTCAAGGGCAACTCCTCATTAGTCCGCCAATACACTCAAATCAATCCGAGATTCGTATTTTTCAAGAAAAATTCCGCCAACGAAGGCCCCCGCGGCAGCTTGAATGAGCAAGTCATCGCTTACAGGAGCATCGCCACCGACAAATCAATTTTTCCGCGCGCCTCTCTTGTATTTTTCTCGACCAAACTGCCCCGCCAGATAGGCAATTCGACCTATATCGACCCGTTTGAGGGTTTTGCCCTTGACCAGGATACAGGCGGCGCAATCCGAGCAGCAGGCCGATGCGATATTTATCTGGGTCAGGGCGACGATGCCGGAAAACTCGCAGGGCAAACCTATCAGGAAGGTCGGCTCTACTATCTTTTCCTTAAATAGTACCGGCCTAAGATATTGCTGTTTATCGCAAATTGAGATATACTTCCCTGCGGCATCAATATTAGCAGAATTAAAGGGGATGTATTATGTTCAAGAAATGGTTGGATTTCATCAATACAGACATCTGGCGGATTCGGCTCAAGGATCATTCTCGCAGCAAATCGCTTTTTATCCGGCTTCTGCGGATAGTCGTTCTGGCTGTTCGCGGTTTTAACGAGAACAAGTGCAAATTCAGAGCGTCGGCCCTGACTTTTTTCTCACTTTTATCGATTGTGCCTGTTATTGCGCTAATGTTCGGAATCGCAAAGGGATTCGGACTGCAGGAAAGGGTCGCCGCGCAGATTCTCGAAAAAATGAAGGGACAGGAGGAAGTCGCCAACAAAGTCATCGCGTTTTCAAATTCACTTCTCGACCAAACAAGCGGCGGCGTCATTGCCGGGGTGGGTGTTATCTTTTTGTTCTGGACCATCATCAGTTTGCTCAGCAATATCGAAAACTCCTTCAATGATATATGGGGCGTAGTCAAGCCGAGGACTTTCGGCAGGAAAGTTTCCGATTACCTCGTAACAATGCTGGTTTGCCCCATTCTGCTGGCCGTAGCAGGCGGGGCGACGATTTTCCTCAGCAGCCAGATTGAAACAATCACTGAAAAGATTCCA
>JBELAA010000254.1:0-2899 GCA_049509315.1 Sedimentisphaerales bacterium | reverse complement strand
CCTTTGGCCCTGTGCGCCCTGAGGATATCGCCGCTGGATAAGTGCAGCAATCCATACTTTTCCACTATATATTTGCACAGCGTTCCCTTGCCGGCTCCGGGAGCGCCCAGCAGCACTATTCTCATGCATACGCTCCTTTGATTCTGCCGGTCTCGCTGAAGCCCTCGTAGCTGTGCATAAGCAAGCTCGCCTCGATTCTCTGGACAAGGTCCAGCGAAACGCTTACGACAATCAGCAGTCCCGTGCCGCCCAAAAACGTCGCGACGCGCCAGTCAACACCCAGCAGACCCATCACAACCGAGGGCACCACCGCTATTACCGACAGAAACGCCGCCCCGTAATAAGTAACCCTGGTCATCACCGCTTCGAGATATTCCGCGGTCCTGCGACCCGGGCGCAATCCGGGGATAAAACTGCCCGAGTCCCTGAGGTTTTTGGCCAGCTCTTTGGGCTGGAACTGGACGGTAACCCAGAAATACGCGAACAGGAAAATAAGCACCATATAAATAAGGTTATAAGTGAATGCGTGCGGCGCCAGGGCGTTCTGCATTGCCAAAAATACCGTGGAGCTGGCAATCACATTGATTCGTCCAAACTGGACTACCATTACCGGCAGAAAACTCATAAACGCCGAGGCAAAGATTATCGGCATAACGCCGCCATGATTTACGCGGAGCGGCAGATAATGCCTTTGCCCGCCATACATTCGCCTGCCGCGCATCATTTTGGCCTGCTGGACGGGGATTCGCCTCTGGCCCTGCGTTATCAAAATAGCGCCTGCGACAACAAACACAAACGCAATAATGAGCACTAAAATTTTGGTCGGGCCAATGCTGCCGGGAGAAGCGGCAACGTCGAAAGAAACGCGTTCGAAGAGCTTTTTCAGCGCCCATGGCATTCGGGAGATAATGCCTGCCATAATAATCAAGCTTATGCCGTTGCCGATTCCGTATTCGTCAATCTGCTCGCCGAGCCACATTAAAAATATCGTGCCTGCGGTCATCCCGCAAACGCCCATTACCATTGCCTCCGTTCGCATACCCGCGTAAGTAAACTGGCCCAGGATGCGCATATAAATCATCGACTGCAAAATACAAATCGGCACCGTAAGATACCGCGTATATTCCTGAATCTTTTTATAGCCGGTCTGCCCCTCCTGCCTGAGCTTTCGCAGCGACGGCACGACCTCGCCCAGCAGCATCAGGATAATCGACGAGGTGATATAAGGCATAATGCCCAGGCCGAACAGCGAACTGTTATCGAGGTTGCCGCCGGTAAAAATCTGCATCATATCCATCGTCCGCCCGATGGGGCTGTCGGTATCGCGTGCGCCTGCGGCGCTGGCGATTGCCGCCGGGTCAAAACCGGGTATATAAATATGGAAACCCAGCCGGTAGATGAGCAAAAGCGCTATTGTGAACAGCACCTTGTTCCGCAGGTCCTCGATTTTGAATATATTTACAACAGTTTTCAGCATTTTTTACCTTCCTGACCGTCAGGAATCTCTCACATTACGTTCCTTTGCCTACATAACCGCGGTCGTGCCTCCACAGCCGGTAATTTTATGCTCAGCGGACTTGCTGAATTTGTGCGCCGACACCGCAAGGCGCTTTGTCAGCTCTCCGCTTCCGAGAATTTTCACAATACTTGTTACGCTGTCCACCAGGCCCATTTCAGAAAGCTGCTGCACGCCGACGACGGCGCCGTCTGCGAACCTTTCGAGCTGCGAGACGTTGACAACCTCGTACTTTCGTGCGAAATTGAAGTTGCTGAAGCCCCTTTTGGGCATCCGTCTGAAAATCGGAATCTGGCCGCCCTCGTGCAGACCGCCGCGCATTGCGCCGGACCTGCTCAAGCTGCCTTTCTGGCCCCTGCCTGATGTCTTGCCGTGCCCGCTGCTGGTTCCTCTGCCGATGCGCTTTCGCGATTTATGCTTGCCCGCAACAGAAGTTATTTGCCACTCGTACATTTCTGTTATCACCACCTTTTTACCGGCTGGACCTCCACACCGCGGAGCGCCTCAACCATTTCTTTGCTGCGCAGCCGTAATAATCCGTCCATTGTGGCCTTGACCACGTTTTTCGCCGAGGTGCTTCCGTAAACTTTTGTAAGCACGTCCTGTATCCCGGCAAATTCGAGGACCGCACGCGCGCTTGAGCCGGCTATTACACCCGTTCCGGGGCTTGCCGGAACCAGTGCAATTCTTGTCGAACAGAACTTGCCGGTAACCTGATGAGGAATCGTTCGCCCCGCAAGAGGAATTTTACGAAGGTCTTTTTTGGCCTCTTTGATTGCCTTTTCGACGGCCATCGGCACCTCGTTTGCCTTGCTGTACCCGATACCCACAGTGCCGGCGCGGTCGCCCACGGCGACCAGCGCGCCAAAACCGAACCTTCGTCCGCCCTTTACCACTTTGGCCGTCCGGTAAACCTTTACGACGGTATCTTCCAGCGGCGATTCTTCCTGCTCAAACGGTCTATTCGATTCTACTGCCAACTTAATTTCTCCAGCAAATTCGTTTTACTAAAATGCAAGTCCTGCTTTTCTGGCCGCATCGGCAAGCGATTTTACCCTGCCGTGAAATTTATACGGCCCCCTGTCAAAACACACACACTTGATGCCTACGCCCAGCGCCTGCTTTGCCACCATTTCCCCGATAATTTCCGCCGCCTTTTTGTTGCCTGTCTTTGCGATTTTGTCCCGCAGTGACTTGGCCTTGGTGCTGGCAGAAACCAGCGTAAGGCCGGCGACGTCGTCGATTATCTGGGCGTAAATATGCTTGTTGGAGCGAAACACCGACAATCTCGGCCGCTCAGGCGTGCCGTGAAGCTTATTTCGCACGTGAAATTTGCGTCTTTGCGCAGCTCTTTGAACGTTTTTTCTGCTCATCGTTTATTAA
>JBELAA010000253.1:0-2923 GCA_049509315.1 Sedimentisphaerales bacterium | reverse complement strand
CTTGAGAGCGAATTTGAGGGTCTCATTGCAGGCGGAAAAGGCCAAAACAATACTGATTACCAGCGGCGGCGCCGGCGACGGCAAAACCGCCGTGGCGGTTAATCTGGCGACAACATTGGCAGCCGACGGCAAAAAAATTCTTCTTATTGACGGGAATTTCAGGCGTCCGGCTTTACAGAAGATTTTCGCCAGTAAACAGGGCGAGGTTTCCAGTTCCGGCGGCGGGGTGCTGGGTTTGAGCGGTCTGCTTACAGGCCAGTGCGGATTAAAGGACGTGATAAAGTCGAGCGGCACGGAGTGGCTGGAAATAGTCGAATCGGGACAGATGCCGGTCAATCCGGCGGAGCTGTTGGGCGGCGACGTAATGCAGGGCCTCATAAAACAGGAGCGTGATAATTACGATTATGTTATAATCGACGGACCGCCGGTTTTGCTGGCCAGCGAAGCCAAAACACTGGCAAAACATGTTGATGGAACGATTATTGTGTTTAACGCGACGGCTACTCGGCGGGGAACGGCGATAAGGACCATAAGTGAGCTTAGGCAGGTCGATGCTGGGATATTCGGGTGTGTGCTGTTCGGCGTTAAGACGCTTAAAGGCGGCTACTTCCGTGAGTCATTCAGGTCTTATCAGGAATATCAGGCGATTGAGCCGGCAAAAGCGTAAACACGGACCGACACGGACTGTAAGAGATACGGACTGACACGGACTTTAAATAAGGATTTAGGATGGACAAGTTTTTAGTTACCGGCGGAGCCGGTTTCATCGGGTCAAACATCTGCAAAAAACTCATTTCACAGGGTTATTTTGTCAGGGTGGTTGATAATCTTCTTACCGGCAAAAAAAGTAACCTGGCGGGCATCCTTGATAGAATCGAATTCATAGAAGCCGATATGGGCGACCCGGCTGTTGCCGCAGGGGCGATGAAAGGTATCGACGTGGTCCTGCACGAGGGGGCGTTGCCATCGGTTCCTCGCAGCGTCGATGACCCGGCCGCCACGCACAGGCACTGTGTAAACGCGACTTTTACTCTGCTTTTGGCTGCACGAGACGCCAAAGTTAAGCGTTTTGTTTTTGCCGCCAGCTCATCGGCATACGGCGACACCCCTACCCTGCCCAAGATTGAGACGATGCCTGTCAATCCGCTCTCGCCTTACGCCGCGGCCAAACTGATGGGTGAGTATTATTGCTCGGTTTTCTACAAGGTTTTTGGCCTGGAGACAATTTCACTTCGCTATTTCAACGTTTTCGGGCCGCAACAGGACCCCGCCAGCCAGTATGCCGCGGCTATACCTGCTTTTGTAACGTCGATTTTAAAAGGCAAGCCGCCGACGATTTACGGCGATGGAGAGCAGAGCCGGGATTTCACATACGTCGATAACGTTGTTGAGGCAAACCTGCTGGCCGCCAGGGCTGAAAAAACCGGCGGCGAGGTTGTCAATATCGCCTGCGGAGAGGCGGTTACAGTCAATGAGATTATCAATATGATAAACGAAATCACCGGTAAAAAGGTTAAGCCGGTATATACCAGCGCCCGAAAAGGCGACGTTAAGCACTCGCTTGCAGATATTACTGCCGCGAGAAAACTACTCGGTTTCAAGCCGGTCGTTTCATTCAAAGACGGTTTGCAGAAGGCAATCAAGTGGTATAAGGAAAACCTGATGTGACGGAGAATAGATGACGGAGGACAGAAAATGGATTTTCCCGTCGTCGGGTCGCCGCGACCACTCAGTCCTCTGTCCTCTGTTTTAATTGTTCCGCTTCGTTAATTAACTTATCGCGGGATGGTTCCGTAGAGGGCTTGAGTTCGAACGACCATTGGTAAGAATCGACGATTCTGCCTGGGTAAAGGACCTGGGCGAAAAAGTCAAAGGGAAAATAATCATACCAGGGGGGATTCAGTTTTTGATGCGTATTGAGGGTTTCGCAGCCGGCTTTACGAATCATAATGTTATAGTCGCCATACCACTTGAAAGACGTTGTTACAGGCGAGACGCCGATGTCCTCATCGTTGAGCAGAACCTGTGCGCCAGAGGGATTTGTGTTGATAGTCAGACGCCGTTCCACACAGCCGGCAAGAGTCATTAACAAACAAAACAGTATTAAGGCCGTATTTTTACTCATATAGCGCCGGCCCTGATTATAACTCAAAATCCTTAAGAGCAAAGGCGAATTTGTTCAAAATTTCAAAGTCCTATATAACCGGCAGCGGTGCCAATACTAAAGGTTGACCGTCCGGGATTTTGTATTTAGGATGGGATAGTAATTTGGCGATTAAGATAGAGGCGGCCTCGATTTAAGGTCAGCGTCAGTCCGTGCGGTCGCCGCGACCGCGTCGGTGTAAGTCAGTGTATTATGATAGGAACACCATTTATAAAACTTGGTGATTCGGTAAGCGACGTAGGCCGGTTCGGGAGATTTGCCTGGCGGTCCGCGATAACCAGTTTGGAATCAATCGCGTCAAGCCAGACCTACCCGCTGGTCTGGGCGCAGATGCTCCTGATAGGCGTCCGCAGTGTGCCGGTGATTATGATAACCGGCGCCTTTGTCGGTATGACGTTGGCCGTGCAGGCGTATGACCAGCTTGCGGGAATGGGCCTGGAAGAGCACCTCGGCGTGCTGATAAATATCTCGGTGGTCAAGGAATTGGGGCCTGTGCTTGCGGCGGTGATGCTTTCGGGCCGTGTAGGCGGGGCGCTGACCGCCGAATTAGGCACTATGAAAGTTACCGAGCAGATTGACGCTATCGACAGTATGGGCACAGACCCCGTTAAACACCTGGTCTCGCCCCGCGTGCTTGCCTGCATTCTGCTGACCCCTGCACTGATAATTTACGCGGACCTGCTGGGCGCCATTGGCGGCTGGTTTGTCAGCGTTGTTCTGCTGCACATCAACGACAGGGCATACTGGAGTTTCAGCGCT
>JBELAA010000252.1:0-2954 GCA_049509315.1 Sedimentisphaerales bacterium | reverse complement strand
TATCACCTGACGGGTAAGCCCTTTTACTGGGCCAATTCCTCTGGTGATGTCGCATACTGGATGACTTCAACTGACCCGAATGATTTTGGCAGCTGGCTTTCTCCAGTAGATGTGGCAAACCGCCCTGAGCTTGCCTCGCACAGGCCTTTTTTTGAAAAACTAAAAGGCCTGGATTATGTCCAGGTAGATGAGCTTCTAAAAAAGCAGGCTATCGAGAACATAAAAAATAATCCCCGTAAATACCTTTATAACTGGGTGTGCAATGTCGGCCGGCTGTTTCTTAATTATCCGTTCTCGTATAAGTATCAGCGCCCGCATACCCTGCTATATATGGTGCCCAACAGCTTAGTGCTGGCCGCGATATGCTTCAGTATTTATCCTTTGATAAAATTTCGCAGACATTTGCCCCAGACGATTGTGCACGCCTGCGCGGTTTCGCTTGTTTTCATAGGCGGCGCATCACTGCTTTGCGCTGAAGCCAGGTTTCTGTGCTCCATAATAGCTTTCATTTTCATAATAATCGCTTATGTCGCGACCTGCCTGGTAAAGCTGGAAGTCCGTGAGCAGGATTAGCGCACATTTTTTGTTCGCCGTGCCCGATTTGTTTTGACAAATCCGCTCACTTTCGTTACACTCCGCATATCGTTCGGGATTATTCAGGGATGGCTTTCATAAAATTAAAGAGGAATTTAGAATTGTGAATTTGGAATCAAGAAAGGGAGTTCTTTATTCTTAGCTCTCAATTTTTAATTTCCCGTCCGCCTCGCCAAAGGCGGGCGAGACCTCGCCAAAAGGCGGGAAGGAGTGTAATTTGGCGGGCGCTGAGATTGAAAACATTTTCGCTGAAATCCTTGACCGCGCCAGGGCGCTTGACCCGGTCAATACGAGGATGTGGTTTGACAATCTTCGCGTTATACACCTTTCAGGAGGTCTTCTGGAAGTCGGTTGCCCGGACGACGCCTGCGCAAATTTTCTCCAGCATAACTGCCGGACCGCCTTCACAAAGGCGGCACAGCAGGTAACCGGCCACCTCGTAACGGTCCAGTTTTCCACGGCGGACCTTTCGGGGCTTGCGCCGCAGGGCCAGGTTAGAGCCGAATCGCCTGCGCTGCATCCCGACTACACATTCGATAATTTCGTCGTAGGCCCCTGCAATCGCCTGGCCCACGCAGGGTGCATTGCGGTGAGCCAGTCGCCGGGCGATACCTATAACCCGCTTTTCATTTACGGCAATTCCGGCTTAGGCAAGACGCATCTTCTCCACGCCGTCTGCCACGAAATCAAACGAAAGTCGTCCAATGCCGTCATTCGCCTTTTAAGCTGTGAGGATTTCGTAAACCAGTTCATACAAGCGATTGAAAAAGGCGACCCGGCCGGGTTCCAAAAAAGGTTCAGGACCGCCGACGCCCTGATAATCGACGACGTGCAGTTCCTGCGCGAGCGCGAGCAAAGCCAGGAGGAATTCTTTCACACTTTCAACGCGCTTTACAGCATAGGCAGGCAAATCATCCTCAGCGCCGACAGCCCTCCTTCCGAGATACCATCTCTGGAGGACCGGCTCATAAGCAGGCTAAACTGGGGTCTTGTAACGCGAATCGACCCGCCCAGCTACGAAACCCGCATCGCGATTGTGCAGAAAAAGGCGCACCTGCGGGGACTCGACGTCAGCGAGGAAATCGCGGGCTTCATCGCGCGAAAGGTCCACGCCAATATACGCGAGCTGGAAGGGGCGTTGACGTCGATATACGCGGTGGCCAGGACAACCGGCAAGGCGATTACGCTCGAAATGGCGCAAATCGCCCTGGACGGCCAGATTGAGGCCGCGACAAAACATATAAGAATAAGCGACATAACAGACGTGGTGGCGCGCCATTTCAATATACGATTAGCGGACCTAAACAGCAAAAAACGCAGCCAGAGTATCGCTGAACCGCGACAGATTTGTATGTTCCTTGCCCGGCAGCTTACAAAGCACAGCTTGGAGGAAATCGGCGGGCACTTAGGGGGGCGCGACCACACCACCGTTATGCACGCCTGCGGCAAAATCGAGGATTTGCAGAAGGCCGACCCTAAAACGCACGCCGTCATCGAGGAATTGACTCACCAAATCACCAATTCCGCCCCGCCTGCCAAATCCGCTCACCGATAAGTTAACTCTGAAAACTGTACGTCGTTAAGACATACGAAAACAAATACGCGAAATTCATCGTGAAAAGCATCTCAGGCGACAAATAGTGAATTGAGAATTGAGAATTAAGAACGAGGAATTTTCAATCAGGTTCGTTCCGGCGGGGCGGCGGGCGCGTTGCAGGAAATCAATTTTTCTACAAAAGTTATTCGGCGGCCTGTTTTGGTTTTGCGTACTGGGCGACGACCTGCATCTGGATGTTCGGCGGGACGACCTCGTAATGGCTAAGCGTCATCGAGTAGCTGCCCCTGCCGCCGGTAACCGATTTCAACTGGCTGTTATACTGTGTAACCTCTGCAAGCGGGACCTGTGCCTTTATGAGAATCATATTGCCGGGAAGCATATCCTGGCCGAGGACCCTGCCTCGTTTGCCTGCCATGTCGCCGGCGATACCGCCGATATTTTCGGCGGGTATGCTGATTTCGATAACGACTATGGGTTCGAGAAGGACTGGTTTTGCCTTTTCGAGCGCGTCTAAGAAGGCGCCCTTGCCCGCGGCGCGGAACGCGACTTCCTTGGAATCGACCGGGTGATATTTGCCGTCATATACCGAGACCTTGATATCCTGCATCGGAAAGCCGGCGACGAAGCCGTTTTCCATAATTTCGTTGACGCCCTTGAGGACGGCGGGCTCGTATTGGCCCGGGATTGAGCCGCCGAATATGTCCCAGCTATATTGCAGCGGGGGGTTTGAGTTTCGTTCCGCGGGTTCGACGCGGAGATAAACTTCGCCGAACTGGCCCGCGCCGCCGGTCTGCTTTTTGTG
>JBELAA010000251.1:0-4062 GCA_049509315.1 Sedimentisphaerales bacterium | reverse complement strand
AAAGTCGAAATCATTTCGCCTGTTCCCGGCTGGCAGACATCTGTGCTCAAAATCCTCCGGCCGCTCACCGATAAATTCCTTGCGCCAAAACCGGGCGTCAGCCCTGTCAGGCAAAAAGCTACTCTGGCACTCATTGCCGTTTTGCCGCTCGTTTTTATTTTTATTATTACCAAAGTTTTCGTTGTCTCCGCTAAGGCCGGCGCAAAATCCGCCAAGACAACCGTTGCCGCCGCCGTTAGTAATAAGATTAATTGGCAGCTTCCGCCGCCTCTTCCCGATAATTTCAGAGACCCTATGGTTTTAGGCGATTCAGGCCGCAATCAGCAGGACCAGGCCGGCCCCATAGTAAAAGGCATTGTATATAGCGAGGATAATCCCTGTGCCGTAGTCGGCGACCGTATTGTCTCGGCGGGCGATACCGTAAATGGGGCAACGGTCGTGAAAATCAACCCCGACAGCGTCGAATTCGCTGCCGGCGATAAAAAATGGTCGCAAAAAGTGGAACGTTAACCCTTTACGGAAACCCAAACTCAGAAAATTAACATCTGTTTTTAGAAAGGAACAAATATGAAAATGTCAACCAATTCCAGGAACGTGTGTGTGCTGGCGACAGCCGTGTTGCTGCTATCGCCCTGCATCGTTGTATTAGCCGACACACTCGCTACGGAAGGTGAGCCAAACACGGCCAAGATGGAAGTCCTGTCCACTCTTGAGCAGCGTATGCAGAAAAAAATCAGCGTGGATTTCAGGGAAACCCCAATCGATGACGTTATCAGGATTATGGCCGAGCAGGCCAATGTTGACGTCGTCAAAAGCCCCAAAGTTACGGGAAACATTACCGCAAAGCTCAGTAATGTTCCTCTCGACGAGGCGCTGCGAAACATTCTCGCCGCCAACGGCTATGACTTCGTAATGTCCAAAAATATGATACGCGTTGCTCCGTCGGGGGAAATTACGCAGGAGGCCGAAAAGCTCGTAAATAAGATTTACCGCATTACTTACGCCGACATCAAAGAGGTTGAAAAATCCCTCAGCAAGTTTGTCTCTCAACGTGGCTTTGTGTCCATCAACCCAGGCACCAGCAACGTCATCGTTACCGACACCGAAAGCAAAATCAAGGCCATCGATACCTTTATACAGGAAATCGATCGCATTACGCCGCAGATTCTCGTCGAGGCACGCATCTATGATATCACAAGCAAGAACGAGCTCGATTTAGGCGTCGAGTGGAACGTCGGTCGAAATACTACGTATTACACCGATACAGAAGCCGTCGTCGCGCCCGGCACTATGGGCAATATCAAGACAGGCCAAGTCGACCCCTTCACAACGGGTATGTTCCGCGGCGATACCGCCAAGACATCAGGCGTTACCGGCCTGCTTAAATTCGGCTGGCTCACAGGCGACCTTGATATCGACGCCATAATCAAGGCGCAGAAAAACCTTATCAACGCCAAGCTGCTTGCTAATCCGAGGATACTCGTTCTGGATAACGAAGCGGCTCTAATCAAGATTACCTCCGAGCTGCCTTACCAGGAGCTTACACAGACATCCGGCGGAGGCAGCATCGGCTCCACCAGCTTCAAGGACGTCGGCGTAATACTCAAGGTAATACCGCACTTGACCCGCGACGAGAAAATCCGGATTAAAGTAGAGCCGGAATTCAGCGTCAAAACAGGCAACGTAACTTTCTCGCAGGGCAGCTTATCGTATCCTCAGCCCATCGTCGATACACGCAAGGCGTCAACAACACTGCTTGTTGATAACGGCCAGACCATTGTCCTGGGCGGCTTACGCAAGAAAGACGTCGCCAAGGTCATTAACAAAATCCCGCTTCTCGGCGATATTCCGATTCTCGGCTACATCTTCAGATTCGAGGGTGAGGACACCATCCTCAGCGAAATGGTCGTCTTCATAACGCCGAAGGTTGTCAGAGAGCCGGGTTTGTCCGACGTCGAGCAGAAGCAGTATGAGGAAACCGAGTTCTCAGGCCCGGTTCCGCAGAAAACAAGAGCGGAGCAGGATTACAAGGAAGGCAAAACCTGGGAGTAAATTTGTTAACTGATTTTATCCCTTGACCCCTGTATTTGCAGGGGCAGGTAAGCGAGATAGCCCCGCGGCTCGATACGATTCGACCGCGGGGCTGTTTCTTTCCTGTCCCCGGGGTGTGCTTGCAACACCTCATCCAGCAGAGTGTCCATTCCTTAATCACGGATTTTCAAAGCAGACCTTACGCTTCGCTTTATGTTCCGATTGCCGATTTGGGTATCCAGAATACGGACAGAGGGGTATAATGCCGGTGAAAAACGCCGAGGAACTATTTTGTTGATATGACCAAAATAATAGAAATAGGCGATGAGCTATGAACGCTGAACATCGAACATCGAACGTCGAACGTTCAACAAACAAGGCACAATTTGAGGTTGTTGGCGGCGGGCTATTGGTTCGAGCACCGGGCAAGATAAATATATCCCTGCTGGTAAAAGGCAAAAGGGCGGATGGGTTCCACAATATCGAATCAATAATGGCCAAGATTGACTGGTATGATGAAATTGTTATCGAAAGAGATACTCGATACTTGATTCTCGATTCTCGTAAAAAGGAAACGCAGATTGAGCTGGTATGCAAAGGGGAATATAAGGTGCCGGAGGGGGAGGGGAATCTGGTTTATAAGGCGGCAGAAGAAATATTAAAAATAAAAAATCAAAAAGTAAAAAGAAAGAGAGAAACAAAAGAGCAGGATGGCGGAATCAAAATTACATTAACGAAGAATATGCCGGCGGGGTATGGGCTTAGGCAAAAAGGAGCTTGCGGGGCTGGCGGCAAAATTAGGGAGCGACGTTGCGTTTTTTTTGGATGGGCCGATTGCTTTTTGCACGGGTAGAGGCGAAAAAGTGAAAAAATTAGAAGAATGTGAATTTAGGGGGTTAGTGATTGTCCCTGCCGTAAGTGTTTCAACGGCAAGAGTTTACGAGAACTACCGGCACGACGAGACCAAATACAAACGGCTGAAAGATGAAATAAATGTGTATATCGAGAAAAAGCGGCTTGATTTAGTTTGCCAGATGTGCGCAAATATGCTTCAGGAAAGCTGCTTTGAGCTGCATCCGAATTTGGGAGTATTGAAAAAGAGGATTGAATCGCTTGGAATCAGGCCCGTTTGCCTGAGCGGAAGCGGTTCGTCGATGTTTTGTGTTATTAACGACAGGAATGAAGAAGGAGTCAGGACATACAGGGACGAGCTGGAGCGTGATTTTGGTTGCAGGAGTGTATTTGTGAACAACAACGGTTGGTAGCAAATGAAGTGAGGCAATATTATGCAGGTCAGCGAAGTGAGAGTAAAGCTAATTGAGAACAAGGACGACCGGCTAAAGGCGTTCTGCTCGGTTACGATGGACAATGAATTTGTAGTTCGTGACATCAAAGTAATCGAGGGCACGGGCGGGTACTTTGTTGCGATGCCGTCAAGGAAGATGAGCGACCATTGTGATAAGTGCGGCGGCAAGAACCACCTCAGGGCGAAATTCTGCAATAACTGCGGAGCGACGCTGCCGGGCGACCGCGTGCGGAAGGACGTCAAGGGCAGAATGAAGCTGCACGCCGATATAGCACATCCGATTAACTCCGAATGCAGAAAGAAGATTCAGGAAAAGGTGGTGGCTTCTTTCAAGCAGGAGTTAGAGAAGTCCAAACAGCCGGGATATAAGCCGGTGCAGATGGACGAGCCGGACGACGAAGTTCCCGAGGTAGTATCCTGAACGATTTTCTATTTATTATTTATTATTTTCTATTTAAGACCCTTCCATCGACGGGCGGGGCTGGGAAAATAAAAAATAGAAAATCATAAATAGAAAATAAAAAAGGGCCCCGGTATAACCGATATATCGGGGTTAATTAGCGGCCGGGTGCGGTGGGGCAAGCCCGGCTGTTTTTTTGAGACACTGACCAACACTAACTTCAAAAAAACACTGACTTTCACTGACTTAAACAATTTTTTGGTCTGTGACAGTCCGTGTTATAGTCAGTGTGAGTCAGTGTATTTCAAAAATCGAGGTCGTCGAG
>JBELAA010000250.1:0-3396 GCA_049509315.1 Sedimentisphaerales bacterium | reverse complement strand
GCCGTTCGTAAATGTCGTCGGACAAGACGCGGTCCAGCGTCAGGATATGAATCCTCGGCTTACGCCACTGATAGCTTAATATGTCGAATTCTTCGCTCATCGGCAATTGTCCCCGGTCTTGTGGATTACACAAAGTTTATTATACTCGATTCGTGGTTGACTCAAATGCATATTTTCGGTATTATCAGCCGGCGAGTTGCGGGATTTTTACCGGTAAAGTCGTTTTTAGGAGAAAAAAATGAAAATGAGGAACTTATTTTACACATTTGTAATCTTCGGACAGGTCGTTTTTATGCCCGGACTGGCAACTGCGGAGGAGCCCAATTCCGGCCCGCCAAAGGGCGAGGTCTCGCCAAAGGCGGATATGCCGGGGCAGAAAGAAAAGGAGAAAGCTATGACCGTTAAATTGCAATGGTTCGGACACCGCGACGCTCGTGCTTGTCAGCCACAGTCATTACGACCATTTTTCCGCACCCGATATTGAGAAGGTCTCGAATCCGAATACCCGGCTTGTTGCCGCAGGGGACGTGATTGCCGCCGAAGGTAAAGGCGACGTTCTGAAACCGGGCCAGACGCTCGATATCAGCGGCGTCAGGGTGACAGGTGTGCCGGCTTATAATCCGGCGAAAAAATTTCACCCGAAGGCAAATAACTGGCTTGGTTTTGTGATTGAAACGGGCGGCAAACGCATCTATTACTCCGGCGATTCCGACGAGACGCCCGAAATGGACGCCCTGAAAAATATCGACCTTGCCCTGCTGCCGGTTGGGGGAACTTATACGATGGACGCCGGCGAGGCCGCCAACGCGACCAAGCAATTCAAGCCCAAAAGGGCAATTCCCTATCACTGGGGCGATATAGTCGGCTCAAAAACCGACGCCGATGCCTTTGCCAAAAAGGCCGGCTGCCCCGTAATTGTCCTTAAACCCGGCGAATCTACACCAGTAGAATAAGCATTATAAAAACGTTGCATTTGGCGTTTAATCCCCTGTATTTCAGGAGGGGATTATTTTATTTGGGGGGGAATTTTTCACTTAAAAACTCCAAAACAGAATACTGCCGGCGAGCGTATATTATTGCTCTTTGAAAAAACAAATAAGCAATTCTCTTGCGACTTTGTCATTCCCGCGCAAGCGGGAATCCAGCTTAAAACCCCTGGATTCCGGCTCAAGGCCGGAATGACAGAAAGGCATCCGTAATCAAAAACCTTTAAGTTTATTATTCAAAGAGCAATAATAAACGGCACGGCTGGGAGGTAAACGGTTGTACCATAAAAAGGGTCGGGCTGTCCTACCATCGAACATCCCTGCAGGCGGCCCGGCTTTATTTTATCTTTTTATATCGTGCACTCTGCGGCACCGCGGACATTCAATTGTCTCTGCTTTGTAATCAGGCGGTATTTTCAAAGTAACGCCGCACGCACAGGGCAGGAATATAAACCCGTTTACCTTCCGCATAATGTCGCCGACCTGGCGAACCTGTTTTTGTATTTGCTCGCCTTTCGCCTCATCGCCCGACTGACGCAGTGCGACATCCTCTTTTGTAAGCGCCGAAGCCGGGACAATTGTCCTGTTTTTGGTTACGTTCTCGTATGCCTGCGAATAATCCGCAAACGACGCCCCCTGCGCCATGCTCCGCAATATGCGTATCCTTTCCGAAATTGGCGGATGCGTGCTTGTCAAATCCGAAAGCGACCACTGGCCTTTTTTCTTAAACGGGTTGACGATAAAAAGCGGCGCCGTTACCTGGTTGGCCGAGGAAAGCTGAGGCGCCTTGTCGTTGGCGAGCTTTTCTAAGGCGCTTGCCAATCCCTCAGGATAACGCGTCAATCGGGCCGAGCCGGCGTCCGCCAGATATTCCCGCTTTCTCGATAGCGAGAAATACAGCAATTGTGTCAAAATCGGCGCCAGAATCGCCGCCGCGATTGCCAGCAGGAGCATTAACGCCGCCGCTCCGCCGGCTCCTCTGCCGCCGCCTGAATATCTGCGTCTCGAACCCCCAAACGACCCGTAAAACATACTTCGCAGAAAAACCTGCGATATCAGCGCCACCGCCCCCAGCATAATGCCCGCCAAAGTAACATACAATATGTCGCGGTGCAGAATATGGCTCATCTCGTGGGCAACAACACCCTGTAATTCGTCGCGGTTCATTTTGGCCAATAATCCCGCAGTTACCGCGACTGAAGCTGATTTGGGACTTCGCCCCGTCGCGAACGCATTAGGCGACGGGTCATTGATAATATAAACCTTAGGCACAGGCAGTCCCGCCGCAATCGACATTTCCTCGACAACATTGAAAAGCTGCGGATGAACGTCGTGCGTAACAGGCACGGCGTTACTGGCGGAAAGCAGAATCTGGTCGCCCGACGAAAAGCTGATAATAGTCAGAATCAGCCATATTCCGCCTGCTATCAATAGCCCCAACGTTCCGCCGTCCGGCCCCGCTGCCGCCATCCCGATTATTACCCCCAGCCCAAGCAGGCACGCCGCCATTGTCGTCAACAGCAGAACCGAATTCCTCTTATTAACTCGTATTAGTTCCCACATTTTAGTTTTGAGTTATAGGTTTTGAGCGTAGAGTTTGAAAATCAAATATCAAAATGCAAAATGCAAAATTTCGGAAGGGGACTAAATTTAATTAGTCCGCTTCAACATTTTTGCTATTTAATTTTTGATTTTTGCTTTTTCATTCTCAACACTCAAAACTAAAAACTAATCTTAGGTGCTTCTTTTTCCGCTGCCGGCGTCTCGAAGAAATCCCGCTGGGCAAAACTAAACATTCCCGCCACGATATTCGACGGGAACATTTGAATCTTGTTGTTGAAGAACAGCACCTGGTCATTATACGCCTGTCGCGAGAAGGCGATTCTGTTTTCAGTGCTGGCCAGCTCCTCCTGCAGCGCCAAAAAGTTCTGGTTTGCCTTGAGGTCGGGGTAATTTTCGACGACGAGCATAAATTTACTCAATGCCTCGCCTAATGCGCCTTCGGCTTTGGCCGCTTCTGATACTGATTTCGCCCCCATTGCCTGCGCGCGGGCGTTGGTGATTGCCTCGAAAGTTCCCCGCTCGTGCTGCATATACCCTTTTGCGGTCTCGACAAGGTTGGGTATAAGGTCATGCCTTCGCTTGAGCTGGACGTCGATTTGCGACCAGGCATTTTGGACCTGGTTACGAAGCCCCACCAGCGAGTTATAAACGCCGATGACGAACAATACCGCAAAGACCAGCACAGCAAGAATCACCAGAAGAATTATCATCCCTATACTCATAATCTCTCTCCTTCAATAAACATTATCATTTTTTTGCCGGCAGTTTTCTCCCGCCGGCCTCATTTCCCTTTATACTTTACGCAAATCATCGTTGAGGTCAACTATTTTTCGCTTCACAGAAACAA
>JBELAA010000025.1:0-15051 GCA_049509315.1 Sedimentisphaerales bacterium | reverse complement strand
ATTTCTGTTTGTTTGATACTGTTGTCATAGGTCATTCCTTTCAATTAGGTTAGATTTGTTTGTTACAATTCGCACAAATCATAACCGTTGAAGGGATGACCTTCATATTATCTAAATATTCATAAGGAAACCGCCGGAGGCGGGGCGGATAAATAATTGACAGACCGTGCAGGAGGATTAGGGCATTTCCGAAACGGGCCCTGCGTTTTGCTTCGTGTATGATTTCGGATTACAGATTGCGGATTTTATTGCGAAGCGAAGAGTTGGCAAAAATAGGAAAATGACCTAATGACCGTTATTGTTCCGCCGCCTGTTTGCCTTTTATTATCTCCTTCATGTATTTTAAACCGCGACGATTTAATTTGTATTTTACAACATGACTTGCCTTTCTAGTACGGTCTCCCATAACAAATCTTGATGCGGAGCCTGAAAGAGAACGAGATACATTCGGTTGTGATATAGGAATACCTAACTCTTTTGTAATTTTACTAATCTCACCAGACTGAAGGGCGATTGTGTTTTCCATGTATTCGTGAATGATATATAATGGAAGTAATACTCTATTAACTTCACTTGTTTTATCGATGATATATTTTTCGATGACGTCAGATTCTTCGCAATCCTTAATCTTATTCACAATCTCTGTTATGTGATCTTTTTGGCTAAGAGATTGAGAAGGTTTTGGGTGATTGTGACTCTTATGACTTTTACTTGAAGTGCCAGATGGCGAAGAAAAATTGCCGTATAATTCTACGAGTTTCTGAATATCTTCAACCGTACCATCAATAGTGATGATAGTTCCATTTGGAAAAGCGAGCTTTGCGCTTGTCATAATTTTCTCCTATTCAAAATCTCTTCGGCCTCTTGACGTCCAGTGGCTCGTAATAAAATCTTACCATCACTATTTTCATCGATGTATGGGACCAATTTATCCCACCTGAATCCTTGTCGTTTAAAACCATGCCGTTTTAATAAGTCAAAAAGCGTATCTTCATCAACTCGTCGAGAACCTAACTTGTGAAGGATAAGTATGGCGCACTCAAGTGGGTTTTGATATTTACTGTGGTGCACATATATTCGGCCATCGATTTCTTCAAAGATAGGATATCGTCGTCGGGTAATTGAATCGACAAGCGATTTGGCTTGTTCTGGGCTAATATTACCTTTGGCGGCGAACCGAATAAGCTCAGCCAAAATCCACGAGCAAGCCGTCATTGCAAGAGTAGCATCCATCTCATTTGGATTGACTTCATCTGAGTCGTGACGTGCACCGCGATTTGATGTTATGTCATAAAGAAAAGTACAACCGCGAGGTATCTGAAGGCGGATTCCATCGGGTACCTTTGTTTTGTCTGTTTCGTCTGTTATTTTTTGAATATATCGGCTAACTTTAAATTCTCTTGGCGATGGCAAAGGTTTACCATCTAAAGTCCATACCATTTTTACTATTGCTTCTACGAATTTACCCGCTTTGGTGAGAGACGTTTCCCAGTTGCCTTCTTGGAAATTTTGCACGCAATCCCCAAAATGCCGAAGAATACTGGATACTCGACCAGGGTCAAATATCTTACTAAGTATATTCTCTAATTGAGTTTCTTTTTTCACAGGGCTTGCTCCCATTCGTCAGTTAATTTGTATTTTCCTCGTCCTGCAGTATCGACATAGTTATTGGTTTTTGCTTGAGTTGGATAGAATCTATTGAATTCGCCAAGCATACTTTTCATTTTATTCCAATGTTTCTGAATGGTGTCAAGTAAAACGGCTTCTCCCACTTTTCCTTTTGCCAGATAAGCAACCATTAAGGCGAATTTATCTGGGCCACTTTTCTTGGACACGTATCTTTTAACAAATGCCCTCTCATTAAGAGAATAATTTATCTTAGTGCTTGGGGTTATTGCAATTATTTCTTTTTTGTCAATTCGCCCTTTGCCAAAGACAGCACTCTCTAGGCATTCGATCCTTTTTACAATTTGTGCCATATTTTCCTTTGCCATTTGTTATTTCCTTGTAACATATTTCCAGCCTTTATTATCGCCTTCTTTAATACGGTTCATTATACGTCTTCTGGTTAGATTAAGTAAGTTCATGCTTACGAGTCCCGTGGGGTAGTAACGCCCTATTTCTTTAAGTTTCTCTAAAATTGTTTTAAGATTTTTCGGCGAATTAAAGAAACCCTCTTCAATAAGCATTGATATAGCACCCGCTGCACCCTTCTTACTGTCGGGCTTTTGAAGATTCCCGTTATGTTCTGTAGGGAGAGCGTGTTTATGAGATAGAGCGGCCAATTCATCGACCAATTTCTTTATTTGAGCAACAATTTCAACTGTTCGTGTTGTCATACGTCTTTCTCCAAATATTAAATTTAATCATGTTTATTTTTTATAGATAGCTCATGTATAAGATAATGCCAAATCGTAGTCAAGTATATTTTCACATATTATTTCAAATATTTTTCATTTACATCATTTAGCTCTATGAGCGTTAATTATTCTATGGCAACACTGCATTAAATTATGGATAGTTATTTTATGCTGTTTTTAGCGTAATAACGCACTTATGGTCATAAATTTTAATGATACATTCTGTTGAATGATAATATTATTGTTTCATATATAAATTTGCGACGGCCTTGTTTTTTGGCCCAAAAATGGGGTTTTTCCCGCGTATCCTTCCAGGCATTATGAAATTTATGTAATCAGAGGTTGTTAATAAAGAAGGCACCGGAACCAACCCCCATGCCCTAAAGCTATCTGGCAACCCTTTAAATGCCTATATTACGGCATGCTATGTTTACTCTTAGATTTTAATGATATATTCCGTTGAATGATAATTTTATTGTTTCATATGTAAATTTTGGGCGGCCTCGCTTTTTAGCTTAAAAATGGAGTTTTTGCCACGAAGCCCCCAAGGCGCTAAGAAATTTGTGTAATCAGAGGTTGTTAATAAAGAAGGCACAGGAACCATCCCTCCCATCCTTTGCATATCGAGTATTTTCTCCCTTCCAAATCCTGTCTGAATACAAACGAAATCCGCCTTCGGCGGGTCAAACATTCAAAACTGCATTTTTACGTCAATATCATTGTTGGTAGCGTTCAGCGGACAGCGGACAGCGTTCAAAGAAAATTTAGAATTGAGAATTTAGAATGTAGAATTGAAAAGAGATTGCTTCGGCCTATGGCCTCGCAATGACAGAAATCGAAATTGCAAAAATACTGTAACTTCAGTTATATCAGGCGGTTATAAATCTAAATTCATAAGAAAAATGAGCGATTTTGGAGGGGCATTTTGGGATTGAAGAGCCGCTCTTTTTTGCCGTAAGTGCAGGCGGGACAAGGGTTTAATTCTGGACTAATACCCCGGCGTGCCGGGATTTAATACAGTTGTTGGTCAAAAGCGCGCAAGCGCTTTTTTGGATTTTCAAGAATTCTGAAAAATATTTTTATTCCTTATGGCATAAGGACTTAAGTGTATTTCGACGACCTCCAAAAACTGTTTTTTTCGACAAAAGCGCGCAAGTTCGCGCCATATACAGAGGGAACTGATGTGTCAGTTCCCTCTGTAGTCGTTAGTTGCTAGTGGTTAGTTTTTAGTTGAGGAAAGTGAAGAAGCGAGAGGCTGGGTCCCTGGTCTGTGAGTTCAAAGAAGCTCACCCTCGGGATCTTCGCAAAGCTACGAGGAGAGAGTTATGGCAATGGTGAAAATCAGGTTCAAAATCCCGGATTGGCTCGACCGCATTTGTGCCTGGCCAGTCCTGGAATACCGCAAACGCAAATACGGCTATCCATTCCGCAGGATTCCCCTGACTGACGGCAAATACACAATCGTTGACCCGCCCGATTATTATCGTTTCAATTCTTTGGATTGGTGCGCAAGACAAAGCCACAGCGGCGTCTTTTACGCCGTTAAATTTAATAATACAGGCGTCGGCCCAGAAATTATCGCTCTGCACCGACTTATTATGGGTTCTCCTGTGGGCATGCTTGTTGACCACTCCAGTGGCGCGGGCCTCGATAACAGAATGGCAAACTTGCGCCTCGCCACTCGCGCTCAAAATTGCTGTAACAAAAAGAAACGAAAAAATACATCGTCTAAGTATATGGGCGTCTATTTTGCCGGCTACTCAGGCAAATGGAGAGCCAAAATTAAACATAACAAAAAAACCTTCTATCTCGGCTACTTCGATAACGAAATCGACGCCGCAAAGGCATACGATGAGGCCGCAAAAAAATATCATACGGTTTTCGCGAGATTAAACTTCCCTGAAGAAGCTCATGTGTCCTGAGCAGGGTCGAAGGGAACGTCCAAATTTTCCGGGAAAAAATAATTATATCATATTTTCCCACAGGATTGGAGATTGTAACGGAGATTGGCAAAGATTAAAATAAACAGAACTAACTCGGGGTAGAGAAAATGAATAATATGAACCCGAATACCACCGGAATGACTAAACCGCCCAGGTCGGATTTGAGGGTCCTCTCGGGCGCGGTTATACTCTCACTGAACATAGTGGGCATTGGATACAGTCTGTGGTGTTCGCTGTTCGGGCCGCACAACGGAGTTTTAATCGGTGTGCTGGGTTTTGTTATAGGTATTTTTTCGATTATCCTGATAAGCAGAAATTTTACCAGGGGTTCTCCTGGGAGCTTTCAACCCTTGTCTGAGCGTTTTGAATTCCTCCTTCTGTTTAGGCCGACGGCTGGTTATATCACTAAGGCGGTTGGTCTTCTGGCTGTTCTTGGAATCATTGTCCTGTTTGCTTCGGCCCGACTGGATGGAGTTGGCAGCTATCCTGTGTTTGAGAAACTTCCGGAATATGTTCTTGTCGACCATGGCACAAAAACAGATGTATCCCGCCTTAGATATATTTTTGTCGGAACGGGTTTTTTCGTCGGCTGGCATTGTTTCACAATGTTGGTGTCCATCTCCGGCCTACGCTGCCTCCTTTTCGGCGAAAGAGTTTTGTGGATGGAATCGTGTCCGAAAAAAGATAATAACAAATGACTGAAATGCCGCGGTGTCGGAACCATAAACTCCGAACGTTTTCCCGCCTCTGACGGTATGTTGCTTCTGTGTGTTTTACCTGCCCGCCGAGGCCTCTTCGAGGGCGGATAAGGCAGCGATGAAATATCATAGCTGGTTCAAACGTCTTGACTTTCAGAAAACACAAACAGATTAAAATCAGTAACTGGCCCGTTTGTTTTGAGGTGCGAATATGAAAAAGATACTTGTTTTAGTGCTGGTTCTTGCATCTCCTGTTTTTGCAGAGCCGCCGTCAGGAAGAAACCCGATAGGAAGCGTAATAGAGGGAACAAAGGTAAGGCCATATTATCTTGTCAATGCCGCAAGCGCCAATGATGTGTCTCTCGATGAAAAAACCCGGTTCTGGGAACACATTAGGCCGCCAAGCGGGTCATTTGCGGTTATTGATGAAACCTGCAACCGGCTCGAATTTGCTTTTTATGTTGACGGCAATACCGCGGATAAGCAATACATCGACCCCAACCAGGTCGAATTTAATTACAGAATATTTGCTGCCAGAAAATATAGTTCTGCTGTTATCGTATGCGCAGGTTCTGCAAAATGCGGAGAATTAGAGCTGTCGGGAACGCCGACCGATACCCACAACGGGAATCTTTTCAACGGAGGCAATCTGTCAGAAGACGAGTCACACAAATGGGTTTCGGGCCTTTCAAACAGCGCTGTGAAATGGCCTACTGCCGTTGTATTCACAGATGCCAAGCAGGCAGATAACGGAATCGCCCGCATTACTCTGGAAACCAACGGCTACGCCTTATGGTGGTGTGAAATAACGTCAATTAAGGGAAATCCCGGCCGCATAACCTGTGTCGCCTCCGGCTGGTAACCAAAAAATCATCGCGCAGCGATACCAAAGTTTTGCGCCGTATCGGCACGATGTATTTTAATTTTTTATTTTTGAATTATTTTAATCATTGCTTCGAGTTTATTTCTGTTAAGTGAAGAATCCGTCGGCAGATGCACTAATCGTTCAATCGTGCCTTCGCTTAGCGGGCAGGAACCTTCCTGATAATTGACTTTGGCAAGATCATTTCCGGTAAGGGGGTGGATGGGGCTATTATACCAGCCGGCGATATCGAGGCCCCGAATGCCTGCCCTATGGACTTTTTCCCACTTCTTATATACCCGCAAAGGGTATCTCATCAATGTCATATTTGCCTTCGGCTGTCTGGGACAAAGTGTAAGGCCGGCGTTATTGAAATAATCTTCTATCATTGCGGTATTTTCAAGCCGGGTCTGTTGTAGTTTGCGCCAGTTTTCTAATTTTTTCAAGCCCTCTTTTGCCTTCATTTCTCCTGATAATCGAGGAAAACCAAGAAGGGGGGGCCAATCGCTTTTGAGAAAAGATGTCCCCCTGGACTTTAACAAGCCGCGAAGCCGGGAGTAGTTATATCCGAGGAAACAATCTAAATGCGACTGACTGAATGGGTGATAAATCAATCGAAGCCAAGCGGGGATAAATTCCGATTTTGTCGATGTAGGTAGGGAGAACAGTTTAATCTGTCGGTCAACTTTTTCGAGTAATTTGCTTGAATTGATGGTCAACATTCCGCCCTGATTTACGGCCCCGACGCCGAACGTGCCTAACTTCTTTCCATTCCAGGTGCTGTGCAGCGAATGTGCGCAATCTTCGATAATTTTTGCGCCGATTTTTTTGCACGCCGCCAATAATTCATCGAATCTGCCGGGGTTGCCGAAGGTATGCTGTAAAATCACCGCCTTGAGTGAGCCGGCGTCCTGTATGAGGATTTCCTGCGGGTCGATGCAGAGGTGCTCATCGATATCCAGATATATGGGGACAGCCCCGCAGACCTTAACGGCCTCCACCACAGCTAAACACGTAAAAGCGCAAACGCCTACTTTGTCGCCGGGCTGAACGTCGAGCGCCTTAAGCAAGAGCGCCAAAGCGTGCCTGCCGAGTCCGAAAGCCCTCGCCCCGCAGGCATCTGCAAACTTTGAAAATTCTTCTTCGTATTTTCTTCGCCAATAGTCCGACATTTAATTATTATACACTTAAATATAAAAAAATCGGCCCGGTAATTTTTGGTTACCAGGCCGATTCGATTCTTTTAACCATACTTTTCTAACTACTTTTGCCTTTTCTGCTATCCGCTACCCGCTATACGCTGTCCGCTGCTCTTATTTTTTCACCGGCCCCAAAGGCCAAACCGTCCTGCCGTAGCATTCATTGAGGACCTGGGCGAGGCCGGCGTATATGGCGGAAAAGCCGCAGAAGATGCCCTCGTAGCCGGCTATGAGGCCTATCGTGGCGTTGCCGGAAAGGTCCCTGGCAGCGAGCAGCCAGAACAGGATTGCCAGCGACAGGAACACTACCTGTAATGCCTTGTTGAGTTTCAAAGTGCCGATGAACATTACAAACGTGAACAGGCCCCATATAATAAAATACGCGGCCATCGCGTCTTTTGTCGTGGCGTCCGCTATGCCTAATTTGGGCGCGACTATCAGCCAGACCAGCGTGAGCCAGAACAGGCCATACGATGTGAAGGCGGTGGTTCCGAATGTGTTGCCTTTTTTCCACTCCATAATTCCGGCGATAATCTGGGCAAATCCGCCGTAAAAAATTCCCATCGCCAGAATCATACTGCCCAGCCCGAACAGTCCAGCGTTGTGCAGGTTCAAAAGGACCGTTGTCATCCCGAACCCCAAAAGTCCCAGCGGCGCCGGGTTCGACGTTTTGTCTTTTACCTCAATTACATTCCCTGTTTCCATAGCGTTTCCTTTCGATTAACTGACAAATTATCTATTTACTTTTTACTTTTCATTTATATACCCATTCTTCTCCAGTTTGTCAAAACCTCTTTTCTCGGCTGTCGTGGTCGGGGATTGCGGGGTTCTCCTTTCCATTATTGCGATTTTGACCGTCGGCATATATTCTTTATATCTCCGCTGGTTTGCTATTCTTATTAGCTGATTCCTGTGAAATACCGCATTTCCTTCGAGTCCTGTTCCTGTTGCGGAAGAAGGCTGTGCAACCGTACGTTGACCTCCAACAATTTGTCGTAATTTTCGTCCGCGATGTGCTTCTTGCCGGCCTCTATGAGGTTTTTTGCCTGTAGTTGGTCGTTGAACGTTTCTCGTCTTTCGATCAATTGTTGGAACCAAGCGACAAGGAACTCCGGCGTGCGGCGAAGAATCTGAAATGAGATGCGATGAAGTTGGTTAATCTCTGCTTCGAGCTTTTGCGGATTCGTGGAATTCAGAAACGTGTGTTCGCGGACGACGATTTCATGGAGTTGTCGTCGCTCATGGTCGTTGCCACTTTCGTTGACGAGGGTCGTTGTCTTGTCCTTGACGGTCTGGTAATCAGCTCGCAGATGTTCTATCCGTTTGCCAGAGGTAAGTTGGCTAATTTCTTGAGCTACTTTTCGCTTGCGGTCATCGAGTTTGTAGCGGTCATCCGTAACGTCATCCGGGGTCAGGCTTAGTAACATGGATTCACTACGAAGCTCTTGGACTGTTCCGCTTAACTTCTCTAATTTTTCAACAACCTCGTAGTTTTCGTTCGTTAGCGCTTCCGATTTCTCTTCACCCAATCGAGCTTCAAGCATTTGGACTTCTTGCGCAAGTTCCTCTACATTCACGTCGCGATATTTTGAGTTGAAAATTTGCGTGAATTCAGGCCCAGAGGGATTAATATAAGCTGTTACAGTCAGGTCGCGAGATTCAGATAATTCAAATGTTAGGTCGATTTCTGTACCCCTAAATAAATCCCGCTTGATATGCTTGCCGGTGATAATTAGTTCGCCCTGTTTTTTGTTAGCAGAGGGATGGTTTTCTGAAGGTCCTTCGACTACGATAATTCGGATCACCTCATCGCTCGAACCGTGAGTAATCGTTTTATTCAATTCCACGCTCATCTTGGTCTTGGCGGGAAGGACAGAGTTCTTAGCAAAAATACGATCAAGTTTTGTACCACCGGTCTTCAGGTCGTCTTTTACCAAGCTCAAGTCTTCTGGTAGCATCTGCCCGGCGACGCCGTATTTGCCCTGTGCAATCTGAATGGAGTCAAAATCAACAGGGACAGGATTGTTGTGACTGTCGTAAATCTTGAACGCAAACAGATTGTAAGCTTCTTCCTGGAGTGGCAGGTCTTCTGTGATTCGGGGCGAGAGTTTTTTTAGCCCGCTATCATAACCGCCATCTTCTCTCGTTATACGATAGAACAGACCATTCATATCGCCATTTACCTTTGCCGCAAACATTTCCTCACGTTCTTGTGAGGCACGGTTGTAAGAGGCCTTGACTTTTAGCACGCCGGGCTTGACCGTCTTCTCTGCCGATTTTTCGCCAAGATTGATTTCCTTCGTTGCCGCAAAGTAGGCAGCACCGATGGCAATAGCATTCGTCGGGTCAATTCCCGTGTTCACTGGGATTCCGAGCAACTCCTCAATACGCTTCCGAACGAACGGCGTGTAAGTGGCGCCACCCACCATCAGCACGAATTTGAGGTCCTGTGGTCTCAGCGAGTTTCGCGTCAAAATCTTTTTCAGCATTTCCGCCGTGTTATCAATGGCGTCCTTGATAATTGCCTCGAATTCGGAGCGAGTGATCGTGATGTCATTGTCAATAGCTTTCCCGTCCTCGTCTTCAACACTGAAATCTATATCCGCCGAACTGGAAGCGGACAACTCTATTTTCGCTGCTTCGGCTTTATGAAGTAGGATATACCAAAGCCGGTTAAAACGTCCTGATTCGCTTGTCATCTGAGCCAGCAGGTCGGTAAATTTTCCTCGTTTCTCTAACCTCGGCACGATAAGCTTCTTGACAATGAGTGCATCAAAATCAGCGCCGCCGAGGTAGTTGTTGCCTTCGTGGTCCATAATCTTGAGTTCGCCCTCGACAATTTTCACAAGTGCCACATCGAATGTTCCGCCTCCGAGGTCGTAAACAATCCACTGGCTGTTCTTGAGGTTCACGTTCTTTTCCTTGTTCGCGTAGGCGAGGCTGGCAGCAATTGGCTCTTGGAGTAGCACGACTTGCTTGAAGCCGGCTGCATAACCAGCCTCTTTTGTGGCATTGGATTGCACCATATCGAATGATGCGGGAATCGTGATAACCATGGACTCCGGTATTTCACCTGTGTGGATGAATCTTTTAAGCTCCTTAAGCACAAAAGCCGAAAGTTCGATCGGTGTTTTCGATAGGCCGAGCGACTCGATTTTGAAGCTCTCCGTCGTGCCCATCTTCCGTTTGAATTGGCTCTTGACATTTTTAGGGTCTTTCTCGGCGTAGTCTCTCGCTTTGTCGCCAACCATAATCCTGTCGTTTCGGAAACCAACCACTGACGGAAGTGTTTCTTTAAACCCGTTCGGATTCTTAAATACTTCCACAGTGCCTTTGTTAAACTTAGCCACCAGCGAATTCGTGGTACCCAAGTCGATGCCGAAGTTAATCATTTCGTTCATAATTTTATAGTTCCTTTCGTGATTCGACGATGACGATACCTTTTTGGGCGACCTGAGAAAATTTGCCTGTGCTATCCGAAAGAATGACGCGGATGATGGGCTTGATGACTTCCACGACAACTAAGTTCTCCGTGCCTTCACCGGAAATCTGGAATTCCAAGTCCGTCCGGGTCTCATTAACTGACTGGCCCATCGGGTCTTCATAGGCCAGACCGATACGATGTTGGCCTGTGCTAGCATCCAAAACCGGAAACCCTTCCTCGGCAAGAGCATCTTTCATTTTGCTAACGTTACGGCTGAAGTTGGAGGGATCACCATACTTCTTAATTTTCTGCTCCAACTCGTAAAGCTGGTTCAGAATGGTAAGGATGCTCTTCGGGACTTGACTCATAGTTTTTGACAATTCAGTTACCTCACTATCTGCCATATTGGCGTAATTTATTATTATAACTTTCGACAAGTTGATTTACCAAACGATTCTGCGCTCGAACTCTCTCCAGCAGACTGTTGTAGGTATCAACCTTGCTATTGTACTCGTCTACATCTAACTGGCTTTCCTTATTTAGATACGACTGCTTCTGCTCAATCTCTCGTCCAAGATTATCAAGTTGGCTTGCCATCTGCTCTGCTTTTGCTTTCTCGCGGTCGATTACTTGACTGTCCCTGTCCAGTTCTGCCTTTATGTAGCTGGGGACACGATAACTCTTTTGGAATTCCGAAGTGGATGTACTTGGAGAAGAAGGATTGCTGTATGTAGAAGGTTTATAGGCAGATGATGGCGTATATGAACCTCCGCCCGATTCATTATTTACCACAATATAGATGATTAGACATGCGAGCAAAACCAGAGAGATGAAAAGATGCCATTTATTAGCCACAGACATGGGCAGACTGCCAAAGAATCTATATCCGCCAGTAAGTGAGCAGACTCGGTACCTTCGTACTGGAAAGATGGGAATGCCAAGAAATACAAAATAATATGTAGCTATATATGAATCTGTCGCAATGTCATAATCGGCATGGCCATAGAGTTGAAATCCGATGCCATTCGTAGTATTTAGCGAAGGAGCCGCCTTGATAGGCTTCAAATTGGCAAACACCTTCTGCTTTTCCTTCTCTTTAAGAATAGCTTCTATTGCTTTCGCGTCATCCTCAAGCAGTTTGTTCAAATCCACACTCTTGAATTGAAACTTTTTACACAGTTTCAGAATTTTCGCAGATTCTTCGGAATCGTCATGCTCGTTGTGGCAAGCAACCGCTACTTGACGCATTGCAGCAACGATTCGGTTCTGTTCTCCACGAAAAGCCGTTGGTAACAAGTTGAATATTTCCGGGACTGATTGACGTGATAGAAAATCCTCAATCTTTGCTGCTGTGATCTTTGTTTCTGTGGATTGGTGTTCCATGTCTTCCATCTGCTCAACTAATACCTGAACGCGTTTAAGCGTTCCTTCAAAGCAAATATCTTCATCCCCCGGCTCAACCCAACGACGACCATCAAATAACACCTCGATGACCGGCAATAATCGCCTCTCAATGGCATGGGTCAGCACAAAATTATATTGTCTTGCAAACGGTTTGCTCAGGAACGCACGGAACTTTGGTTCCTTGTCCAGCAGATCCAACGTCTCGTAAGGAAAATAGTAATCCGAATAAAGAAAGTGTCGAAGGTCGCCACGGCTCATAAAGTCCAGTAGACGTTTGTTCAGGAAAACAGCCCAGTGGTAGCGCCTCTGATCCGTATTATCGAGTTCATCCACCATCGCAAGAGCACGCGACTTGTCGAGCGGGTAGTCATTCAGCCAACCCACCTTGCCATCATTCAGTTCTATTTCTGCCAGCAGCAGCTTTTTTGCTTTCTGAATGACTTTCATGTCCAATTCTTCCACAGACTCAAAAGCCGAATACTGGAGAACTTCAAATGGGTTGACGTAGAATTGAAACAGGCCGTCCGATTGAACCAGCCCTGTCGCCGCCGCGACTGCACGCTCAGCAAGCGGAACAAGTTTCTGCTTGATAGTGTCAAACATTTTCTTGGCGTTAGCGTGGTCTGGGTTGAGCGCCAGAACGCGACGATAAGCATCCGCCGCATCCGAATCCTGAGAAACCTCTGGGTCGTTGAATACCAGCCCCATATTGAACAAAGGTGCAGCGTCTAATTTGATGGCTGCCGAGAGTTTGTAATACTTCACAGCCTTCGCAAAGTTCTTATGGTTGTAGTAAGCGATGCCGAGTTCATTCAAGTCTGTCCAAGTCGCATTGTCAAGTTCACTAAGATTTTCTAGCGCCTCAATTTCCTTTTCGAGATTCTTCCGCTTCCGGTGCAAAGCCGCGATATAGCGCCACAGCCATTCGTCGGTAGGGCTAAGGATGCTCCGTGCATTGTTAAACGCCTTTTCGGCCTCGTCCAATCGGTCAGCCGCGGTCAGTTCGCTTCCTAACTGCCGCCACAACCAGCCCGAACCGGGGTGTTTAAAGATTCCTTGCTTCGCGAATTCAACAGCTTGCTCATACTGCCCTCCATAATGAGCTGCCAGCACAAGTTCCTGCCAAAGCGATTCATCGTTTGGAAAAACCTCTGCCGCCGATTTCAACAGAGGAATCGCATCTGCGTATTGGCCATCTTTGAAAAGCCTCTGTCCGTTTTCTTTGACTTCTTGGGGTGTCATGTGCTTTCTTTGTCTAATACTTCGTTTGTTATCTCCTGCTTGCCAAATTTCCAGTGTTTATTCGGTTCCGTAGAAGCCGAATTAAAAATCGGATTTTCAATGACCAATTGACGCAATTGTATTTCTCCTGATGTTACCGCTCATTTTACCCTCCAAAGCCAGCGAAAACAAGAGTTCGCTGAACACACACCAATAAAAAAGCCCCGCGGTTTCACAGGGCTTTCATAATCTCAAATCGACATTCGGAAATCGACAATCGGCAATTACTTGCCCCTTCCTTTTACCAGCGACTCGACAACATGCGGGTCGGCAAGAGTCGTTATATCGCCGAGGTTCGATACGTCGCCTTCGGCGATTTTACGCAGAATCCTGCGCATAATCTTGCCCGAACGCGTCTTGGGTAGTGCCGGTGCAAATTGTATCGCCTCTGGCACCGCAATGGGGCCGATTTCCTTGCGAACGTGATTGAGCAGCTCTTTTTTAAGCTCCTCGCTTTCCGCGATACCGTCTTTAAGCGTAACAAAGGCGTATAACCCCTGACCTTTAATATCGTGCGGCACAGGCGTAACTGCGGCCTCGGCCACCTTCTCGTGGCTGACAAGCGCGCTTTCGACTTCCGCGGTGCCGATTCGGTGCCCCGATACGTTGACGACGTCGTCAATTCTGCCCATAAGCCAGTAATCGCCGTCGGGGTCTTTCCGGCAGCCGTCGCCCGTGAAATACATATCCGCGAACATCAGAAAATACGTATCGATGAACCTGTCGTGGTCGCCCCACATCGTTCTCATCATTCCCGGCCAGGGCCTGCGTATGCACAGTTTGCCCCCCTCATTGACTGAGCATTCGGTGCCGTCGTCGCGTAAAATCACAGGGTCAACCCCGAAAAACGGCCGACACGCACTTCCCGGCTTAATCGTATGCGCACCCGGCAGCGGCGTTATCAGTATCCCGCCCGTCTCCGTCTGCCACCAGGTATCGACTATGGGACATTTGCTGTGGCCGATTTTTTCGTAATACCAAATCCAGGCCTCGGGGTTGATGGGTTCGCCGACGGAGCCGAGGACGCGGAGGGTGTTGAGCTTGTATTTGGCGGGCCATTCCTCGCCGTAGCGCATCAGTGCGCGAATGGCGGTAGGGGCGGTGTAGAAAACGGTTACGCCGAATTTGTCGCAGACGTGCCAGAAGCGGCCGGCGTCGGGGTAGGTGGGCAC
This sequence comes from Sedimentisphaerales bacterium, assembly GCA_049509315.1. Classification (GTDB taxonomy): domain Bacteria; phylum Planctomycetota; class Phycisphaerae; order Sedimentisphaerales; family Anaerobacaceae; genus Fen-1362. The sequence continues at coordinate 708 of JBELAA010000025.1, read as the reverse complement.
GCCTTCGAACATCAAGGATGTTGCCCCGTTTGCCAGGGGGCCGTAAACGATATAACTGTGGCCTGTAACCCAGCCGATGTCGGCGGTGCACCAGAAAACGTCGTTGTCGTGGACGTCGAAAATCACCCTGTGGCTAAAGGCACAGTGGAGCAGGTAGCCGGCGGTTGTGTGAACGACGCCTTTTGGTTTGCCTGTTGAGCCGGAAGTGTAAAGTATAAAAAGGGGGTCTTCGGCGTTCATTTTTTCGGGTTCACATTTGTCGGATGCTTTTGCCATTTCATCGGAATACCAGGTGTCTCGTCCTGCCTTCATATTGCAGGGCTCTTCGGCAACCTTCACGACTATGGCTTTTTCAATACTTGGCGTCTTTTCGAGGGCTGCGTCGGCGATGTCTTTTAGCTTGATATGTTTGCCGGCACGCATCGAGACGTTGCTGGTTACCAGCAGGCGGCAGAGCGAGTCGTTAATGCGATCCTTGAGGGAATCGGCGCTGAAGCCGCCGAAAACGATTGAGTGAATCGCGCCGATACGCGTGCAGGCGAGCATTACGATTGCCAGCTCGGGCACCATAGGCAGGTAAATCGCGACGCGGTCGCCTTTTTTGACGCCTTTGGATTTGAGGACGTTAGCGAATTTGCAGACCTCCTTGTGCATTTGCTCATAGGTGTATTTGCGGACGGCGTCTTCGGCTTCACCCTGCCAGATAAG
>JBELAA010000249.1:0-5432 GCA_049509315.1 Sedimentisphaerales bacterium | reverse complement strand
GTCGCGTTCGATTAATTCGATGGGGTCTTTTGAAAAATCGTGTTTTGACTCGGGTATTTTTTCGCAGACCATATCGACGTGGCTTTGAAGCACGACCGCGGGCGATTTTTCGTATCCTTGAGTCGCCGGTAATTCAATAATCAGATTGCCGACGCTATCACCTCGACAGGCGAGTTTTCTGTGGGCCGCAAAATCCTTTAACCATTCGACGACTTGTGTTTCATTTTTCGAGCAGCGAGGTATGCGGTTGACTTGGCGAAAAATCTCCCACACGCGTTTGGCCCGTGCGTCTTTTATAGTCATTTTTGTCGTTGTCATACCATTAACTTTCTTCTGTAAAATTATAGCGAAAGGCCCGATTTGGGCAATAACGATTGATTATTTATAATCAGCCGGGCCGATATGAGGTATAATCATGGGTTATAATAAAGAACAAGTTTTGACTGATTCCGGTATCAAGCATAGTCAGTTCAAACGTTTCCGCGGGTATTAGCAGAAGCTTTCAATGAATATACTGGGAATATCAGCATTTTATCACGACAGTGCCTCCGTATTAGTGCGCGATGGAGACATAATAGGCGCAGCCCAGGAAGAACGGTTCACGCGCAAAAAGCACGACAATCGCTTCCCGATTAATTCGGTGCGATACTGCCTTGAGTCAGGGTGTATTACCGCAGAGCAGCTTGATTACGCCGTATTTTATGAGAAACCGCTGCTGAAATTCGAACGGCTGTTAGAGACATATATCGGGTATGCACCGCAGGGATTCGGGCAGTTTTTAATTGCGATGCCGGGATGGCTCAAACAAAAGCTGCACCTGCCGAGGGAAATGGATAAGGCATTGGGGGGCCGGTATAAGGGGCGGTATATTTTTACCGAGCATCATGAATCACACGCGGCAAGCGCGTTTTTCCCGTCGCCGTTCGAGGAGGCGGCGATACTGACTTTGGACGGGGTGGGTGAATGGACGACCGCGAGCTTTGGAACAGGCAGGGCAAATAAGATTGAGCTGACCGATGAGATTAGGTTTCCACATTCGCTGGGGCTGATTTATTCGGCGTTTACGTATTTCACAGGTTTCAAGGTCAATTCCGGCGAATATAAGCTGATGGGGCTTGCACCATACGGCGAGGCGAAGTATTACGACCTAATAATGCGTGAGCTGATAGACGTTAAGGATGACGGGTCGTTTCGACTGAATATGGATTATTTCCCGTATTGCCATAAGACGGTTATGGTCGGCGGGCGATTTGAGAAGTTATTTGGCGGGCCGGCAAGAAAGCCGGAAGGAATGCTGACACAAAGGGAAATGGATATTGCGGCATCGATACAGAAGGTTTGCGAAGAGGTGATGCTGCGGGCAGCCCGACACGTGCATCGAGAGACGGGAATGAAAAACCTGGTCCTGGCAGGCGGCGTAGCGCTGAATTGCGTGGGCAACGGCCGGATTTTACGGGAGGGGCCTTTTGAGAAGATATGGATACAGCCCGCGGCGGGAGACGCAGGCGGTGCGCTGGGTGCGGCGCTATTGGTATGGTATCAATTGCTGGGCAATACAAGATTAGTTGAAACAGATGACAGTCAAAAGGGGTCGTTATTGGGGCCGGCATATAGTAATAATGAGGTTCGGCTGTTTTTGGACGGTATGGGAGCAAAATACCACAATTATGACGATTTCGAGCAACTGACGGAAAAGGTTGTTGACTTGATAGACGGGGGCAAAGTCATCGGGTGGTTTCAGGGGAGGATGGAATTTGGCCCGCGTGCGCTGGGCAGCCGAAGCATAATCGGGGATTCACGCAATGAGCAGATGCAATCGATAATGAACCGAAAAATCAAATTCCGGGAATCATTCAGGCCGTTCGCCCCGTGCGTTTTGCGAGAGGACGTTAGTGCATATTTCAAAATGCGGCAGGACCAGGACAGCCCTTATATGCTTTTGACGGCAGACGTAAAGGAGGAGAAAAGAATTGCCGGCAACGGCCAGGAGCAATTGAAGGGGCTGGATAAGCTTAAAGCCAGACGAAGCATTGTGCCGGCGGTCACGCACGTTGATTATTCAGCGAGAATACAAACGGTTGATAAACAGCGACACCCAAAGCTTCACCTGCTGATGGAAAAATTCAAAGCCAAGACGGGATGTTCGGTAATAATCAATACGAGTTTTAACATCAGGGGAGAGCCCATTGTATGCACACCGCAACACGCATACAGGTGTTTTATGACGACTAATATGGATGTGCTGGTAATGGAAAACTGTGTGCTTTACAAAAAGGAACAGCACAAAACCGGACAAAATGAGGTTGACGATTATATGGCGCAATTCCAGCCGGATTGATTCGAGGATAAGAGATGTCATTGATTGATATTAACTGGCGGCCTGAAAAATCAGAGTTGCGCAAATTCGGCCTTATAGCAGTTGTTTTGCTTGGCGTCATATCAATTCTTCTGCGGTTTGTATTTAAAGCGGGAGCAACATTACCGGCGATGTTTTTTATCACCGGGCTTTTTATATTCATCGTCAGCTTGATTTCACCCAAAGCAACGAGAATAATATACTTGGCGATGACCCTGGCCGCTCTGCCGATAGGCCTGGTAACAAACGTGCTTTTAATGGGCGTATTCTACTTTTTAGTATTGACGCCCCTGGGTCTGCTGTTTCGGGCATTCGGCAGAGACGTATTGAATCGCAAATTCGACGCACAAGCAAACAGCTACTGGGTAAAGCGACGGCAGAATAAAACGCCGGAAAGATACTTTCATCAATTCTGACAAGCGGAGAAATAAAACAATGGCCGAATCACAGGAGAAATCGAAGGAGTTCAGCAACCTTGCCGGACAAAGACGTCCGAGTATTTTTTCAGAAATTTGGATGTTTCTAAATCACAGCAAGAAATGGTGGCTGATACCGATATTGCTTATTTTACTTTTAATCGGTCTGTCCGCGGCAGCGCCGTTCATTTACACACTGTTCTAATTTGCCTGAGTAGTAGCAGAAACGGGCCTCGTGCGGTTTTTCATATTCTTATCGAGGAACTCGAGGATTGCTTTGGCGGCAATTTCATGACCCAGTTCGTTTGGATGGTGGTCGTGGGCGTTGACAACAAGGTTCTTGGACCTGTATTGCTCAAATACGGGTAAAAGGTCAAGATTGGGCACGTTGGCGTCTTTCCAGAAAGCGTCTAATTGCTCGTGTGCCTTACGATATTCGTAATTCGGCCCGAGGTTATTTAAATATGGAAATGTGACCACCATAAAGTCAATGTTTTCCGAATCGAAATATGGTTTCAGCACCGAAAGCAGGTATTTTTGTTTTTCCCACGTTGGGCCGCTGTATGCTTCCCTGAGAAGTCCGTAATACCTCGATATACCGGGGTCACGGGGAGTGATATAATGATAATAAAGCAGATTTAAAAAATAACTGTGCTTAACAAAAAAAGGCGGCTCTATAAAATATATCCTGTACAAAATTGCTTTCCACTCCTCCATTACATCGGAAATGTCGTTGAGAAAATAAACAAGAACAACGTGGTCAAATTCGTATCCCGACTTTACCTCCTCTGATATATATTCCAGATAAGCATAAATATCCCAGCCGCTTTTGGCGAAACAGTGGATTTCCCACTCGGGCCTGGCAGCTCGAATCCGGTTCACGAAACGTTTTTCAACGTCGGCAACACCGTGCCCCCCCGTAAAAGAGTCGCCAATAAAAGTAATTCTCGGTTTTCCCTGAAGCTTGGGTTGGTAATCTACGGAATCACGCAAACCAAAATTATTAAACCGGTAATGACGCGAAATCCATTTTGAATATACTTTTGTAAGAGCCCAGGAGTCGGTTGTATCATAGAAGTAGCGATAATAGACCTCGCCGGATAATAGAATTGCAGAGATTTTACCGAAATACGCTGCGAATTTAGAGAAGAACAAATAAAGGAGCATCGCTGTTATAACCGGCAGACAAGCAAAGGCAATCAATATTACGTTTTCTTCCATAATCCCGGCTTTTTAACAAAATACTGCGAATCACTGGTTAAAAACTATCCCCGGTGAGATTCGAACTCACAACCTTTGGCTCCGGAGGCCAACGCGCTATCCAGTTGCGCCACGGGGACGAAAACCCGCCTTCGGCGGATTTATTTTCAATTTATTATTTTCCATTTTCTATTGTAAGCAACGGAGGCGTGTTCTGACAACTGGATTCTAAAATCGCTTGAGCTGTGATTTTTCCCAAAAAAAGGGGGTTGGATTTGATATAATAAGAGCAAGGTGATGAAAAGAGCAAAGATATACAACAGAACATGGTTATTTCTTGCGATTCTGCTGATAATTGCAGTATTGCAAACGTGCGTTTTGGCCCAAAGGGCGGGCTGGCAAAAGGAGCAAGCCGATTGGCGATTGTCCGCTGGCTCACGTATCAAATCTATTGCCTATCCGCAGCAAAAACCCCCGCCCACCCGCGCTAAATTGTCAAAGCCGCTAAAACCCAGGCGAAAGCAACTGCTGCCCGACCCCCTCATGCGAATCGAATTTTTAACCGCGGGCACAACCGAGAGCGTATTTGCCAGCGTTATTGACTCGCCGCCCGTCTGGATTGCGGTCTCGGTTACCGACGCCCGTTTAGACAGCGATACGTTCGATGCAGTAGCCGAATACTCGATTACCGGAAGTTTTCTAACAACACGGCCCGACTCGAATTACGCTATTGGTATCTACGATACCGGCGCAAGCGCCCACGTTATGGGAAACGCTGCGGCCGACCTTGTCGGCCTGTTCGACGCCGACTTGCTTACCTCAAACACCGTCACTATCAGCGGCGTTACAGGCCAAACCGACGTATGGGTCAGCCAGCCAATAGGTATTTTTATCGACGGCCTCGGCACAATCGAGCCAAACGGCCTGCTATTAGACAGGTCGGCTATGATGGGCCAATCAAACGTAGCGATAGCCGTAGGCGAAGGTCTTGACCCCGTTGACCTGCCCACGGCAATCGGCTCGCCGATGTCGGCGTATTTCACAGCGGCCTTTTATAACGATACCCAAATCACCGTTTCTCACAATGACACCAATTTCACCGCTCCCGATATCCGAATATATCAGCAGGATGACCCCGAAATACCCAATTATGCCAACACCATTCCTCTCGAATTGCGCCCTCTCGGCGCTATTTCAGCACAATACATCCCCGGACTCAACGAGTTTTTTGATTTTGAACCGACAAGCCCCTCGGTGTTAATCGGCACCTCATCGCAAAGCATATTTTTTGTCGCCAGCGTTGACCTTTACCAGGGTACTCACTCGGCTATCGACAAGACCCGTTTTATGCTCGATACCGGCGCACAAATCAGCGTCGTCGGCTCAAGAATAGCCGCACGATTGGCTCTCAACCCCGCCCACCCTGATTTCGAGGTCGAGATACAGGGTGTTACCGGCGA
>JBELAA010000248.1:0-4164 GCA_049509315.1 Sedimentisphaerales bacterium | reverse complement strand
GAAATGGATATGGGTATCGAGGAGTTTAACCGCCTTCAGCAGGATGCCGAAGCCGTCGGTATGGTTTCCCTCAACAGCCAGTATGGCGAGGAGGAAGGCGAAAAAGACATCCGCGAAATCGACATAATCAAAGACCGCAAAAGCGAAGACCCGCCCATCGAGGCCCAGAAACGCGATTTGAAAGATCTGCTGACCAAAGGCCTTACCCGTGCCGAACGTCTCATCGTCGTTTTGTATTATTACGAGGAAATGACTATGAAGGAAATCGGCGCCACCCTCGATTTGTCCGAATCCCGCGTCTCACAAATGCACTCCTCGATACTGCTGCGCCTCAAAGCCCAGCTCAACACCCGCAAACGCGAATTCTCGTCGTAAACCCTTTTCTTCTCGCTCTCGTCGCGCTTAATCGTTTTGCCATAAAGGCAATCTGAACGTATAATAGCAGATGATATGAGACAACAACCTATTAAATTTACGAAAATGCACGGGATTGGCAATGACTATGTGTTTGTGGATTGCTTTCATGAACGCGTAGCGAACCCCGCTAAAGTCGCACGGGCGATAAGCGACAGGCACTTCGGCGTCGGGTCCGATGGCCTGATTTTGATTTGTCCATCTACTGGTTCGACTAAGCTCACCACAAAATCGTTCAGGACAGGTCCTTCGCGGAAAGCAGACGCGAGAATGCGGATATTCAACGCCGACGGGTCGGAAGCGGAAATGTGCGGCAACGGCATCCGCTGCGTCGCAAAATACATCTATGAGCACAAATTGACAAAAGCCGGCGGACCGATTGTAATGGGCGCTCAAACCAGATACCCCGCCTCATTGAAAATCGAGACAGGCGCGGGCGTTTTAACGCTCGGTTTGGCTCTCCGCAATAAAACGGTTCAAAGCGTTTGCGTAAATATGGGTGAGCCGAGGTTCAGGCCGAAAGATATACCCGTGAAACTGCCCGGTGAAAGGGTCATCGAGCGGCCGATTGACGTTCTCAAACAACGATTGCCTGTAACCTGCGTATCGATGGGTAATCCCCACGCGGTGTTTTTCTGCGACGAGGTCGCCGATGTCGAGCTTGAACGTCTCGGCCCCGCTGTCGAAAACCACCCCCTCTTCCCCAAACGAACCAACGTTCATTTCGTCGAGGTCGAATCCAAAAGCCACTTCAAAATGCGAACGTGGGAACGCGGCAGCGGCATAACCCTCGCCTGCGGAACCGGCGCCTGCGCCTGCGCCGTCGCTTGCGCTATAACCGGCAGATGTGAACGCGCTTCAACGGCTCAACTGCCGGGAGGCGAGCTGCAATTGAACTGGTCAACGGAAGACAACTGCGTCTATATGACGGGGCCTGCCATAGAGGTCTTTACCGGCGAGTGGCCTGCAAAGTAATACCCCGCAGTGAAGCAATAAAAAAAATGAGGAACAACCCCGGTGAGCCGGAGTTGGTCCTCCGAAATATATTGATTAACGGCGCACACCGCCGATAACAGCTATTATGACCGTTTTCTTCTTGAAATCAGAGCTGTTATGCCAAGACCAAACAACGTGATAGTCGCCGGCTCAGGTATCACGTCGCCCGTTATTCTATACTGGCTGCTGCCGCTTGCGCTGCCTTCGGCGGATACGGTAACATCCCACATGGCCTGCATACTTGATACTTGACCTGCTATTGGTGTGGATGCAACGAACCCTGAGACGAGGCGGATAAAACTTAATAGTCGAGAATCCCCCTACTGATTCGAAATCGAATCAAAACACAGGGGTCTGCCTCGGAAGCCGAGACTCCGCCCCGCCCCGCAAAGCGGGACTCCGTTGCACTCCGCAATGCCCTGAAAAGCGGGACTCCGCTGCGCTGCGCAAGGATTCGCTACGCTTCGACAAAATACGACGCGAAGGCAGGCGTGGGGGTCTGCCCTCCAATGTTTTACTACGTAAAACAAGACATGGGGGTCTGCGCTGCGCTCCGACGCTGCGCTACGAAAATATCTTTAGACAACCCTGAGGACAGAGTTCAGGCCGCCATACTGGTTGGGTTCGGTCTGATTGTTATGAGGGTCCTGCTGCCAAAGGCCATCGACAACGAGCCGATATTTGTAAACGCCTTTAGCGAGGCGAACTGAGGCCTGCCAGGTGCCGTCGAACGCTTTTTTCATCGGTGTTTTTGCAGGGTTCCAATCGTTGAAGTTGCCGGCGATGCAAACAGCGTTTGCCTGCGGGTAAGACGCGACGAAAATAACAGTGTCTGCGACCTGTCGCGGGCCTAATGACTGGACGGCACAGGGAGGACATGCCTGTTTGAACTCACTGGCTGTTGCGGTCCCGGAGGAAGTTACTGATTTGGCCGATGTGCTTCCTTTTGCGAATTTTGACGTTGCCATAGTAAACTCCTTTCAAAAACTACTATTTAATGATACTGGGGTTACTCAAATACACGACATGAACGTATTATACGCCTTGCGATTGACATAAGTTCATAAAAATCCAAATATTTTTCGTTTTTTCATAAAATTTATACCACGGCAACGGCGGAAGACCCGGCTTCGCCTTCGGCTATGCCGAGGCAAGCGGAAGACAGAGGACAGAAGACGGAGGACGGGTTATTTAACGCAAAAATCAAAAAGTAAAAAGCAAAAATGTGGAGGGGGAGTAACTAATTGTCGATTGACGATTGCGGCGGATAAATGCGGATTTGAGATTGCTTCGCTGCGCTCTCGCCGCGAGAGCAATGACGGAGGGCACAGAAAATCAGGTTATCAAGGAATCAGGGAAGCAGGAACGGGGGCTCGAGGATTATGACTCTGCACTGCATTTCGAGTAGCTCAGACGAAGGAAAAACGGTATAATTTCCGTATGTGTGCAGAAAAAAGGCCGGTGAAGATGCGTGTTTGAAGGAATGAACAGAAAGTCAGACACAAAAAAGACGATTCTGATTTGCCTGATACTGGTTCTGGCGACGGCGGGGGTTTATTATCAGGTTTACCGCTTTTCATTCGTAAATTACGACGACCCCGAATATGTGATGCAGAATATAAATATTCAAAACGGGGTAACAATGGCTATGGTCAAATGGGCCTTCACAACCGGGTATGCCTGCTTTTGGCACCCAATGACATGGATTTCGCACGCCCTGGACTGTCAGATTTTCGGCTCCAAACCCGGCGGACATCATTTAACAAATCTAATTTTTCACATAGCAAACACACTGCTGATATTTTATGTGCTTGTGATAATGACGGGGGCAACATGGAAAAGCGCGTTTGTGGCAGGATTATTTGCTCTGCATCCGCTGCACGTGGAATCGGTTGCATGGATAAGTGAACGCAAAGACGTGCTAAGCACATTTTTCTGGCTTCTTACAATGTGGGCCTATGTCAGATATGTCAGGAGTCCGGCTCAGGCAGCAATTAAAAATTATTTACTTTTTCTTTTATTTTTTTCCCTTGGGATGATGTCAAAGCCGATGCTGGTAACGCTGCCTTTTTTGATGCTCCTGCTGGATTATTGGCCTTTAAACCGATTCACCGCAGAGCACGCAGAGACCGCAGAGAAGAAAAATATAATTAAAAAACTGATAGTAGAAAAGATTCCGCTTTTTGCGATAGCGGCGGTGTTGAGTGTAGTCGCTTACATTGTTCAAAAGCAAGGAATGGGAATACCCAGAGATGGGGCGGGATTTGTGCTGCCGGTTCGGATTGCAAACGCGTTAATTTCATATTTGCAATATATAATCAAAATGTTTTGGCCGGCGAATCTGGCGATGTTTTATCCTCACCCCGGGCAAAATGTCTCATTTTTTTATGCGGCAATTTCCGCTTGTTTCCTGATTTCGATAAGTATAATGGTGATTTGCTTTTCAAAAAATCACAGGTATCTTTTTACCGGCTGGTTCTGGTATATCGGAACACTTGTTCCTGTAATCGGGATAATCCAGGTCGGCGAACACGCTATGGCAGACAGGTACAGTTATATCACACTGACGGGCTTATTTATCATAATTGCGTGGGGAGCGCCTGAGCTGTTAGAGCGCCTTCGATATCGAAATATAATTCTATGGTCATCATCGCTGTTAATTTTATTAATCCTGGCGGTATGTGCGCAAATTCAAACCGGGTACTGGAAGAATACTGAAATACTTTGCGAGCATGCTCTCAAGGTAACCAGGAA
>JBELAA010000247.1:0-4130 GCA_049509315.1 Sedimentisphaerales bacterium | reverse complement strand
GCGCCCGTTGACATTTTCAAGCTGGCAGAGGCCAACCCGCAGGGTTACGATTTAATCGTCAAAGCCAAAGAAAATACCAACGACGCCGCGCTTGCCGCATCCTGCGGCAAAGTTCTCGGCCTCATTGAGCAGGGACGTTTCATACGCCGTAGCGACCCTAAAGTTATAACCGAGGAAATCGCCCGCCTCAGCGCCACAAGCCGGGGGCGTCTGACCGCGACTAAGCGTCTTCAGGACGCCGGCGAATACGCGGTCCCATTTATGCTTGATGCGCTGGCCGACCAGTCGCGAAAGGCCGAATGGCCTAATATATCTGCGGCACTGGCACAGATGAGCAGGCAGGCCATAAGGCCGCTTGTCGCAGCGCTGCAAACCGATAACTTCAACGTCAAATCCGAAATCATAAAATCACTCGGCAAACTCGGCTACCCGCAGTCGCTGCCCTGGCTCAAATACGTCGTCGAAAAAGATACCTCCGCCGAGCTTATGGCGCTGGCACAGGAAAGCATCCGGCAAATCGACCCTGCGGCGCTCAATGTTTCCGCGGCGCAGCTTTTCTATCGCTTAGCCGACGATTATTACTATCACGCCCAGTCGCTTGCCCCTGCCGAGGACGTAAGCTTCGCAAATGTATGGTTCTGGGACGCGCAGAAGGGCCGCCTGACCCGCGAGCAGGTTGACAGCCGTTATTTCAATGAGCTGATGACTATGAGGTGTTGTGAGTGGGGGCTAAAAGCCGACCCGGCGTTTGGGCAGTCGATAGGCCTGTGGATTGCTGCGTTTTTCAAAGCCGAGTCGTATGAACCGCAGATGCCTGAGTATTTCGGCCAAAACCATCCCGACGCTTTTGTTTACGCCACGACCGCCGGGGCAGAATATCTTCAGCAGGCGCTGGCCCGCGCGCTCAAGGACAGGGATTCACAGGTGGCGCTGGGCGTTGTCGAGGCGTTGTCCGTAACGGCCGGCCCCAAGACGATATTTTATTCCGTCGGCTCGACACAGCCCATTATCGATGCCCTTTCTTTCGATAACAAGGCCGTAAAATACTCCGCCGCCATCGCCATCGCCTTGGCCGGCCCAGTTCAAACCTTCTCACAGTCGCAATTGGCCGTAACAAACCTTGCCGACGCGATTTCAGAACCCGCCGCCGAAGCTAATGGGCCGAACTGGAACGCTGCATTGGCTGACTCATACGCGCTTCGGGCGGCAAAAGCGATGCTCAAAATCGCCCAGACACATAACACCGCGATGGATTTATCGTTAGCAGAAAAGGCCCTAATTGCGGCTACAAAAGACAAACGCGCCGATATGCAGATGCTGGCAGGCCAGGTTCTCGCATATCTATCGACCCCCGCCTCGCAGCGGGCAATCGCCGTTATGGCCCTGTCCGATACCAATTCCAAGGAAATCCGCGTTGCCACCTTCAATTCATTGGCCGTCTCCGCTAAACACAATGGCTCATTATTAGACGACGCGACAATCGACGCGATTTATTCGCTCATTTCAGAGGGCAGCACCGACCCGGTTTTGCGTTCTGCCGCAGCGTCTGCTTTCGGCTCACTCAACCTTCCCAGCCAGAAAGTCAAGACCCTGATTTTAGACCAGGCCAAAACGTAACAGGTTTTTCACCGCCGAGAACACCCCCTGCTGATTCGAAATCGAATCAAAACGCTGAGGGCTGCGCAATGCTAAGCGAAGAAACGCGAAGGTTTTAGACGCTGATTTCAGAAGCAGGCCCTTCACTTCGCTGCGTGTTGCTGATACCGCCATTTTTTACCACCGAAGAAACTATGAAAACCAGGTTTTAATGCGGGCAAGGGGCTGTTTTTTTTCATTGAAGATGGCTAAAATAAGGGATTGCACGGGCGGGATAATATGTTAATATGACCGGCTATGTTAGCAGGGTGTTTTGGTTCAAGATACCATATTCGAACAGAAACATTTTAACATGAAAGGAAGGTTTTTATGGGAAAGCAACTAATTAAAATCATCGCCATTTGTGTTATGGCAGTATCCCTGTGCGTTATAGGGGTTACAGGTGCGGCTGAGAAGCCGGCAATCAAGGTAGGGGCGATTTTTGCCGTTACTGGGCCGGCGGCGTATCTCGGCGGACCTGAGCAGAAGACCGCTGAAATGCTTGTTGAAAAAATCAACAATGAAGGCGGGGTCAACGGCCAGAAAATAGAATTGATTGTGAAGGACTCAGGCGGCAAGCCCGAAAACGCAATATCGATGGCAAAGCAGCTTATCGAGGAGCAGAAGGTTTTGGCGATTATCGGGCCGTCAACCAGCGGCGAGACAATGGCAATCAAGAACATCTGTCAGGAGGGTAATACCATATTGCTGTCCTGCGCGGCGGCCGAGGACATTGTCAACCCGGTGGCAAGCTACGTTTTCAAGACGCCGCAAAAGGACAGTGACGCCGTCCGGCGCATTTACCAGGTTATGAGGACCAAAGGCATAAAAAAAATCGGCGTGATTACAAGCAATGACGGTTTCGGAATAGCAGGCGGCAAACAATTAGCGAATCTGGCAGGCGTTGCCGGAATCGACATCGCTATTTCAGAGGCATACGACAAGCAGGAGACCGACCTGACGGGCGTTCTCACCAAGGTAAAAAGCCAGGACATCAACGCAGTAGTGAACTGGACAGTGGCACCGGCGCAGGGAATAGTTGCGAAAACTATGAAGCAAATCGGTTTAAATGTGCCGCTGTTCCAGAGCCACGGCTACGGAAACATTAAATACGTCCAGGCGGGCGGCGAAGCGGCGAATGGCACGATATTCCCCTGCGGACGGCTTTTGATCGCGGAGCAATTGCCTGATAATCATCCCGACGCGATACTGATTCTTGTCGAGAGTATCAAAAAGGCAAAGAGTACCGATACCGCCAAGGTCCGCGACGCCATCGAGAACATCAAAGGGCTTGTCGGGACCGCTGGCATTTTTAACTTTTCGCCGCAGGACCATAACGGCCTGGAGATGAACGCCTTCGAGATACTAACTGTGAAGGACGGGAAGTTCGCGATTTATAAGGAATAACCACAAAGACACAAAGTCACAAAGGAAATTAAGCAGGTTAAAAAAATTAGTGTTTTTGTGACTTAGTGGTAAAAAGATGAATCTGGCTCAGGTCGTCCAGTATTGCTTTGCTGGTATAACCGTCGGCAGCATATACGCTATTGTTGCCATCGGCTTCAATATCATTTACAACACGACCGGGATAATCAATTTCGCGCAGGGCGAGTTCCTTATCGTGGGCGCTATGACGGCCGTCAGCTTGAATCATTTTGTTCCGCTGCCGGTCGCCATAGCGCTTGCGGTTGTTATAACGACGCTGATAGGCGGGCTAATCGAGATTGTTTTCATCAGGCGTGCTCGCAACGCCTCGGTTTTGCATCTTATCGTGATAACAATCGGCCTGTCAATTCTGATGCGGGAGGCGATGCTGCATATATGGGACGAGAAGGTCAGGTCGCTGCCTTACTTTACAGGCACGGGGGTTTCAACGGTTACGATTTTAGGCGCCCATATATCGCCGCAGGTTTTATGGGTATTGGGCGTTTGTGCGGTGATTGTAATGGGGCTGACGCCTTTTTTCCGCTGGACGCTGACGGGCAGGGCAATGAGGGCCTGCGCCGATGACAGGATGGCGGCGCGGCTGTGCGGGATAAACGACCGCTGGATGGTAACGCTGTCGTTTATGCTCAGCGCAGGAATCGGGGCGCTGGCGGGTTGCGTGATTTCACCGGTTACGCAGACGCAATATGATATGGGGGCGCCCCTGGCAATCAAGGGATTTACCGTGGCGATTATCGGGGGGTTAGGCAATAGCGCGGCGGCAGTCGTCGCGGGGCTTATGTTAGGGCTTGTCGAGGCGTTTGTAATGAGCCAGTTCGACGTTGCGTATAAGGAAGCCGTATCGATAGTGATATTGCTTTTGATTCTGGTTTTCAAGCCCAGCGGCCTGTTCGGCAAAAATGAGATTGCCGCTATGAGGGCGGCGTAATGAGATTCAAACGGTATATCCCCGTCATAGCAGTAGCGTTAGCGGTAATCGCTTTGCAGGTTGCGCTTTCACGGACGGCCTCGACCTACTATATGACGCAAATCACGATGTCGGCTTATTA
>JBELAA010000246.1:0-3067 GCA_049509315.1 Sedimentisphaerales bacterium | reverse complement strand
GTCGATGCCGACGTAAATATCGTCATCGTTTGTGAGGCGGATTGTGTTGAACCATTTCTGTTTGTTTGATACTGTTGTCATAGGTCATTCCTTTCAATTAGGTTAGATTTGTTTGTTACGGTTTACACAAATCATAACCGTTGAAGGGATGACCTTCATATTATCTAAACATGAAGAAGAAACGCCGGCATAAATACCGGGTCTAAATAAACAAGGGCGGGGATTCCTTCGACAAGCTCAGGACGAGCAACCCGGCCCCTACAAGACGTTCATAATGTAATATTTACTGATTTTTTTTGGCGAGCGCTCTTGCCCTGATAAGCAGAATCGGGGCGGAAATCGCGATAGAGGAATAAGTTCCCTCGATAACGCCGAAGAGCATAGCGAAGTTGAAGCCGCGGAGGCCCTTGCCGCCGAAGACATACATTATAAAGACGACGAAGAACACGGTCGCACTTGTCAGGATCGTTCTCGAAAGGCAGGCGTTGATACTGTCGTTGATAAGCTGAGGAGTGAGGGTGCCTTTGCGGCGGTTTTCACGGATACGGTCGTAAATAATGATTGAGTCGTTAATTGAGTAGCCCAGCAGGGTCAGGAACGCGCCAACCATTATCATATCTATTTTGAAATCACCAATAAGCAGCATCTGGCCGATGGCGGTGGTGGAAAGGAATGCGCAGGACATAAGGGCACCCAGAGTAGCGGTGGTATCGTGCGCGAGAGTAATGACGCCGCCAAGACCGTATCGCAAATCACCAAACCGGACGGCCAGATAAATGAGCATAGCAATCAAGGACAAAACCGCGGCGAGAAGGGCGTGCTGTTTGGACTCTTTACCGACCGACGGGCTTATCTGAGTAACCTGGGGAAGCGAGGTTTCAATCTGCATCGCGGAGAGGACCTTGGTTTTTTCGTTATCGGCAAACTGCGTCCAGACATCCTGAGACAACGAGGAAACAGCCGCCTCGGGCTGGGCGCTGGCGTAAATAAACGAGTTAACCGGCTCATTGGAATCGAGGGGCTTATATTGGGCCCCGAGAATTTTGTATTGATACCAGGGAATTTCCCGCATATCGGGCTTGAAGCGGAGGGAGCCGAATCTCTGGTTAATCTGTGCGGGTGCGGCGGGTTTCTGAATGTCGCATTTAATTACCACACCGCCGAGGAAGTCGAGTAATTCGGGGTGGTCCTGGACGAGCGAATCGGTAATCCTGTCGGCACTGATAATATTGGGTTCGAGGTTGCGCTGAATTTGAAGGTTATCGCCGAAGGTAGCGAGGACGACGTTGTTTACGATTTCGTCAATTTTCGGCTGGGAAATATCAGCGCCGGGGAAGGCCGCGGCCAGGACATTAGCGACGGTTTGCTGATTAAGCTGGCCTGTGCGAACGTTAAAGGTCCGGCCTGAGCCGGTAACGACGAGATTGCCAAGCTCGGCCTGCTCGTTGACTTCGGCTTTGTTGATGGCGGCGACAACTTCGTCAACCGTCATTTGATTGGCTTCGGGCAGGACGATTGTCGCAATGGTCTTATTTGTTTCCCTGGTATTTATTTCGTATTGTTTTCCGGTTGTGCCGACGCTGTAAACAGTAGCGGAGGCGATTGCCTCATTTTTAAGGTCTATGCCCTTATTATGAATGAGGTCCTCGACCTGCTGCCTGTCGAGGTTGACATTGTCTTTGAAGTTGACCTGGACGCTTGTGCCGCCGGTAAACTCGATGTCATATTTATCGCTGCCTCTGGTGAAGAAGAGGACAAGGCCGCCGATTGTAAGGATACCGGAAATGGTGAGGAATATGGGCAGGGCTTTCATCCAGTTGATGTTGGCTTTTCTGATGATGTGGAGCATAACGAGGTGGTCTTTGAGTATTCCGCGTCGCACGAGCAGGTCGAAAATTGTGCGTGTTACGAACAACGCCGTGAACAAGCTGGCTGAAAGACCAAGAATCAGCGTGATGGCGAAGCCCTTGATTTCCTCGGAAGCGACCCAGTAAAGGATTAAGGCCGTCATAATGGTTGTGATATTGGAATCGAAAATGGCGGAGAAGGCCTTTTCGTAGCCGTTTTTGATGGCGATGGCGAGTGAGGCCCCCCGCTGCTGTTCTTCTCGCATTCTTTCGAAAATCAGGACGTTAGCGTCAACGGACATACCGATAGTTAAAATAACGCCTGCGATACCGGGCAGGGTAAAGGTGGCGCGGAGGCCGGCCATAATAGCGAGGAGGAACAGGACGTTAAGCAACAGCGCGATGTCGGCGATACCACCGCCGATAGTGTAATAGACAAGCATAAAAGCAATGACTATCACCAGGCCGATTAAGCCCGACTTGATACCCTTGCTGAGGTTATCGGCGCCGATGGAGGGGCCGATGGTTTTTACGGATATGGGCTGTTCGATGAGTCGTGCGGGCAGCGAACCGGCGTTTAGCTTATTGACCATATCGTCAACTTCGGTGGTAGTGAAAGCGCCGGTAATCTGGCCTCTCGTGTAAATCTGTGACTGAATGTTGGGGGCGGATATTGCGGTATTATCGAGGAGGATGCAGAGTGGTCTTTCCTTATTTTTGCCAGTTACCCTGCTAAAGAGCATGCCGCCGCGTTCGTCAAGCTCGAAATCGATGGAACGTCTTCCCTGCTGGTCCTGTCCCGGGGATGACCTGACTAATTTCCAGTCCTTTGCCTGGCCGGTGTGGAGGACGGCCTCGTCTTTTTTGTTGCTGGCCAGAACGTAGAGTTTTGAGCCGAACTGAGCGGTTATGGCGGGGCGGCCCGCGCTATCGCCAGAGTGCCAGTGCTGCGGGTCTTCGACTTCAACCCAGACGTATTGATTGTCTGAGGCGTATTTGGGGCCTTTTGCCTTGAGGGTTTCTTCGTATTCCTTCATTTTGGCAGAATCGACGTCGGGGTGGCCCCTCGTGGGCAGAATTCTGAATTCGAGAATACCGGCGCCTTTCAACATTCGCTGGAGGTCGGCGGCGTCGTCGAGACGGCCTCTGTAGGGATAGTAGGCCTCGTATGCAGCAATGACATGGTCGATTTTGGCGGTGCGTTCTGGAAATTCCTTTTT
>JBELAA010000245.1:0-5670 GCA_049509315.1 Sedimentisphaerales bacterium | reverse complement strand
GCGGGGCTGGCGGTGGTTATGGGCCACGAAATTGCGCACGCAATCGCCAGGCACGGCTCGGAACGGATGTCGCAGGGATTGCTCGTTGAGTTTGGTGGAATGGCGTTGTCCGAGGCGCTTGCCAATAAGCCCGAACAGACAAAGGACCTGTTTATGAAATCATACGGCCTGGGGACCCAGGTCGGCGTCCTTCTTCCATACAGCCGGGTTCACGAAAACGAGGCCGACCGTATGGGCCTGATATTTATGGCAATGGCTGGCTACAATCCCAATGAGGCAGTCAGCTTCTGGGAAAGAATGGCCGCCGCCAATAAAGGCCCAAGACCGATAGAACTGCTCAGCACCCACCCCGCCGACTCGACGAGAATCAACAATATCAAACGCCTTATTCCTGAAGCGATGAAATATTACAAACAGTAAATGTCAGCTTTCCTTAATCTGCTCTTTTATTTGGTTGAGAAGATTTATGGCTTCAATAGGCGTGAGGCGGTTCACGTCAACAGAAGCGAGTTTGTCTAAGACGGGTTTGTGTTTCTGGACGAAAAGCAAATCTGCGTCGGGGGTTTTGGTTTTGTGTTTGGCAAGGTGTGAGCCGGCGGCTTCTTTTTGGAAGGCGGTTTCAAGCTCTGTCAGGATTTCCTTCGAGCGTTCGAGAATCGGCCTGGGGATGCCGGCCAGTTTGGCGACGTGTATGCCGTAGGATTTGTCGGTGCCGCCTGTGAGGATTTTGTGCAGGAAGACCACCTCGTCCATCCACTCACGCACGGCGACGTTGCAGTTTTTGATGTTGGCGAATAGCTCCGCAAGCTCGGTCAGTTCGTGGTAATGTGTTGCGAAAAGTGTCCGGCATTTGATTTTATTTGCGATATGCTCGGTGATTGCCCAGGCAAGCGATAAGCCGTCGTAGGTGCTTGTGCCTCTGCCGACCTCATCGAGAATGACTAAGGATTTCGATGTGGCGTTATTGATGATGTTGGCGGTTTCGGTCATTTCGACCATAAAAGTGGACTGACCCCGCACAAGCTCATCGGATGCGCCGACGCGGGTAAAAATGCGGTCAACCAGGCCGATTGTCGCCTCTTTTGCGGGTATAAATGACCCGGCCTGCGCCATCAGGATAAGCAACGCGGTCTGCCTGATATATGTGCTTTTGCCGCTCATATTGGGGCCTGTGATTATCATCACGTCCCCGGACTTAACCCCTAACTCGATATCGTTGGGGACAAATTCGGCGCCAAGCATTTCCGCCAGCACCGGGTGTTTGCCGTCTGCTATGACAAGCTCGTTGCCGGTAGTCATTTTGGGCCTGACGTAGCCGCGACGTTTGGCGATATGGGCGAGATTGCACAGGCAGTCGCACTGTGCGATTGTGTCTGCCAGCGCCTGCAATCGGCGAATGTAATCAGCCGCCTGGATGCGCACTTCCTCGAACAGTTTTGCTTCAAGGGCGAGCGACTTTTCTTCAGCGCCCAATGCGCGGGTTTCGTATTGTTTCAGTTCGTCGGTGATATATCGTTCCGCGTTTTTGACTGTCTGCTTGCGGACGTAATCGGCGGGGACCTTGTCGGCCAGCGTTCTGCTGATTTCGATATAGTAGCCGAAAACCTGGTTGAAGCCGACCTTGAGCTTGTCGATACCGGTGCGTTCGATTTGTTTTTTCTGGTATGCCGCCAGCCAGCTTTGGCCGTCGTGCGAGATTGAGCGCAGTTCATCCAATTCCTTATTGAAGCCCGCTCGAATCACGCCGCCATCGGTCAGTCGCATAGGGCAATTCGGCTCAATCGCCGACTCCAGCAGGTCTGCAAGCTCGTCCATACTGTCGCATTGAGAGGTGAGCGTCTTTAGCAACCCGGCGCTGCATCGGCCAAGCGAATCCCGCAGTTGGGGAACCTGTCGCAGCGTTCGGGCCAGCGCCACAAGGTCGCGGGGGATAGCGCGGGCGGTTGCGATACGGGCGGCAATTCGCTCGGGGTCTGCGATATCGCTAAGCAGCTTGCGGATTTGGGCGACCTGATTATCGCTGTCCTTAAGCTCTGCCACGGCGTCCTGGCGTGCCTCGATTGCCTCAAGCTCACACAGCGGTCTGCAAAGCCAGTTACGGAACATCCTGCCGCCCATCGCCGTCATCGTCTGGTCAAGGCATTCCAAAAGCGTCCCTTTCGAACCTTCGGTGCGAATCGTCCGCAGGATTTCAAGACCCTGCAGGGACGTGTGGTCGATATGCAGGAATTTTTTTCGTGTTACTTTTTTTATTGAGGAAATATGGGCAAGGGCGGTCTTCTGTGTTTCGTTGAGGTATTCGATAATAGCGCCCGCAGGCGGGATAATCGCGCTATCGACGTCCTGAATTCCGAAACCCTCTAAGGTCGCTGTTCCGAAATGCTTGAGCAGCCGTTGCCTTGCCTGATAGGGGTCGAAATACCACCCTGGCCTTTCAGTAATTGATGCCCCTGTCAATTCGCTGATACCTTTGGCCAGTTTTTTGGATTGTGCTTCGAACAACTCGCCTCGCCTGTCGGGCAGCAGGCATTCAGCGGGGGAAAGGCGGACTATCTCATCTAAAATTTCCTGTTCGATAAGCTGCTGGACGAAAAAATGCCCCGTTGAAATATCGACCCAGCTTATGGCCGATGTCGAGTTTGTCTGCCAGACAGCGACTAAGAAATTATCCTGTTTGGCCTCAAGCAAAATATCATCGGTGAGCGTCCCGGGGGTAACGACGCGAACGACGTCGCGCTTTACAAGCCCTTTGGCGGTTTTAGGATTTTCTACCTGTTCGCAGACGGCGACCTTGTAGCCCGCCTGGAGCATTTTGCGCAGGTAGCCATCAACCGCGTGCCAGGGAACACCCGCAAGCGGTATGGGGCTGTCGCTGTCTTTACTCCGGCTGGTCAGCGTCAGCCCTAAAACTTTCGAGCAGGTCCTCGCGTCCTCGAAAAAGGTTGAAACTGTCTCATTGCCGGGGTTAAATTTTCGCCGCCTGTAACCATAGCCGACGATTATACATTCAGCGGGCCGCTTAACAACTCTGTAATTATCGAGCGTGCTTTATCTTTTGAATTAATGGCGGTCAATCGTTTCAAAAGCCGTTCCTGCCGGCAGGTTATGCATACCGGCTGACGAAAATCAAAATTTTTAACGCCTGTGATTTCGCACACCTTTTCCGTGAGGGTGTCGATGCCTGTTCCTGATATGGCGCTGATTTCAACGATGTTTGAAACCAGATTGCCGGGCAGTTTGGTTGTGTCGAGCCGACGGGGCAGGTCTGATTTATTAATCACTGGTATTATTTTTTTCCCCGGCAGGTTTTTAACAAGGTCATTTGAAAGCTGCTGGTTTGGTTCACTGTTATCAAGCACTAATAATATCAAATCCGCCTGATTTATCATTTCCGATGCTGCTTTTTGTGAAGCGCTGTTAATGCTATCCTCGAAATTCTCGTCGAAGCCGGCCGTATCAATCAATTCAACCGCTAATTCGCCGATTCGACATTCTGCCGATACCCAGTCGCGAGTCGTGCCTTTGATATTTGTAACAATCGCCTTTTCCCTGCCCGCTAAACGATTGAGAAGGGTGCTTTTGCCGGTATTGGGCGGGCCTGCCAAAACCATTTTATAGCCGAAAATGATATGTCTTGCAATTTTACTTGCCTCGACGATTTTTCCTCCCTCAATTTTGATTTCCTCTAATGTGCTCTTCAACCACCTTTTCGCTGCTGTCGCAAGGCCTGAATCGATTTGGTTGAGAATTATTTGCGTGCCTTCGATTGTCTTTACCTTCGGCAATGTCAATTTCGCTTCGAGAGCGATAGTGCTGCCGCCTGCGCTGATTTTCGCAAGTAATTGTTCAGCCGTCACTAATTCTGCACCCTCGCGTTGTAACAATTGGCAAATCTGCTCAACAACCAGCGGATTCCCGTGACAGTTGATTGCGAATGTATCGGTGTCGCTCCAGCCGATTGTTACCTGGTCGATTGTCTTGCTGCCGTCTGTAATTGCCCCAACGTAAATTTTCCCGGCTTGTAGTTCAACCGCCGGCTCAAAAATCTTTTCAATGATACCTTTCGCCGATTCGCCGCAAATTTGTATCGTGGCAATCGCTCCTGTCCCCTTGCCCGTCATCACCGCCGAAAATGTTTTCATACCACCCTTGAATAAAAAAAGTCAAACTGTCCTTTTATTGTAGGGTGTGCTGTGCACACCTTTCCTTTTACAGTGTAAATCCGTGTTAATCTGTGTCTAAAAATTCGGTGTAAATCAGTGTCTAAAATACTTACTCCCTCGATTCGATAAATTTACTGTAAGCCAGTGCGATGCCTTTGATGACCAAATCGGGCACGTAATTATCTACGAATTCGCAGTCGTCTTTAATCAGTTTGGCCCCTGAGCCGGTGATGATTGTCTGAGGCCAGGCGCCTAATGTTTCGGCGTATCGCCTGACGATTTCCTGTAATGAGCTTATGGCCGAGTAATACAGCCCCGCGTTAATCGCATCGACAGTATTTTTCCCGAACGGCCACTTTGGCTTTGTTACAGTTACTTTGGGCAGTTGCGCGGTATGGTTGTGCAGGGCGTTAGCGCTCATTTCAAAGCCGGGGAAAATCACCCCTCCGCAAAATACCCCCCGGTCATCGACAAGGTCAATCGTTACAGCCGTCCCGAAATCCGCGACGACAACCGCATGTTCAGTAACGGCGTATGCCGCCGAAGCTGCCAGAATTCGGTCAGAACCTACTTTATTTTTCTCATCTATGGCAAGCTCTATTGGGAATGGGATATCAACTCCAACCTGCAGAACCTTTTCGCCGAAGTTTTGCCTGACAATATCTCTGACTTTTTCAAACCATTCGAATTTTACCGAGCTTGCGACAAATACGCCGTCGCGTTTGCCCTCTTTGGAGTTTTCCGAAACCGGTATCATTTTCCACGTCGATTTTAGTATTTCTATCAATTCGGCTGTATTCTCGCCCGGCACTGACTTTACAAACTGCTCCTTGCCCTTGAGAAACACCCCGATTCCTATATTTGTATTACCAATGTCTATCGCTATCAAATTCATCCGCAATCCGCAATTATTTCTGTCTTCTGCACTTCAGTTTTGTCATTGCGAGCCCCTTTGGGGCGAAGAAATCTCATCTTTTCAATCGTCAACCAACAATCCGCAATCTGTAATCATTTCTTCTTCTATTCTCTGTGGCCTCTGTCTCGCTAAGACGAGACTCCGCCAAGGGCTTCGTGTGCTTGTATGTTGACATCTGTCATGGTTAAAGGTTCCATAGTAGATGCGTCTTTCGGCGAGGCGAGCGTAGCGAGCCGAGCCGAAAGACGCCGGCGACGAGAGATCGAGTGTGTCTTGGCCCACGAGGCCGTCACCAAGCGTGATCCTCGCCGCCGCTATGGAACTAACCCGAACAGCCGCATGAACCGCCGACGACCCACAGGTCCGGCGAGTTCGCATTTGCAAGATTGGGAGAAAACCATGCAGGAACAATTTTTCATTGGCATCGACGTTGCCAAAGAAACATTTTACGTCGCTTCTTGTCCCGCCTCTGTCAACATTTCTCTGCCCAACAATTCCACGGGCACACAACAACTCATCAAAACCCTTCAACCTCACAGTATTTCCCTGATAGTCCTCGAAGCCACCGGCGGATACGAACGTCCAATCGTC
>JBELAA010000244.1:0-3586 GCA_049509315.1 Sedimentisphaerales bacterium | reverse complement strand
CGCTCGGCGGGGTTATCGTCAATAAAGACCATACTATCCAGGCCGATGTTGATTTGCTCGGCAATTTTCTGCATATTCTGCGGCTTGGGGTCCCAGTTTACCATAATCGAGGCGAAATGTTTCTCCCGCAGCAGCATTTGAGGGTGCTCATTAAGGACCTGCATAACGTCAGCGGGATTATTTTTACTGTTGAGAGCGAGAATCACCCCCTGCTCATACAATTCGAGGATGGCTTTTTGAAATTCGAGATATTCGCGTCCGGGCCAGTCGCGGCCTATTTGAATGCCGTCGAGTCCGTCTTCGCCTATGATACCGCCCCAAAGCGTGTTGTCGGCGTCGAGAACGAGGCATTTTCGTGAAAGCCCTACGGTCGCTGCAATGTGCGACACGATTTTTTGTGCCAGCAATTTAAGGAACGCCTCACTGAATGGTATACGCGCCATACTCATCATCTGGGGAGAAAACGCATTTTGACAGCCGGCGTAAGTAACAAGACCGTCGAGATCTAAAATCTCGGCGTTGAGCTTTTCAATTAAGATACGGCGATGGTCGGGCAGCACTTGTAAAGGCCAGGAAGGGCAGGATGGGTATGTATTGATAACGAGAATGCCCGTTGAATTCTTTAAAAATGCGTCAACCAAATCCTGAAGGTGCGATGCCTGTTCATTAATAGTATCAGGTTCGGCTTCGAGCAGCAAAAACGTGATTTGCGGTGTTGTGCAATACAGCTCACTTTTAGGATTGAGCAATTCCTGATTAAATTGGCCGTATGGGGCGATATATGTTTGCAGCTCTATCGAACGCGCTGCGGCTTCGACAATTGCGTAATCCACCAGCGGCTCGATGGTAAATGAGCTGAGAAACGCCGCTTGTGTGCTAACCTGCGGTTTAGCTGCTCCGGATTTGAAAAGATCCCTTATTTGGCCGGCCGCTTTGCGATAAGCAAGCCAGGTTGCGGCTTTTTCTGCGTCACAAATTATTTCGTTGAGCTGTTTCATTATTTGGAATCGCTGCGTCCTTCTTTCCTTTTTAAATAAAGCGCCGCGCCATAAGCGCCAATATATTGAGGATTCTGCGGGACAAGCAACTGCCGGTTAAGCTGGCTCGAAAGTTCCCTCGTCATAGCGTTATTCAAACTGACACCGCCGACGAAAAGGATTTTGCCGTCATCGCCCGCCGTTACCTGACGAAACAAACCGACTACATGGTCTGATATGGCCTGATGCAGCGATTTGATAATGTTTTCCTTTTTTTCACCCATAGCGATATACGATATTATTTCTGTTTCGGCAAAAACTGTGCACGTCGATGACAAATTAAGGACCTTGTCGGCCTTTTGCGACAGCTGGTCAAGCTCATCGACTTTAACGCCTAATGACGCCGATGTCACTTCGAGAAACTTGCCTGTGCCGGCCGAACATTTCTGGTTCATCACAAAATCGACGACTCTTCCGGATTCGTCGATGGCGATTACCTTGCTGTCCTGCCCGCCGACGTCGATAATGGTCCTTACGCCGTTATCGACGGCAAATCCGCCGATGGCCAAAGCCGTTATTTCCGTGATTCCCTCGTCACAAAAGCCAACCTGTTTTCTACCGTAGCCGGTGGCGATAACGCCTGCGATTTGTTCTTTTGTGATTTTAGATTCGCCGAGTAAATCGGCGTAACCCTGCCGGCAGGACGCGTCGATATCGGCGCCCCTTTTGACTATGCCTTTGGCGGCCATATTGCCCGCTGCATCAATCAGCGCCAATTTGATGTACGATGAACCGGCATCAATACCGAGATGATACTTCATTACACCCTCAGCATATCCCTGAATGATTCGATTCTCAGGTTCACCTGCTCTTTCGAATAAAAGTCAGGATTTGCCATATCGGATTCGATAATAACCGCAGGTATCCCGCTTTTCGACAACTCTTTTCGCAACGGGACGATATCCGTAAGGGCGCGGCGACAGCTTCGATTCGCGTGGCAGATGACGCCATTTACGGAATATTCCTTCACCAATGCCGTAACCCACTCGATTTTTTTACCAATCGGCCAGTTCAAATAAGTATTGCTGTAAGCCGTTATCAGCTTATCAATGTCGTCCTTTCCATTTTTATAATCCAGGTTCCACCACAGGGTATAGTCATTGAGAACAATCTGAAATTCCGCGTCAAAATCGCCGGGGAATTTTTTCGCAAGAAACCACATCGGGTAACCGTGCCAAAGCAGGCGAACTGAATCCGCCGACGAGGTGTCGTTGGTATTCTGATGTTCGCTGATTAACGCCTCGTAATAATCACAGGTTATTTTTTCGCCTTTTGCAACGACTATTGGGAAAAGCGCATCGATGATTTTATTCGCAGCTATTCTTACGGAAGTCCCCTTGTTTAACTTGTGAACTTCCAGCCACAAGTCGCATGCCTTTTCACTAAAGGTTACCTGCTCGTTCAGTTTTTGATTGTTCAATTTGTGGCCTGTGTGCCGTTTTACAAAATCAATAAGCGACTCGTATTGCCGGGCGATATATTCCCTGATTGAGTCCTGCTCCTCAACCGCAACAGGATAATCAATTATAAATAACGGGATATTCTTTTTATGTGCGAGCAGCCGAAACCACAAAAACGTAGTTCCACACTGATTATTTGCGGCAATGAGCATATCCGGCTGCGGCAATCCGCCAAACGGCAGTTTCCCATAAGTTTCCGTGCCGAAATCAATCAGGGAATATGAGCATAAATCCTGCGCGAACGAGCCCATTGGGGAGGCATGAATCATTTCCTTGGCTTTTCCGGAAGCCGAGCAAACTACGGCGTAACTTTCCGGATACACACAAACCACGTCCATCGCGCGAAGCATTTCAACAGGCGTAAACGCCGTAACATAAGCAACCGGCTGTTTGTCCTTTTTGGCCTGTGTGCCGCTTAGGTAATATTCTGCGAAAATCTTCGCGAGTATGGCTTTGCTCGATTCCAATTCAGCTTTTCCCGGCTATCTCAATGAATGACTCTATTCGTAACAAATCGCGTTCGCTGACGCCCGGCCCGGCGTGCTCGATTTCAAGCATCAGGATGTTTTTCTTTCTCTGTTTGAGAACTTCCAGCTTTGCCAGGTAATTATGAACGTGCGGCTCGCAGAATTTCTGGTTGATATAAATGACGCCCTGCAAATCAAGCTCATCGAGCTGGCGTTGAAATGCCTGCTGGTTTGCTTTCATACTGCTGTTCAACGTCGGGCTTGGGTCGGCAGACAAGTATCTTTTTGCGAGATTTTCATACAAGTCGCCGCTTGTAACGACATCCCGGCTGCAATACCGTCGACCGTTTGTTATATCATCATCAATAATTACAGCGCCTAACTGCTCGATTTTTTCCAGCAGTGCGTAATTATCCATCAGCGGCCCCATAACCATTATTCTTTTCAAATTCTCATCCGCGTGGCTGCTTTTAATGCCTTCGTTGATTACCTGCCGAAGCATTGCGTTGTATTCGTCTCTTTCCATAATCAGGCCCGCCGTCATAAGCGCAACGGCATCTGCGCCCTTCAAGAAATTGCCGGTCTTCCTTATATCATACAATTGCCTTAACAGTCCTCGTGT
>JBELAA010000243.1:0-3086 GCA_049509315.1 Sedimentisphaerales bacterium | reverse complement strand
TTCGGTATCGTTGTATTAGAGGGCTGGAGCGCAAATAAACCCGTAGTCGTTACCGAAAACGGTGGGGCCGGCGAGTTAATTATGCACGAAAAGAACGGGTTGAAGATTTACCCGAGACCCGATTCGGTAACATGGGGAATCAACCGGATATTTTCCAATTTTGACTGGTCGCGGCAATTAGGTCGTAACGGCAGGGTATTTGTAGAAGAGAGATATAGCTGGGACAAAATCGCCGACAAGACACTCGAAGTTTATCGTCAGTTCTGCCCGGAACCGGTTCCACAGCCCGTCGAGATAAAGCAGATTTCCGAAGTAAGCCCGAAAGTGCAGGATACGGTGTTTGCCGTTCAAAGCCGAAATGAAAACGTAACCGTAGTGCTAAAAGCCAAGATAGTGATACCTCCCTCGTCGGCCACAAACGGCGAGGCATACGAGATTCTGGATGCGTTGAAAACAAACCTGACAAGCTACGGATTTGTTCTGCAGCAAAAAGAGCATTATCTGAAAATCAGGGGCGAATGTGAGGAAGTAATCAAGGCCCTTTACGAATCGTGGGAAAGATTGCATCAGCATCATAACGAAGAGGGGATAAGTTTACAGGTGCAGGCGCCTTCTCTGGAGGGAGCGGCAAATGGCTGTGGGTAGTTTTTGTATTGTCCTTCACGGTCATATGCCCTACGTGTTATATCACGGCTCCTGGCCGAACGGCGAGGACTGGCTTTATGAGGCGGCCGCAGAGACGTATCTGCCGATATTGTCGGTAATTGACAAATGCGCCGGTCTTAACTGTAATCCTAAATTGACCATCGGCCTGACGCCGGTTTTGCTCGAACAGCTCTCGCATAATCATTTCAAAGAGGGTTTCCGGGCGTATCTGGGCGACAATCTGGAACGTGCAAAAAGCGACAGGCGCCAGTTCGAGCAGGCAAAGCAGGGGCATATGGCGTATCTGGCCGGCAGGTGGGAAGATTTTTATTCGAAATTATCGGAGCAGTTCAGCGATATAGATTGTAACATACCAGCCGCTTTCGAAAAGCGGTTTCGCCAGGGCCAGGTTGAGCTATTGACCTCGGCGGCGACGCACGGTTATATGCCGCTGCTTTTGGAGGATTCCTCGATTCACGCGCAGGTGCGGGCGGGGTTGCATACATCGCAGCGAATTCTCGGAATCAAGCCGACGGGTATGTGGCTTCCCGAAGGAGCTTACAGGCCGGCGGGCAACTGGACGCCTCCGATTGCCTGGGGCAATTCGGGCAGCAGAGCGGGTATCGAGCGGCTCGTAGGTCAGGAAGGCATAACGCATTTTTTTGTTGACAGCCACTTAATCAGTAACGGTAACGGCGAGACCTCGATTCACGAGCCGATACTGGTTAAGGACGGACTCAACGGCGATTCACCTGTAACCGCCTTTGCCAGAGACGCTGAAATCTGTCAGCACGTCTGGTGCAAATTTGTGGGTTATCCCGCCAACGCCGTATATCTTGAATTTCATAAAAGACACGGCGAGCGCCGCGGGCTAAGGTATTGGAAAATCACCGACCGCAAATCCGATTTGGGCAGTAAAGACCCGTATTACCCCGACGACGTCGAAGGCAAAATGCACGAGCACGCCCAGCATTTCTGCGGCCAGGTCAAACGCCGGCTATGGGATTATCATTCGCGGACGGGCAAAAACGGGGTTGTTGTTGCGTGTTTTGATACGGAACTTTTCGGCCACTGGTGGTTCGAGGGGCCGAGATTCCTTGAGAACGTCTTGCTGACGCTCAACGCCGACCCCGACGTGGATTTGTGCACCTCGCAGGAGTATTTACAGTCGCACGGGGCTGTAAGACGCGAGGCGTTGTCGGCCGGGTCGTGGGGAGAAGGGGGCGACCACCGCGTTTGGTCAACCAATGAAATAAAATGGCTCTGGGAGATGGAATACCGCTGCGAGACGCTGTTCGGAAAATTGACTTTTAATCTTCCCTGGAGAACGCAGCCCGAATTGAGAAAAATTCTGGAAAAAGCCGGGCGTGAGCTGCTGCTTTTACAGGCCAGCGACTGGGCTTTTGTAATCAGCAGAAGGCAGGCGCCTGAATATGGGACGAAACGGTTCGTGCAGCATGTTGCCCGATTTGACACCCTGACGGATATAGCCGAACGGCTGGCGGAAGACCCGCAATACCTTCACAAGCTAAATGACGTGCAAAAGCTGGAGCTTAAAGATATAGATGCGCACGACGTTATATTTCCTGAAATTGATTTGAACTGGTGGAATTGTTAGACAATTTTACCGCCGAGACCGCATTGAAAGCCCCCAACTTTATGTTGGGGGTTAACCCCCAGGATAAACCTGGGGGCTTACGGGTCTCCGCGTGCTCGGCGGTGAATAAAATCGGTTTATTAGTGAAATTGTTAAATTAGGTTTGTTTAATGAGAATAGCGTTTTTTGCCTGGGAGAGTTTACATTCGGTTCCCGTGGGCGGAGTAGCAGTCCACGTAACCGAGCTTTCGGCGGCGCTTCAGCGAAGGGGGCACGAGGTCCACGTATTTACGCGCTTAGGACAGGGGCAGAACACTTATGCTCTCATAGACGGCGTGCATTATCATCGATGCCCGATTGACCTGCACCCGGATTTCATAACGGAAATGAATAATATGGGCAATAGTTTCGTTTATTTTATGAGGCAGACCGAGGCGTTTCAGGGTGCGCATTTCGACGTGGTTCACGGCCACGACTGGCTAAGCTCAAAGGGAATCGTGCAGGTCAAAAACAATTACGGAAGGAAGGTGTTTCTTACGCTTCATTCTACCGAATACGGCCGATGCGGCAACAATAATTTCAACGGACAGTCGGACAGGATTCGGTCGGTCGAGGCCGAAGGCGCATTTGTCGCCGACAGGGTAATCGCCGTTTCGGGTGCGCTTTGCGACGAGGTCAAAAACCAGTATCGTGTTCCCGACTGGAAATTAAGATGTGTTTACAACGGGATAAACTGCTCGCGTTTCGACGGCTTTATCGACCCTGGTGTATGCAGGCGAAGCTACGGCGTCGGGCCGGTGGAACCAATGGTTCTGTTTGTCGGACGGCTCGCTACCCAGAAAGG
>JBELAA010000242.1:0-3358 GCA_049509315.1 Sedimentisphaerales bacterium | reverse complement strand
GACGGGTTGCAGCCCTTCTGCTACGTCGATTTCGAAGCGCGAAAAACAGAGCTGCACATCCACACGTTCGCCGCCTATCCCGACCAGGTCGCGATGATTAAAACGCAGTCGCTCTTCGACTTCCACTAATCGATTCGTCCCTGTCATAACTCGACGCAACGAATTGCAAATCTGAATCCCGACCCGCTAAGGGGCGAGGTCTCGCCTTCGGCGGACAAGCCGGGAAAGCTAATTTATTCAGGGCCGTTGTTATTATGGCCTGTATAAAAAAGTGATTCCGCCGGGCGTAGAACGCGGGGCGGAATCACGGTTCGAATCCGGTATTATTTGAGTTAGCCGGTTTTAGGTCGGCGCCGGCTCATTTCCATCGCTTGGCACCGGGGGTTCTGATTCTTCAACCGGCTGGAAGCCCCTCGATTCGAGGTTCGATATAATAGAATTGACCACGTCGCCAAACGCAGTGGCTGAGGAGTTGGCGTTTCTCGTGAGCCAGGTATTCAAGTTTGCCTGCATAGCGCCTGCGCCCGTGAGCGACGCATTGGCGTCGAAAAGCTGACCATTCTGCAGCGTCATAGCGCCGCTGAGGGGGTCGGCGACCCGTTGTCTTGCGGAAGCGCCGATGTTTGCTCCCCTTAACCGGCCGGTGAGAATAATCCTGTCGCCTTGGCCGTTATCGGCAATGAGCGTAACAAAATTTCCGTAAGTCGTGAAATTCACGATGTCGTCAGCGACCGTGTAAAACCGGCTGCGCCAGCCCTGCCTGCCGTAAAGAATGATACTCGAATCGTCAACTGTGCCGTCGGTTTCGTTAATGTTCAATACTATGTAACCGCTGAGCAATTGTGTTACCTGGCCGTTGGCCGCGGTATCGACCGCCTGCACCATACCGAAAAGGTTATAAACCAGGACATAGGCGTTTGCCTGGGCGGTTATGCCCAAAACCACCATCATTAAACCAACCATTAACAGCTTTTTCATTTTCTTACCCCCTTAAATTATATTTTCTTACCCACCCCCAAAGTGGGTATTCGGTTTTAACCTTAAGCCGATACCTGGGACGCCGGTAGTGCCTATTTTAAATTATACAATTGAAAATCAAGTGTCGGAAATCATCACCTCCTTACATAGTTACATAGCCGGCACAATTTCCGGGTAAAGCTGGCCGGTGGGGCTGATTTTGAAGACGTAAATCAACCCTTCCTTTAGTTGCGAATATACGACGTTTCCGTAAACGGCGGTTATGCCGTATTCTTTCAATTTTTCCACGTCATTGGCCAGATTCCAGATACTTGACCAGAACAACTCACGCTGTTTTATAGGCAGTCGCGCCAGCAAATCGGCGTAACGCGCCGGCTCAACGCCGGGGCTTTCGACAGGGAAACCGTCCTGCGGCGCCATTTTCTCGCTATAAACCCTTCGCCACAGATACAGTGCCCGCTCGCGGCCGTCCATTACCATTTTGTTGTCGAATTTCACGATTAGGGCGTCAAAATGAACGATATCGCCTTCGATTGTGTAATCCTTTTCGACAATTTTCTTTAATTTATCGTCCCTCGCGGTTTCGACGAACCGCAGGGTCGTCCAGAGAATGCCCTCTTTGGTTTCCTGTTTGAGGACTTTTGCGTAGCCGATTTGCTCTTCGGCGGTGAGGTTTGTGATTGCCCCTTTTAGCTGCTTATTTTCGTTGAGGAGCTGCTGAATAGTTATTTCCCGCGACAGCCAGCCCCTGCCGAAGTAGCCGGCGGCAACCAGGACGACGGCGAGGAGCGCTAACGTCGAGATTTTGGCTTTTGCGGATTTCATAATTAAACCGGCAGAGAGAAGCCGCGGAACATAAAGTAAGCGGCGCCGAGCAGGCACAGGCCGGCCCAGAGAAAATCGAGCTTGAGCGATTGTTTCATATACAGAACACAAAAAACCGCGAAGACGCTCATCGTTATTATTTCCTGTATGACTTTCAACTGGGCAAGCGAGAAAAACTGAAAGCCGATTCTGTTGGCGGGCACCTGCAGGCAATATTCGAAAAACGCGACCGCCCAGCTTGCCAGGATTGCGATAAAGACGGCCTTGCCTTTTAAATCTTTCAAATGCCCGTACCAGGCGTAAGTCATAAACAGATTCGAACCAACCAGCATAACAATAGGCGTCATAAACCTCATAAACTTCATTCCTTAAAACGAACAGCCGGCATCATTGTAAAACGCGGTAATCCTTGTATTTATGCCGATACCCGTAAAAAGTTCATTTTATATCATCGACCACAGCGGCTTAAGTTAATCAGCCGGTTTCGAGCCGAATAATCTTGACAGCGAGGGTATGAATTGATACTTTATCGCTTCGGACAGGCGCTTAAATTAGCATTTCGCCGGAGGATGAGTAGTCCTTCGGAAAGCAGTATAAACATTAAAAATGGGATTTTAGGAGGTTAATGAATGTTGTTCAGATTAGCGTTAGTAATCGGGGTTATAGGATTATTTGCGGCATCAACGGTTTTGGCAGCGGAAGCGCCCGCCGAAAAACCGGCAACTGTAACCGTGGTAGGCATGGTCATCGCGGTTAAGGACGCCAATAGTATGCCTCTGTCGGTAAAGCTGGCAGCAAAAGACGTGATATACAGCGTAGTTCTCAATAAGGAAGGCCTGAAGCTGGCCGATTTTGACGGCAAAGAGGCCGAAGTCAAGGGTATAGTAACAATGAAGGATAACGTTAGCTGGCTCACTGTTTTGTCCTCGAAGGAAGCAGAGAAGCCCAAGACCTAAAATCTGAAAAATCTGCTTCAAAATCGGGATTATTAGGCCGCCGCAGGTAGCTAAAAACCGCGCCGGCCTTGTTTTTAGATATTCGACTCCTTAAAGCACTTAACCATCATACATCTTACCTTTACAAGGGGGATACCATGTTCCTTGGCTAGCCCAGCTTGTCGGGATTAGAAAGCTTGTGGGATTTGTCCCGGATTATGGGGGCTATGAAGGAAAATTACAATGAGAAATCATTTTAATGCGGGTGTGCTTGTTGTTCTGCTGTTCAGTTTATCCTTGTTGCTTACGGGCTGCCAGTTTTGGGCTCAGCCGGGCAAGACCGCCCAGGAGGGAACCCGCGACCAGGTGCGAACCCTGAAGGTCAACAATCGGGAAATGATGCAGGACCTCAATCACGCGCTGTTGCTGGACAGTCCCAGCAAGCTTAACGAGATGTCGATTCCTTAAAACTCTGCGAATTAAAAATTAGAAATTCAAAATTCTCAATTCTTTATTTTCAGGATAATCCCCGAAAAAATAAAAAATTTTTGTTGCACACCCTGCGGTTTTTGCGGTATGAATGGAAGCAAACCCTCACGAAGGGATTCGAAAAATGCAGA
>JBELAA010000241.1:0-6097 GCA_049509315.1 Sedimentisphaerales bacterium | reverse complement strand
CCCGCCCCGCTTGCGGCCTGATAGGTGCTGACAACCATACGTTTTACCGGGTTTGCCTTGTGCAGGGGCCAGACCGGCACGATACCTATAATGGTCGAGCAGTTGGGGTTTGCGATTATACCCTTGTGGTCTTTGATTTTTTGCGGGTTGATTTCAGGGATAACCAGCGGAACATCAGGGGTCATTCTGAAAGCGGACGAGTTATCGATGACGACTGCGCCCGCTTTTACCGCCGGCGGAGCGAAAATTTTGCTGCGCTCGGCCCCGGCGCTGAATAACGCGATATCGACACGGTCGAAACTCTTGTCGGTAAGCTGCTCGACGACGTATTCCTTACCCTTGAACGGAATTGTCTTGCCGGCGGACCGGCTGCTCGCCAGAACCCTCAGCGAATCGAAGGGAAAATCTCTTTCTTCCAGGATTCTCAAAAATTCCTGGCCTACGGCGCCTGTTACGCCCGCTATAGCTACGTTACAACCCATACTTGATACTCCTTAAATTATCACAAAAAAGGCAGCCGAATTGCGCTGCCCATAATATTACCGATGTCCAGTCGAGCTATGTATTTTAATAACGTTATTAACCAAATGCAAGGGGTTTTGTTCACGTATTTGCGTCCGGGTTCGACTCGAACTTTCAGCCAATAATTCGCTTCCGTATCCAAAAACCATTCCGCCCTCGCCTCAACAAAACAACTTTTTTATCTGTCTCCTGTATTGACGTCTCTTTTCAACGCCGAATCAAACCAGATTTTTTCGGACCTGACATAGCGCCTTAATTATGTTAATGCCTCTAACTTCTTTAATTTCAGGGACTTACTCGTATCATCTATATTTAATTAAAGTCCGATAACCTCACCTGGCCTATTTTTATTTCATCTGCACTCAAAAACCTGTTCCAGGTTAAACCTGCCTCCAAACCTGCCGATTAAACAGACGGTAAATTTTTGTATTTAATGCGTTTACGGATTCCTGCATATCCTCTTCCGCAGGGAAGTAAAGCAGGAAATATATTATTGATATGGCATATCCGTTAATGCCGGGGTGCCGAAATATGAGCGAGCAAATAATGGTTCTGGTTGTCGAGGATGAGCCGCACATCAGAAAAGTGCTGGAATACAACCTCAATCTGGACGGCTTCGGCGTCTATCTGGCAGAGGACGGTGCCGCGGGACTCAGTATGGCACGCGAAAAACACCCCGATGTAATACTGCTCGACTGGCTTATGCCCCGCCTCAGCGGGCTTAATGTCCTTGCCGAGCTTAAAAGCAATAACGACACAAAGCATATTCCCGTCTTTATGCTTACCGCCAAAGGTATGCTAAGCGATGTTACCGAGGCGCTCGAAACGGGCGCCGATGAGTATATAACAAAACCCTTTAACCCAATGCAATTAGGCAAAACCATAAGAGAGAAACTCGAAAAATGTTCACAGGCAAACAACAAATAAATTCCCTGGTTTATCGGTCAACAACCGGACCTGACTGCCCGGAAAACAGGTCCCGTATCGGAGAACTTGATATGGAAACGAAAAAAAGCTGCTTAAAAATGAGCATCCTGTTTATCTTCTTTGCCGCAATAACGTATTTGAATATTCCTGCGTTCGCTGATGGAAAGCCGGCCGACCTTACGGAGCTGTCGATGGACGAGCTTATGAATATAGAGGTCGTCTCGACCGCGACGCTGACCGAGACCAAGCCGCGCCTTGTTCCCGCCGCCGTAACAACAATAACCGCCGAACAGATTAAGGCCTCCGGCGCTCGCAGTATGTATGAGCTTCTTGATATTTACGTCCCCGACCTCGAATGGCTTCGCCATCACTGGGAGCCGGACGCCCTGGGGCTTCGCGGAATTATTAACGACCGAAACGACAAATTCCTCCTCCTGGTCAACGGCCGCAATATGAACCAGCACACCCACTCAGGGGCCATCACTGAGCTGGACCTCGTAGAATTACGCGATATTCATCATATCGACGTTGTCAGGGGGCCGGGCTCCGCTTTGTATGGCCCGGGCGCGGTATCAATGGTCATTAACATCGTTACATACAGCGGCAAGACCTTCCAGGGCACGGAAATCACCGGACGATTAGGCGCAGTTGAGGAATTCTATTCGGCGGAAATTAAACACGGCAAAAAATTTGACAACAACGACAGCAGCGCCTTTGTTTACGCAGGCGTCGGTAAATACGTCGGCGCTAGTCTTCAAAACGCTCCCCAGATTTACCCGTTTTCGTTCTCGCCGGCGCCCGGCTATCCCGGCAATGGAACACAAGCCGGTGAACCTATGACTAATGCACCCCTTGGACGCGACGGGCAGGATGCCAGGGGATTGTGTTCCCTAAAGTTATACGGCGAATTGATAAAGGATAACTTGGATATGTGGGCCCGTTACACACAAGGCGGCAAAACTATGCTTCCTGCCACCGGCCAACTGGCGCGAAATCCTTACGGATGGGGCAGCCAAGTCTGGAAAGGCAACTTCTGTGATTATCAGCAGGCAACCGGCTGGGTCGGTTACAAACCGCAGCTAACTGAAAAACTCGACGCCGATTTGGCGTTCAGCTACAACCTGACCGATTTCGACGGCATCAGACAAGGGACCCCAATCAACACCTTCAGGGAAGAGCAGTATTACGTCAAAGCCCTGTTACGCTGGCAGCCCAGCGATGCGCACAGCTTGGCAGGCGGCTTTGAGTTTTATCATCTCTTGCTTGGGCTTAACAGTATAGGATATCCGCATATTGATGCAGGAAGCCAGGAATTTTCGACAGATGCCAGCTATGAGCCTATGCCGCGGTGGTCAACCAATCTGTATTCGTTATTAGGCGAATGGCAGTGGAAAATCACTGACAACTGGACCACTTTCCTCGGCGCCAGAATCGATAACCATACATTTACCGACCCGATGTTCTCGCCTCACGCGTCGGTTGTTTAGGCGGAAATGAAACGCCTCGATATGGCCACCGGCGAAAAAAGCAAGCCCGAAAAACTCGACAGCATCGAGCTTAGATACGAAAGACAGCAAAACAAAAACCTGGATTTGGCGGCATCGCTCTTCCTTCATTACAGCTTGGAGGCGTTCGCCTGGAACCAGACCCTCAGCCAAAGTATGCTGGCAGGCAAGCAAAAGGAATGGGGTGTCGAGCTTGAAGCGGCTTACCATACTGAAAAGACACGTTTGTCAATATCTCACTCCTATACCAAGCTAATCGACTTCACGCTGGACCCCTGTCAAACAACGTATATATCCGCCAAACCCTATGGTTACGGCGACGACCTGACCAACTGGTCCAACCATATAACCAAACTGACTCTTGAGCAAAAACTCGACGCTCAATGGACTTTCGACTCGTCATTGCGCATTTACTGGGGATTCCCGGGAATGAAGAGCTTTGACGAATATTATCCATATACATACCCCGGCAGCACCTCCCCAGTAGTCGAAGACGGCTGGGAAAGAGCATACCGGGGCAGCTACTACCTGAACCTCGGTTTGAGATACAAGCCGAACGATAATCTTACCATCGGCATCACCGGCTATTACTTACTCGGTATCTTCGACAAAGACCTCAACAAACGCAATTACATAGAGGTGGTGGGCAATGGCGATTTCCGCTCTCACTCCCCCGCCGTCGGCGTTTACGTCGAATATAAATTCTAACCGGATGGAGCAACCTGACTTAAATGAATCGCCAAAGACATACTAATGTTACCGGCACCCGGCCGCGACCAGCGGGCCCGACAGCCAGCACTATCGGCTGTCTGCTCGGTATAGTTATTGTCCTGCTTACCCTGTTTATGCCGTCGGACGTGTATTCCGACGCCACTTCCGCCAAATACAAGGAATATGAGGTCAAGGCCGCCTTTATTTTTAATTTCCTCAAGTTTATTGACTGGCCTCAGGAAAAAACCGCAGGCAACAACAGCCAGATAGTTATCGGCATTATCGGAGAAGACCCATTCGGCCCGGGTGCCGACATCTTCAAAGACAAGTCCATCGAAGAGCACAAACTGCTGGTAAAACGATTCGAAGGTATCGAGCAAATCAAAAAAATGCCCGAAAAAGATAGAAACGAACAGATGGAGGCGCTCAAACGCTGCCATCTTCTGTTCATTTGCCAGTCCGAGCAGAAACAAGTACGGGACATTATCGAAATCGTGCGTAACAGCAGCGTCCTGACCGTCGCAGACGCCGACGGATTTATCGAAGCGGGCGGTATTATCAACTTCTTTACAGAAGACAATAAAATCCGCTTCGACATAAATCAGGGCGCCGCCGAAAAAACCGGCCTGAAAATCAGGTCACAGCTCCTGCGACTCGCCAAAAGAGTGGTTACGGAATCCCCCGCCGCCAAAAACGCTGCCAAACAGGAGGGCAATTGACTATGAAAATTGCCCAGAATATGGCCATAAAAGGTAAGCTCATTACCATTGTTATGGTTACCTGCGTGCTTGCGCTTCTGCTGGTGGGCGGCGCCTTCGTGGTTCTTGAGGTCAAAAGCCGAATCAACAATATGATTGAGGACCTTCGGACTAAAGCGCAAATTACCGCCTATAACTGCGAAGGTTCGATAAGCTTTGAGGACCCAAAAGACGCAGAGAAGGTCTTAAAAGGCCTCAAGGCGGACCCCTTTATTTTGTTCGCCTGCGTTTACAAAAGGAACGGCGAAGTTTTCGCAAGCTACGCCGCAAACGAAACCGATAAAACACGCCTGACAATCAAACAGCAGCCGCAGCCGGGATACCGGCTTTCCTGGACAACGCTCACCGTCTTCGAAACAATCTGTCAGGACAAGGAAATAATCGGCAGTGTGTGCCTGCGCTCCGACCTGGGCCCGTTGTATTCGGCGTTAAGGCATAATGCCACAAACACCGCGGCGGTGCTCGCACTGGCTGCTTTTGCGGCCTACCTTATCTCGTCCCGCCTGCAGCGAATTATCACCTCGCCCATTCTCAATCTCGCCAAAGTTGCACGCGAGGTATCCGAACAGAAGGATTATACCACACGCGCCTCCAAAACCAGCAACGACGAGGTCGGCCTGCTCACTGACTCATTCAATGAAATGCTTGAACAAATTCAGCATCGTGACTTCGAGCTGGTAAAAACCAGAGACGACCTTGAAATAAGGGTCCAGGAACGAACATCTGAACTGACAGAAACAAATGAGCAGCTAAAGGAAGAGGAGTCCAAACAGGCCCAGCTGGTTAAGGAGCTTGAAAGCGTCAACCAGGAGCTGAAGGATTTCGCCTATATCGCCAGCCACGACCTCAAGGCGCCTCTGCGTGCGATAAAGACCTTGGCTGACTGGATTTCAACCGATTACGCCGACAAGCTCGACCAGGACGGACAGGAACAGCTCAAGCTGCTCAGGCAAAGGGTTGACAGGATGCACAACCTCATCGACGGCATTCTCCAGTATTCAAGGGTCGGCAGAGTTCGGGAAAAGATTACTGAGATTGAGCTTAACAAGCTGCTGCCTGAAATCATCGATATGCTGGCGCCGCCGGCTCACATCAAAATCGCCGTCGTTACCGACCTGCCCACGGTTAAATGCGAGGAAACCCGCGTAACACAGGTATTCCAGAACCTGCTCAGTAACGCGGTCAAATATATGGATAAACCGGAGGGGCTGATAAAAGTGGGGTGTGCTGAAGACGGGGAATTCTGGAAATTCAGCATCGCCGACAACGGCCCGGGTAAAGATTTTCCAGACCCTTGCCCCGCGAGATGAGTTCGAAAGCACCGGTATCGGGCTTACCGTGGTGAAGAAAATAGTTGAAATGTATGGCGGCAAAATCTGGCTCGAATCCGAGGTCGGAAAGGGAACAACGTTCTTCTGGACTTTCCCGAAGGCAGGCACCGCCGAACAACCCGAAGAGCCGGAAGTCGCAGCCGTATCAGCCGGTGAGGACTCCAATGAAACCGAAACCGGGAACAATGAAAGCGATGCATAACCCGGCAATACGATGAAAGTTATATAATGAAAATAGGGCATAAATTATCACTGGGATTCATCGGCCTGACGCTGCTGATTGCAGCAACGGGATATTTCTCGCTGCAGACCAGCCAGGCCACCCTCGAAAAAGCCATCGGCA
>JBELAA010000240.1:0-3158 GCA_049509315.1 Sedimentisphaerales bacterium | reverse complement strand
ATGACGCCGGAGAGGTGTCGGAGCGGCTGATCGAGCTGGTTTCGAAAACCAGTGTGCTCTTTATTGAGTACCGTGGGTTCGAATCCCACCCTCTCCGTTGGCCTTTGGCCAACAGAGCAGTTGAGCAGGCGAACAGTTGGACAGCAGAGAAGATGTAATTGCTCAAATGCGGTCTCCTGCTCAACTGCTCAAATCTCAATTATTGATGATTGATTATTGATTGGGCGGGATGAGAACCCGCCTCGCGTGAAGTGGCAGTAAGCGGGTTTGACGCCGGCCTTGCCGAGGCCGAGAAGCATAATCGTTGCGGGTTCGGGGACTATCTCGTTACTTTACACTGATGTTTTCGATATTTCCCCAAACACCAAAAACGCGCAATAGCCAGATGATGACAACAATCACCACAACGACATTGATAATCTTCTTTATCTTGGCGTCCATCGGGATATAAGTATTGACTAACCACAGAAGCACACCAACTACTATCAGCGTAATTATCAACGTTACTAAAGGCATTTTTTATCCTTTCACAGATTCCAGGTTTTGATTGTTTACCTGTTTAATGTTTTCAATGTTCATCTCTGCATCTCTTTATACGCTTTCTGATAGCGAAGTCAAGGACGAAACAGCGCAGGCCGTAGGGGGAAGAAATCTCTACGGGGTAATAACCTGCCGACTGGTGGGGCCAAACGCCGATTTTACTCGCTGGATTGGGGGGCTTACTATTTGCGATTGAGAATTTCGGATTGATATTT
Source organism: Sedimentisphaerales bacterium (assembly GCA_049509315.1). Classification (GTDB taxonomy): domain Bacteria; phylum Planctomycetota; class Phycisphaerae; order Sedimentisphaerales; family Anaerobacaceae; genus Fen-1362. Next base: position 2,403 of record JBELAA010000240.1, on the reverse strand, counting down.
GACAGCATCAATGTGAGGATTTATAGTTATTTTAGCTGAAACTTTAGGCCGAAAGATGTATTTGAACATGTTTATACGGATTGTATAATCATTGTTAGATTATGAATAGATACAGGAGTCACAGTTATGCCCAGTGAGAATGGTAAAATCGTATGGGGACAGATTATCCCCACAAGTTTAATTACAGCTTTTTTATCGTTGTCTGTGGGAATTGCGCTCTTCTATTACACCAACAAATCTGCTGACCTCGTTTACCAAACCTACCCTCCTGCAGAATTTACAAAACAAGCCACACAAATCAGTATTTATAATGCTCGAGTAGAAAATGCAGGCAGCAAGGAAGCAGAAGATGTTCAAGTATACTTTGAACTCCCTTTATCCTGCAATATCCAAGACATTAAGGTGGAGCCGAGCTTAAAAAGCATCATCTACTCAATGTCGCAATCGACCGTACCTAATACAAGAGAAATACGCTTCCCTAGATTGAATCAAGGCGAAAGTGCCTCATTCTCAATTCTTGTCGATAAGGGAGAAACATCACAACTCAAACTTGAAGTGAGAGGCAAGGGAGTAACAGGCCATACAGGATGTAAAGAGGGGTCGATCCGTTTTATCTCGTTATTCATATATCTATTCAGCGTTTTTATAACCATTGTACTGGCAACAATAATTTATGGTTCGGAGCGAAGCCATCGCGAAGAAATGAGACATTTGAAGAAATCCCATCTCGAAGAAATGGACATTTGGAGGAAATACTTAGATCAATTAAAAAAGGATTAACCAAAACGCTGATCTATCCTAACGGGGCCAACGCCGTTTTCACGCTAAAAATGCAACTTGGCTAACTTCTCATCTCACAAAAACCTTGTCCTACTATGTCTAACTTTGTCTAACAACGTTTATTAGCTTAATAATAGTACTTTACCTTACTTTACCCTACTTTACCTTACTTTACGGTGAGATGTGAACAGCAGGCAACCTCATATTTTTGTTCAATTGTTTTATCATGGCTTTGCCTTTTTCAATCTGTTTCTCCATGCCCCGATACTAAAGACCCGATAGTCCGGGCTGCCCTCGACGCATTAGATACAAACGAATCTCTTGATGATTACGCGGCAAGCGTATATATAGAGGGGCATAAATAATCCCGATGTCTTTAATTTATCGTTTTTCAGAAAGTGGCTGGAATGCGTATCGGTTTGGGGCAATTTGACGCGGTTGTGGGAGACCTTGAGGGCAACGCCGAAAGGATGCGGGAAATTTACAAGCAGGCGATGCGGGAAAAAGTTGAATTACTGCTGTTTCCTGAGCTTGCGGTATGCGGTTATCCGCCGGAAGATTTGCTTTTGAAAAGGCATTTTCTCGAAGAGAACCGTGAAACAGTCGAAAAGCTCGCTGCTGACTGCCCGGACGCGACGATTATCGTGGGGTTTGCAGATTACTATCAGGGCAAAACTTACAACTGCGCCGCGGTATTGAAAGGCGGAAGCGTCGTTGACGTTTACCGCAAGAGCTTGCTGCCTAATGAGGGCGTTTTCGATGAGAAGCGGTATTTCGAGCAGGGAAGTAAGCCGTTGATAACACAATTGGGCGGCTTGAAGTTGGCGATAACTATTTGTATGGATATTTGGGATATCGAATGGCTCGGCAAATTTTTCAAGAACGCCGGCAAAATCGATATGGTGCTCAATATTTCCGCGTCGCCTTTTCACTTAGGCAAAATTGAAACCAGAAAAGACATCATCGGTCAGTGCGCAACACAATTCAAATGTCCCGCCTGCTACTGCAACCTTGTCGGCGGGCAGGATGAGCTGATTTTTGACGGCAGGAGTATGTTCGCGGACGCATCGGGCGGCATCGTCGCTATGGCAAAGGCGTTCGAGGACGATTTACTCATAGCCGACGTTACTAAAAAAGGCGGCATCGTGCAGGTCAGGCCGCAGCAATCGGAATTGCCGGCCGAGCTTGATTTGCTCGATGAGGCGTATCAGGCGCTTGTGCTGGGCACAAAAGATTATGTGTGGAAAAACGGATTCAGCAAGGTGCTTATAGGATTGAGCGGCGGAATCGATTCGGCAGTAACAGCAGCAATCGCGGTCGCTTCGCTAAGGCCTGAGAACGTAATCGGAATTACGATGCCTTCGAAATTCAACAGCCCCGATACGGTCGGCGACGCCGAAAAATGCGCAAAAAACCTTGGGATTAAATTTATTACCATCCAAATCGGCTCTGTCCTGGAGCAATTCAACGGTTCACTCGAAAAAGTTGACGGCTGGGATAGCTCGGGGCTTGCGTATGAGAATTTACAGGCGAGAATCAGGGGCACAATACTTATGTCACTGAGTAACCAGTTCGGCGCACTGGTGCTGACGACTGGAAACAAAAGCGAAATCGCGGTGGGCT
>JBELAA010000024.1:0-22288 GCA_049509315.1 Sedimentisphaerales bacterium | reverse complement strand
CCCGGCAGCACAGGTGTGGTCAATGCCGGGGTAAACAGGCGGGATTCCTTAACTAAAAAGACATTGCTGATGCAGCCCTCGGCTAATCGGCCATCGGTTGTAAACCACAGGGCTTCGGCGGCTCTTTTGGCGTGGGCCTGTTTAAGCTCGAGCATTCGCGAGAGGTAACTTGTGGTCTTGTGCCCGCAGGTGGGGTCGCTGATGTTTTGCCTCGTTGAGGCCAATACCACAAGCACACCTTTGCTGTAATATTCCTGCGGATACGGCTGTAAATTAGTTGCTGTGATGAGCAGGGTCGCGTTTGGCTTATCCTGCGATTGCGATACTGTGCCCGCAGACAGGGTCAGTCGCAGCCGGGCATCGACGAGCTTGTTTGCTTCGAGAACGTCGCCGACTGCGTCGGCCAGGTAATCTTTACTGAAACTGTGCGTGATTGAGAGCGCCTTTGTGCTATTGAGGATGCGGTCGAGATGGTCATTGAGCCGAAACACAATGCCGTTTTGGCCTCGCATCGTCTCGAAAAGCCCCGCCCCGTATAAAAACCCGCTGTCCCCGGCCGGTATCCGGGCTTCCTCGATATTCACCAGCTTGTCATTTAAAAAAACCTTTTCCATAATTTTGGTATTGCGTCAAAGCATCTTTATGAATTTGGGATATCTCGCAAAGCGCACGGGCAATATACTCCGCCGTCAGGCGAAACTCCCTCCATCGGCGTAAATTATATTCATTTTGCTCCTTTGCCTGCACTTTTATTTTATCATCATCAGAATACATATTTTCGCCTATAATACCCTGAAAGCAATAAATCCGCAATCCGCACGCCGCAGCAGAATGATACGCTTTTTTCGGCATTGAAAGAAATAATAACCACGGACTTGTAGCCACAGAGAACAAGGATTTTTAGCCACCCCCCGCCGTTTTGCAAAGCAAAACGAGACGCGGGGGGCTACGCAAGGATTCGCAGAGGACGCGAAGCCCTTGCGAAGCGAAGCGGAGTCTCGCTTTGCGAGGGCGGAGTCCCCTCAGAAATTGCGAAGCAATTTCGAGGACTTTAGTCCCGGAAATCCTCTGGATTTCACGGGGTCGCCTTCGCGAGACAAAGACACCAAGGCACAAAAGTATTTATGAATTATGATTGCTGATTTCTGATTTTGCAACAAAAAGATTAACCACGAAGGACACGAAAATTCACGAAGTTAGCCACTAAAAGGCATAAAAATCACATAAGTTTCGACACGGATGGTCGCGACGACCACACAGATTTACACGGTTTTTTTAGACAAAGAGATAATGACGGAAACTTGACAACCGACCGGATTTTCCGCATAATAACCCCATAATTTTTCAGGAGAAAAAACAATGTTAAAGAAATCAGTGATGCTTTTTTCGATTGCCTTATTGGCATTCACTGACTCGATTGTTAAATTTACGCTCAGTATAATATGCGACTGTATGCCAGAAATAGGAGGAATGAATGGTCGATCCCTTGGAACAAAATAAGATGATTGAGAACTTAGTTGGATTTCTTGGAAAACTTAAAACAAATCCTTCTAAGTCAACAGACGAAGCATCTATAAAACAGGGAATAGTCCTACCAGTTTTACGTATGCTTAAATGGAACCCTGATAATACAGATGAAGTGAGGCCAGAATATACTGTTGAAGATCGCAGAGTGGATTACTCTCTTCGTATTAATAACACAGACAAAGTATTCATTGAAGCCAAGAATGCTGACGAAGACCTGTCGAATGAAAAAATTCAGAGGCAACTCCTTGACTATTCTTTCATGAGAGGCATTAAGATATCGATACTAACAAATGGCATGACCTGGTGGTTCTATTTGTCCTTGAAGCCAGTAGAATGGAAAGCGAGAAAGTTTTATTCCATCGATATAGGCGAACAAGAAATATCCGCTATTGCAGAAAAGTTTGTCGATTTGCTTTCAAAACATAACATACAAGATGATAGAGCATTGGACAATGCAAATGAGATTGATATAAAAAAACAAAAGAAGAAGGTATTGGAAGAAAAGCTGCCTGAAGCATGGAACAAAATTCTTGTCGAATCTGATCCTCTACTTATTGATTTAATTTCAAAATCCGCAGAGAAGCTTTGTGGAATCACGCCGGAAATCGAGGATGTGAAGCGACTCTTAAAGCGAGTTGAAAAGATTGCCGTCTTACCATCGCAATCTACGGAGCAGATTAATGAGGAAACGAAATCTCAACGTGATATCTATTCTGACCAGATAGAGCCCTTTGAAAGATACTCAAAAAAAGAACCGGGGTACATTAAAAGCTATCGTAAACAACTGAACAACCCGAATAATCTTATATCAAAGATAAAGCAATTTGTTGACGAAAAAGGTTCAGTCAGTTTTAACGAATTAAAGAAGGTATGCGTTGAAAGGTTTGGATGCATATCTGACACATCTGGCAGTATTGGAGCAAATATAAAAGTGCTCCTTAGAGATGGCTACATTACAGAGGATGGCCGAGCCGACAACAGACGCTTCTTTTCTAAAAAGAGATAAATGGAAATCAATTTTGGAGAATGTGCCTTTTCGTGGCAATAATTTAAAATCTCTGTGTCCTCTGTCTCGCTAAGGCGAGACTTCGCCAAGGGCTTCGTGTCCTCTGCGAAGCATTGCGTAGCCCCCCGCGTCTCGTTTTGCTTTGCAAAACGGCGGGGGGGTGGCTAAAAATCCTTGTTCTCTGTGGCTAAAAATGAATGAAGGAATAATTGATTTTCATACGCACGCGTTCCCGGATGAGCTGGCGCCGAGGGCGATGAAAAAGCTGATGGAGGAAACGCCGGAGGCAACAAATATTTATTATTTTCTATTTATTATTTTCTATTTGAGCAGAAGATGAAGAATCAAATTATCGATTTTCACGTTCATGCGTTTCCGGACAATATTGCAGCCGGCGCTATGAAAAAATTGATGGCTGAAGCGCCCGGCGTTAAAGCGTATCTCAATGGGACTGTCAGCGATTTGCTCAAATCGATGGAGCAAAACGGGATTGAGAAAAGTATCCTGTGCTCGATAGCGACACGGCCGGAGCAGTTTGAGCCGATATTACGCTGGAGTAAGAAGATTCAAAGCGAAAAGCTAATCGTATTTCCCTCGATTCATCCGGCTGAATCCAAAATTAAGGAGCAACTGGCAATTATAAAGGCGGAAGGGTTTCGGGGCGTTAAGATGCACCCCTATTACCAGGACTTTCGGCTCGATGAGGACAGGATGTTAGCCATTTATGAGGAGCTTATTCGAAACGACCTTATGTTAGTCGTTCATACCGGCTACGACATCGCGTTTCCCAATGACGACAGGGCAGACAGTCATAAAATCCTGAAAGTTACGGAAATGTTTCCGCAATTGAAGTTTGTCGCGACGCACCTTGGGGCGTGGAAGCAGTGGGACGAGGTTGAGAAAATTCTGGCGGGTAAACATATCTATATGGAAACATCGTGGTCGCTGGAATGTATTTCGCCGGAGCAGGCCAGAAGAATCATACTTAAACACCCCGCCGATTGCGTTCTTTTCGGGACCGACTCCCCCTGGACAGACCAGGGTAAGAGCATCGAGCTGCTAAAAGCGTTAAAACTGCCGCAAGACATGGAAAGACGTATTTTAGTTGCTAATGCCGAGTCGTTATTATGGCCACAACAAAAACCCTAAATTCTAAATCCTAAATCCTAAACAAATTCAAATTACCAAAAGAATAAAATCCCAAACAAGAAAAATCCCGTCTTTACCGCGTGCCTAAAACAAGGCGGGGCGGCAATTTTGACGCTTGAAAGGCGGGGTAAGATTTGCTATTATTTTCCCTTTCGTAAACTGGCAAAATGAGCAGCGCAAACAATAAACGAGAGACGATAATTAAACAAAGGAGATATCGAATGGCAAAGGCCGGCGGATTAAAAATGAGCGATGTATTCACGATTTCAGGAACGCAGATACCTGAGATTTACGTCAAGAACAAGATGTCGGTGCATTTTCAGGGAATGTCAAAAACAATGGATTTCCCGCTGACTATATTTCTGCAGGGGGCGCCGACCTGCTCGGTAGGCATATCGCCGGAAGGTTTATACAACCGAATCAATGACGCCGGCCGATTGGTTTATATAAATCAAAAGGCAATTCAATTGGCTTCTGCACCGATTGTCCGAATTTCCGCCTTTGGCGAGACCTCGCCCGCCGCAAAGCGGCGAGGCGGGGGTGATGACAAGCCGGTTATGCTGACAACGAAAAAACCTATCGTAATCGAATGCGCTGATGATATACCTGTTTCGGACCGGTATTATTATCAGCCGGTGGATATAAAGCAGGTTACGCTCTCGTTAGCTACGCCTGATGCGGAAATGTCTTATAAATTAGACAAGGCAAAGGTTACGAGGAGATTGATTAGCCCATTCCTGTCCGGTGATGTTCAGGCGTTAACGCCGATTGGCGTGGAGGAGTATGAGGTCGAGAATACTTCAAACAAACCACAGCAAATCACATTAGTAATACCGCGACCGACCTTGGCGAACCTCCAGGAAAAGAAATACCGGCCGATTGACCAGGACACCGCCTTTATATGTTCGGCAGCGATTAAAGGCCACGACCATAAGGATTTCAGCTTCGCCGGTATAAGAGGCGTGATAATGGGCAGCACCGAAAGCGATGAGAAAATGGTCATAGCCGTGCCTGAAATGGAAGGCGTGAAAATAGACACACAGCCCTATTTCAGATTGAACAGCTTAAAGCAGGACATGCTATTGAAGCCGGATGGCGGCTTTTATGAAAAATTAGGGCCAAAGGTCAATAACGATTACGGCGCAGCGGTTAGTATTACTTTCACGATAAAACCCAAAGCGACGTTCAAAGTGCCTGTTGCCATTGCCCTTGATTTCCCGCAGCAGTGGTATGCCGACGGGACGCGGTTTGACCGTAAATATACGAAGCATTTCAATAATAAAGAAACCCGCGCCAGAGATATGGCCAAATTAGCGCTGGATAATTATCAGGTATGGCAAAACAGAACGTCGGCGATTCAAAACAGGATTTACGAACTGATTCTGCAGAATCCCGCTTACAAAAATGACGCCAAGGGCGCGATGCTTTTGACACGACTGATTGTCAATGAATTTCATTTCCCGCTGTCAAATGCCGCGGCGTGGATTGAGGATAAAGACGGAAACGACGTGGCGAGATTCCTCGAATGTTTCGATTATCCTTACGTCAACTCGCAGGACGTTGACTGGTTTTCGCCGATACTGCTGATGCTTTTCCCGCAGGTCGAAAAGGAAATCTGCCAGCGGTTCATTGACTCGATAAACGAAGAAAACCTTACGGAGCGGTATTATCACACGCACGCCTCATTTGCCGAGGCCAGGCAGCATTTTATGGAGCACCCCGAGGAATACGAAGGTGTATCGCTGACCCATATCAAGGCGCCGACGAAAATAAAGGGGAGCGTCTCGCACGATTTGACCGCTTTAACTTTCGGCAACCCGATGCGCAATAAAAGTGAATATACCTGGTACAATAACAACTACTGGATAGACCTTTTCCCCAAAATAGCGTTGAGGGTCTTGCGGAACGTCAAATACACAGGCGACATCGATTTCCTGAAGAAAAACTGGGAGACGCTTAAATTCGGGTTCGAGTATTTAGAGAAGCTCGATTATGACGGCGACGGCATCCCGGAAGGCAACCCCGACGAGGTGAAAAACACATTTGATAATATACCCCTGTTCGGCATCGACTCATACAGCACAAATGGTTTTCTCGCGGCGTGCAAAGGTATGAGCAAAATGGCGGAAATGATGAAGGACTCAGCCGCCAGGAAAAAATACGATGAGATTTTCGAGAAAAGCTTTGCCGTTTATGAAAAGCTTTGGATTGATAAGAAAACCAAACGCGGCAGGATGCAGTATTTCGCAACCTGTATGGACCTCGCGACGGGCAAGGAAAACACAGACGTCTGGACAAATCAGTTAGACGGAATGTGGTATCTGATAGCGATGGGGGAGGAGCCGTTTATCCCCGCCGAGCAGGCAAAACTAGCGCTCAAGACGATTTATATGAATAACCGTAACCCGCTGGGCTGGGCGACGGCCCGGACGCAGGCGGGTAAACCGGTGGAATCGGACCAGGGAAAGGACGTCTGGGTCGCGTCGAACTATGTTCTTGCGCAGCTTCTTGATTATTACGGGCTGGTTAAGGAAAGCAAAGAAGTATGTAAGGTAATGGATAAGGTCGTGTTCCAGCACGCCAACTCACTAATAACGCCGGAAAGCGTCAGGCCCACGTTTGAAAAGGAAGCCGGCGAATCGAAACCGGGGCCTCACTATATCGTTTGCGGCTATACCAGGCCAGGCGCGATACTGATGCAGCTTCTGGTTCAGTTTGTTAAAGAACAACAGCAAAAATCAGGAACTGAAACTGTTGACTCGCAGAAGTTGAAATCGTTCATCACTGATTTATTTCAAAAATAGATAGTTTGATGGGGTTTTAATGTGAGAACAATTGGTTCTGCAAGGACTGTTCTGCCGGTCTGCCTGCTGCTACTTACCTGCTGCGGAAATGCTTTTGCAATCGGCCAGAAAAAATACGTCGATACTGCATCAAGCGAAGGTGCTTTCCAGCTTGCACAAAAAGGCGAGGTCGCGGTTTTATACGTTGACTCGAATGACTGGCCAGGCGTAATCCGGGCGGCAGGCGACCTCGCAGCAGACATTAACCGCGTTACCGACATCACACCTAAAATCATAAACAGTGAAAAAGACCTCGCGAAAAATACTGTAATCATCGGCACAATCGGCAAAAGCCCCGTTATCGACCGGCTGATTAAGGATGGCAAAGTTGACGCTGGCTCGATAACCGGCCAATGGGAATCGTCCGTAACTGCGGTTGTGTCAAAACCCATGACAGGCGTGGAGAACGCACTTGTTATCGCGGGAAGCGACAAACGCGGAACAATTTACGGGATATATGACTTGTCGGAGCAAATCGGCGTCTCGCCGTGGTATTGGTGGGCGGACGTTCCCGTCGAGCATAAGAATTCCCTTTTCGTTAAGGCGGGAAAATACGTTCAAGGCCCCCCTGCCGTTAAGTATCGCGGGATATTCATTAACGATGAGGGTTTTGCGCTTACCCCGTGGGTTAAGGAAAAATTCGGCAACTATAATAGTCAATTTTATACCAAAGTTTTCGAATTATTGCTTCGGCTAAAGGCAAATTACCTGTGGCCGGCGATGTGGAACAACGCTTTCAACGAGGATGACACCAATAACCCGCGATTGGTAGATGAGTATGGTATTGTAATGGGGACATCGCATCAGGAGCCGATGCTTCGCGGACAAAAGGAATGGGACAGAAAACACAGCAAGGTCTGGAATTATTATACCGACGCCAATACCCTGCGCGATTTCTGGAGAGCAGGTATAAGGCGAAATAAGAATTATGAAAGCATTATAACTATCGGCTTACGCGGGGCAAACGATTCGGAGCTGGTGCCCAACGGGACCGATGAGCAGTGTATGAAATTTCTGGAAGAGATTGTCGCAGACCAGCGTAAAATGATAGCCGAAGAGATAAATCCCGACGTAACCAAAGTGCCGCAGCTTTGGTGCCTTTATAAGGAGGTGCAGGGATATTACCAGAAGGGCCTGCGTGTGCCCGACGACGTAACGCTGTTATGGGCGGAAGATAACTGGGGCAACGTGCGCAGATTACCTACCGAGGAGGAACGCAAAAGGCCGGGCGGCGCAGGCGTTTATTATCATTTCGATTATCACGGCGGGCCGCGCTCATACGAGTGGATTAACTCAATTCAAAATCAGAAAATATGGGAGCAGATGAATTTGGCCTATAATTACGGAGCGACCAGAATCTGGATTGTCAATGTGGGCGATATCAAGCCGCTCGAATACCCGATTGAGTTTTTTATGACTTTCGCCTGGGACCCGCAAAAATGGCCTAAGGAAAGAATTTCGGAATTCGCGAAGTTATGGGCACAGCGTGAATTCGGGCCCAAATACGCCGGGGATATTGCCGACATAATGGAAAAATACACTAAATACAGCGCCAGGCGAAAGCCGGAGCTTCTCGACCCAACGACGTATTCACTAATCAATTATCGCGAGGCGGACACAGTAGCAGCCGATTTTAACGCGGTAAGCGCAAAGGCCGAGAAAATATACAACAGTTTGCCTGCAAATTATAAAGACGCTTATTACCAGCTCGTGCTTTACCCGGCAAAGGCACTGGCACAGGTAACCAACCTTTACATCGCAGCGGCTAAAAACAAATTATACGCGGAGCAGAATCGCGCAAGAACTAATGATATGGCGGCACAGGTAAAGGCGTTGTTCAAAGCGGACGCGGATATGTCGCTGTATTACAACAAGACAATGGCCGGCGGCAAATGGAACCATATGATGGACGCGGTGCATATCGGCTGGACGAGCTGGAATCCGCCGGGGAAAAATATTATGCCCAAAGTTACCGAAATCAACGTTCCCGCAGAAGCGAATTTGGGCGTCGCCCTTGAGGGTTCGAGAAATGCCTGGCCCGGCTCCTCGGATGAACCCGCCCTGCCGGAATTCAGCTATTTCGGCCAGCAGCAGAGATATATCGATGTTTTCAATCGAGGCCGGACGCCGTTTGAATTTACCACAAAAGCAGACAATCCCTGGATTGTGCTAAGCGCCGGTAAAGGTAAAATTGAAAAAGAGCAGCGTCTGCTGGTCAATATCGACTGGAACAAGGCGCCGCAGGGTAAAGCCGAAGGCATAGTTAAAATTACCGGCACAGGCAAAGAAGTCGCAGTGAAAATCAACTCATTTAATCCGGCGGAACCCAACAGGAATTATATAGACGGCTTTATTGAGGCCGATGGCTTCGTTTCGATTGAGGCTGAGCACTATACGAAAAATACCAATATAAGACAGGTCCACTGGGAAAAAATAGATAACTACGGTCGCACACTGTCGTCGATGACGGTTTTCCCCGTTACAGCAAATAGCGTCGAGCCGCCTGTTGACTCACCTTTCCTCGAATACAGGATGTGGCTGTTCAATCCTAAACAAGCGGAAGTTGAGCTGATTTTAGCCCCGACGCTGAATTTTGTCCCCGGCAGGGGTCTGCGAATCGCGGCATCGTTCGACGATGAGCTTCCTAAAATCATCGACATTCTGCCTGCTAATTTTGACGCTAAAAACGGAAACGGCAACTGGGAGCAATCGGTCAGGGACAGCGTCCGAAAAGTAAAATTTACACCTAATCTGCAGGAGCCGGCTTATTATACGCTCAAAATATGGATGGTTGACCCGGGCGTCGTGCTGCAGAAAATCGTTGTTAATACCGGCGGCGTAAAACCCAGCTACCTGGGTCCGCCGGAAAGTTATCGCGGAGGTAATTCATGGTAACCGGTAAGACCAAAATGCTGTCAGATAAAGCTCATATACAGTTGTCGATTCTTGCGGTCTGCCTTTTGGCCGGGTGCAACAAGCCGGCACAATCGGCGCTATCAGCTACAAATGTAAATAACCAGGACGCATTGACACTGTGGTATCAAAAGCCCGCAAGTCAGTGGGTCGAGGCGCTGCCCGTCGGGAACGGCCGGCTCGGCGCGATGGTTTTCGGCGGTATTAACAATGAGCGAATCCAGCTAAACGAGGATACACTGTGGGCGGGAGGCCCTTACGACCCGACCAATCCCAGCGCGGCAAAGGCGCTGCCTGAGGCACGCCGGCTGATTTTCACCGGCAAATACAATGAGGCACAAAAGCTCATCGACTCCAAAATGATGGCTAAACCCCTTACGCAGATGCCGTATCAGCCCGTCGGCGACTTGCTTTTGAATTTCCCCGATATCAACGGGGCCGCTAATTATAAGCGTCAGCTTAATCTCGATACCGCCATTGCCAGCGTCGATTTCAATTCCAATGGGGTCAATTTTATGCGGGAGGTATTCTCAAGCCCCGTTGACCAGGTCATTATCGTCCGGCTGACAGCCGATAAGCCGGGGCAGATTTCATTTACAGCAGCATTGAAAACGCAGCAAAAAGCTACTGTTGAAATTGAGAAACCCGACATAATTGTAATGCAGGGCGTAAATCGCCCTGAAAAAGGCGTTAAGGGTGCGCTGAAATTCCAGACCCGGCTGCGCGTGCTGACAGACGGCGGCAAAATTACCCCGGACTCAAACGCGATTACCGTAACAAACGCCGATTCCGCAACGCTGCTCATCGCCATAGCCACAAGCTACAAAAGTTACAAAGACGTTACCGGCGACCCCGATGCGCTGACTAAAAAATATATAAGTAAAGCAGTGAAAAAATCATACAAAACCATTCGCGACGACCATATCGCCGAGCATCAACGATTGTTTGGCCGGGTAAAGCTCGACTTGGGCACGACAGAAGCGGCCAATCACCCCACCGATGAGCGAATTAAAACGTTCACCGCCACTAATGACCCGCAGCTTACGGCGCTGTATTTCCAGTTTGGCCGATACCTGCTCATATCAAGCTCAAGGCCTGGGAGCCAACCTGCGAATTTGCAGGGCTTATGGAATGAAAGCGTCAAACCCCCATGGGACAGCAAATACACCATTAACATCAATACTGAAATGAATTACTGGCCTGCCGAACCAGGCAATCTGGCCGAGTGCGTTGAGCCGCTTATCGCAATGGTTAATGACCTTGCCCAAACAGGCGCCCATACCGCCAAAGTAAACTGGGACGCCAATGGCTGGGTTTGCCATCACAATACCGACCTGTGGCGTGCCTCGGCACCGATAGATGGTGCAAAATTTGGATTCTGGCCTACAGGCGGAGCGTGGCTTTGCAAGCACCTGTGGGACCATTACGAATATAGTTGCGATAAAAATTACCTCGCTAAGGCATATCCCGTTATGAAAGGCGCAGCACAATTCTTCCTCGATACGCTCGTCGAGGAGCCCAATAACCATTACCTCGTAACCTGCCCCTCGTTATCGCCGGAAAATACCCACCCATACGGCACAAGCATTTGCGCAGGCCCAACGATAGATTCGCAGATTCTGCGGGACATGTTTACAAATTGCATCGATGCTTCGCAAATTTTAGGCGTCGATGAGGATTTCCGCCAACAGCTCATCGCCACACGAGGGCGACTGGCACCTAACCAAATCGGCAGTGCCGGCCAGCTTCAGGAATGGCTCAACGACTGGGATATGCAGGCGCCGGAAATTAACCATCGCCATGTTTCGCACCTTTACGGATTATACCCCAGCGACCAGATTTCACTTCACGCAACGCCCCAACTTGCTGCTGCGGCGCGTAAATCACTCGAAATCAGGGGCGACCAGGCCACCGGCTGGGGGACGGCCTGGCGGCTGAACCTGTGGGCACGCCTGCACGACGGCGACCATTGTCTCAAAATCCTCAAAATGCTCATAAGTCCTCAACGCACTTATCCCAATATGTTTGACGCCCACCCCCCCTTCCAGATTGACGGCAATTTCGGCGGCACGTCGGGCATTGCTGAAATGCTTTTGCAATGCTGCAACGGCGAAATCGAGCTATTGCCTGCACTGCCGAAGGAATGGCCCAACGGCTCAATAACCGGACTGTGCGCAAAGGGTGGTTTCGTGGTCGATATCACCTGGAAAAACGGCAAGCTTTACTCCGCATCGCTCACTTCCATAAGCGGCAATCCCGTTCGCCTACGAACCCCAACGCCGCTCAATGTTACATTAAAGGGAAAACCCATTGAGGTAACTCAGCCCGAAGCCAATGTTGTCGTCTTCCAAACAAAGGCACAGCAGGCATATAATCTTTCCGTTGACCGTTAAAACTTTTTTAAACAAAGCTTTATGAACCCAGGCAATAATCAAGGAGCATTTGCAACCGGGCAATATCGCAACCTCTTTGTCGAGGCGGGCCACTCGCCGCAGGAAGTAAACGCGAAAGTAGAAACAGCGTTTCAGAAGCTGTTTTACCCGTCTCGACTCGGCGTCGAGCCGAGGCAGGACGGCCACCCCAAAATGCAGGCGATTTACTTCCCCGCCGGGACAAATGCCAACGGCCCGCTCGCTTATATTCTCGATGTCACAAACAACGACGTCCGCTCCGAAGGAATGTCTTACGGGATGATGCTCGCGGTGCAATTGAACAAAAAGGCGGAATTTGACGCGATTTGGAACTGGGCAAAAACGTATATGTCCCACGACTCGCCCACCCACCCCGCTAAAGGTTATTTCTCGTGGTCGGTGAAACCCGACGGCAAGCCGAACGATGAAATGCCCGCCCCCGACGGCGAGGAATATTTCGCTATGTCGTTATACTTCGCCGCCAACCGCTGGGGTAACGGCGCCGGCATTTACAATTACAAAGCCGAAGCCGACCGGCTTCTTAATGATATGAAAAATCGCGAGATTATTACGGGTAATACCGTCAACGGCGTCCGGACGGTCGGCAACATTTTCGATAACGAGCATAAAATGGTTCGCTTCTCGCCGGTCATCGAAATCCGCGACCACACAGACCCCTCATACCATTTGCCCGCGTTTTACGAGTTATGGGCAAGATGGGGACCGGAGGCGGACCGTCAATTCTGGGTGCAGGCCGCCGACGTTAGCCGTAACTACTTTAACAAGGCCGCTCATCCCGAAACGGGATTAACCCCTGAATACACCAATTTTGACGGCTCACTGTGGACAACCTCTCATAACCCCGATGCGATTTACTTCAGCAACGACGCCTGGCGCACAGTTATGAACTGGTCTTTCGACTGGGCCTGGTGGGCAAAGGATACCCGCGAACAGCAATTAAGCGACCGCATCCAGGCGTTTTTTGAGTCCAAAGGTTTGAGCAAATACGGCTACCAGTTCGCTCTCGACGGCACCCCCCGAAACAACGACCACGCTCCCGGTCTTGTCGCCGCCAACGCCGTAGCAGGCCTGTCGGCAACTAACCCGCGGGCTAAACAATTCGTCGAGGAATTCTGGAATATCCCCGTTCCGTCAGGTAAGCATCGCTACTACGACGGCACTATATATATGCTTTCGATGCTTCACTGCTCAGGTCAATTTCGCATCTGGGCGCCGAAACAAGCGCCGTAAATCCGTAATTGTTATCATCGCCGGTATCTGCTAACATATTTTCAAAACGTATCACAGGGAATCTGATGAGCGATTCGCAAAGACCGCAAAAAACACGCTTTAAGTTTGCCGCGATGGTCGGCGTTTACTTCACCGGAACGCTGAACGATAATTTGTATCGTCAATGCGCATTGATTTTGGCAGTGTCAGGTGGGATGGCGTATCTTCAGGGTTATATAACCATCCTTTTTACATTACCGTTTATTATTTTTGCCGCATACGCCGGCTTTTTGTCGGACCGGTTTTCAAAATGCTCGGTTGTAATCAGCGTAAAACTCGTTTCCCTTCTGGCGTATATCCTCGGCGCTATCGGCCTATACCTGATGAGCTGGCCGATTATTATGATTACGGTTTTCCTGCTTGGCATCCAGGCGACAGTTTTCAGCCCCGCAATCAACGGCACAATCCCTGAGTTATACCCGCCAGATTACGTCGTTACCGCAAACGGCGTTATGGTCGCGGCCGCCAACGTCGCGATATTATTAGGTATCGCAGGGGCCGGCATAGTCCTCGACGCCAAAGGCGATATTGCCGGCATTCCTTTAGGTATAGGTCTTGCCGCAGCAGCCGGCTTAGGTATTGCGAGTATCACCCTTATCATAGCCCTTCTGGTCCCTAAATTCCCCCCTGCCTCACCCGAAGCGGCGTTTCCCGTTCAAGGCCCCTGGGAATCCGTAAGAACGCTGGCACAGACGGCAAGCGACCGGCTTTTAATGATTTCAGTTATCGCCAAGGCGTTTTTCTGGTTCGCCGGCTCACTGCAAATTTTAATCATCAACTCAATGGGTATTTCCCAATTCGGCTTAAGCAAAAAAATGACAAGCGGACTTATAATCAGCGAGCTTGCTGGTGTCGCTATCGGCAGCTTACTGTCGCCGGTGCTGGCTAAAGGCCCGAAATGGTATCGCGTCCTTGTGCCTTCTTCTTTTGCGATGATTGCCGGAATGCTGGCAATTGCCGCTGTTCCGTTTTTACCGGCGTTGCACAAAACCGTTGTTATCGGCGCATTGGTGATACTCGGTATTTCCGGCGGCGTTTACTCGATTCCGGTAACGAGTTTTGTGCAGGTCAGACCCGCCCCCGAATTCAAAGGCAGAATGATTGCGTCATCGAATTTTGCCGACTTTGCCGGCATATTGCTTTCAGGCGTAGTTTTTTATATCTTCGACCGTATGCACATTAAACCAAGCAGTTGCTTTGCAATTGAAGCAATGATGTCGGTTGTGATTACTATATGGCTTATAAGAGCACTTCAAAAGGTAAAGCAAAATGATTGATTTTATTGTTACAACAATTGCAAAATTCCTTTTTTGGCTGCGATACGACATCCGGCTTATCGGCCTTGATAAAATTGCTGTAAAAGGCAAAACAGGAATCGTTTTTTTACCTAATCACCCGGCGTTAATCGAACCGGTCATTATGTTCGCTTACCTGCACGGCCCATTCGCCCCCCATGGTTTTGCCGATTTTGACCAGGTCAATCGGCCACTGATTGGTTACTTCGCACGCAAGTGGGGCGTGCGCACAATCCCAAGTATCGCTCATTACGGCCCCGGCGCAAAAGCCCAGATTGAACAAGTCCTCGACGAAACAATCGGCGGATTAAAACATGGCCATAATCTCATCCTGTGGCCCGCAGGTCAGGTATATCGCAGCTTCAAGGAATCGTTAGGCGCCAATAGCTCAGTCGAGCGGATTTTGAAAACCTGCCCAAACGTTCGCATAGTTCTTGTTCGCACACGGGGTTTGTGGGGAAGCAAATTTAGCTGGGCATGGGGAACAGAACCTCTCGTCGTCCCGACGCTGTTAAAAGGAGCATTAAGATTATTGGCCAGCGGAATATTCTTTGCGCCCCGGCGTAAAATTACAATTGAATTTTACGAACCCGACGATTTACCCCGCCAGGCCGACCGCAACACATTTAATCGTTATCTTGAGGATTTTTACAACGCCGACGCCCTGCCTAACACTTACGTCCCCTACTCGATATGGGAAAAAGGTAATACAAGAACCATCCCTGAACCTACGACTCAAACCCTCAACGTGGATTACTCAATAGTCCCCCCGGCTACCAGGCAAATCGTTCTTAAACACCACTCAACGACACCGATTCGCTGGCCGCCGACCTCGGTATGGACAGTTTGGCCCGCACCGATTTGCTGCTCTGGCTGGAAAAAGAATTCGGCTTTTCTCAGCCAAACGCCGACGCGATGCGAACCGTAGGTGATGCAATGTTAGCCGCCTGCGGCAAATTCGTTTACCTGACGCCGACCGCCCTCAAACCCGTTCCTGCCCAATGGTTCAAACGCCAAACGCAGCATCGCGTAACGCTACCCGAAGGTCAGACGCTTACCGAAATTTTTCTCAATCAGGCCTCGCGCAATCCCTCCCGCGTCATAATCGCCGACCAGATTGCCGGCGCAAAATCGTACCGTGACATCATCGCCGCCTGCCTCGCGATGCGTCCGCTTATCCAAAAATTGGAAGGCGACCACATAGGTATTATGCTGCCCGCGTCGGTTGCCGCCGATATTACCTGCTTCGCCGCACTATTCGGCGAAAAAATACCCGTTATGGTCAACTGGACGGCCGGCGTTCGTAATATAACCGCTTCCTTAGACGCCGTAGGCGTTAAAAACATACTTACGTCCAAAACGCTGGTTGACAGAATCGCCCTGCAGGGAATCGACCTGTCGGCAATATCATCGCGGTTTTGTTTCCTCGAGCAATTCCGCGAGAAACTTTCCCGCATCGCTCTGCTCGGCGCCTGGTTAAAATCGCATCTTTCCTGGACGACACTGCGTAATATCAAATGCGACAAAACCGCTGTAATCCTGTTCACCAGCGGTTCCGAAACACTGCCCAAGTCGGTTCCGCTTTCGCATTCAAACCTGATTGCCAATATGCGTGAGGTTCTAAGTGTTATCAAACTTTACGAAACAGACCGGCTCATCGGTTTTCTGCCGCCCTTTCACTCATTCGGCCTGACCGTTACGATGCTATTGCCTTTGCTTGCGGGTGTTCAGGCGGTTTATACCCCTAATCCCAATGAGCCGGACACCCTGGCTAAAATCATCGACGCATACAAAGTTACATTATTTTTAGGCACGCCGACGTTTGTCGCTGGCATACTCCGCGTCGCAACCGAAAAACAGCTTGCCTCAGTTCGCTTAGCCGTAACAGGCGCTGAAAAATGCCCGCAAGCCGTTTACGATTCACTTGGCGAAAAATGCAAACAGGCAACCGTTCTCGAGGGTTACGGCGTTACCGAATGTTCACCCATTATCTCTCTCAACGACGAGACCAATCCACGGCACTTCTCAATCGGTAAAATCCTCCCCGGCCTGGAATTGCTCCTCATTCACCCCGACACGCAAAAGCCCCTTACGCCCCCTGCAACGGGCCTGCTTTTAGTCCACGGCCCCAGCGTTTTTTCCGGCTATCTGAATTATTCAGGAAAGTCGCCTTTCATCGAAATCAACGGCAAATCCTGGTATAACACCGGCGATTTGGTCTGCGTTGACCAGGATGGGCTGCTCACGTTCCAGGGGCGACTCAAACGATTTGTCAAATTAGGCGGTGAAATGATTTCCCTTCCGGCTATCGAGGCAGTTCTTGAAAAAGCGTTCGCGCCGGATTCCGACAAAGGCCCGCTTCTGGCCGTAGAGGCCGCTGACGTTGAAAATCCTGAAATTGTCCTTTTCACTGCGCTTGATATCGACCGTGAAAACGCCAACATTCAAATCCGAAAAGCGGGCTTGTCCGGCTTGCAAAGTATCCGCAGGGTAATCAAACTCGACCAAATCCCTCTCCTCGGTACCGGCAAAACCGACTATCGTTCTCTAAAACAACTGCTGAAAACCTAAACCACGAAGGTTCACGAAGATTTGCTTTTTAAAATCATAAATGAAAATTCTCTGTGTCCTCTGTGCCCTCTGTGGCTATAATAAATAAAAACTCTGTGGCTAACAAACGCAGAAAGGAAAATATAATGAAGTACGGGTTGAATATTAAGGATATGGGTGAATTGGATTTGGTATCGCTTGGTGCTTTGGTGCATCGGCTTGACCCTGGGATTGTGCCGTTTAAGAAAGCGACTAATTTTGAGGTGCACGTCAGCGGCGGGGAATTTAACGTGGCGGCGAATTTGTCGGATTGCTTCGGACTAAACACCGGTATAGCAACGGCGATAGTGGATTACCCGATAGGCGATTTAATCGCTCAACGGGTGCGCGCGATGGGCGTGCGGCCTTTTTATAAGCATTTCAAACACGATGGCGTCCACGGGCCGAATATGGCAACCGTTTATAGCGACCGCGGATGCGGCGTGCGGGCGCCCGTCGTATTTTACAATCGCTGCAACGAGGCGGCGGCACAATTGAAGCCCGGCGATTTCGACTGGAAGTCAATTTTCGCCGGCGGCCTGCGGTGGTTCCACAGCGGCGGGATTTTCGCGGCGCTTTCGCCAACGACGTCTGAGGTGATTATCGAGGGTATGCAGGCCGCGAAGAAAGCCGGCGCAATTGTCTCATTCGACCTCAACTACCGGGCAAAATTATGGAATATCATCGGCGGGCCCGCCTCGCCGCAAAGCGGCGGGCGAGGTCTAGCTGAAAGCGGACACGAGCGGGCGGTCGGGATTTTGGACCGAATTGTGAAAAACGTCGATGTGCTTGTCGGAAATGAGGAGGATTTGCAGCTTGGCTTAGGGATACAGGGGCCGGAAGTCGCCAAAAAGTCAAAGCTCGACCCCAGCGTCTTTCTGGGGATGATTGACAAGGTCGTCAAAAAGCATCCGCAGATTAAAATCGTGGCGACAACCCTGCGTGAGGTGCATTCGACTAATCATCATAGCTGGAGTGCGGTCGCCTGGATTGACGGCACCGCCTATACGGCGCCGACGTGCGAGCTTAATATATTAGACCGCGTGGGAGGCGGGGATGGCTTTGCGGCGGGCTTCTTATATGGGCTTCTTACCGGCCAGCCGCCACAAGATGCGGTCAAGCTCGGCTGGGCGCACGGCGCGCTTTTGACGACCACGCCGGGCGATACGACTATGGTTACGGCTGAGCAGGTCAAGACCTTTGCCGCGGGTGGTTCGGCGAGAATACAAAGGTGACCGATTTTAAGAAAAAGATATGCTACTGGCTTGCCAAGGCGTAGTTCACCGCTTCTCCGTGACAGTCCTCGTTCCCCGCAAGGCGGTGAACGAAGACTGGAGCCAGTGGGGATCGAACCCGCGACCTCTTGCATGCCATGCAAGCGCTCTCCCAGCTGAGCTATGGCCCCTGCTTGTTACTGCAATATAGCAGGAAAAACGCTATAGGGCAAATACTTTTTCAGTCGAACATACAGCGAAAACGCACGAAATATATTTGGAATTGCCCTTAATTATAAACATATCGCAAAGGGAAAAATTAGTTTTGAAAAATATATGAGATACTGTATTTTGTAAATACCGGATTATAACGATGTTATCAGAAATTGAAGCAGAGGCGCCGTAAAATCGAAACCTTAGCAGACAAACCCGCGGTAAAAACCACAAGCCGGCTTACTCTTTTTCTCCAATCGCCGGCGATTATTGCTATTGCGATTGCCGTCATCACATCAGCGGTTTTTATCCGTGTACTCAGTGCGGACTTTGTAATGTGGGACGACGATTTGTTCATTTATGAAAATCCCACTCTCGGCGGGCTGACTCTCGAAAATCTCCGACTGATATTCACTAACGTTACTTTTTCAAGCACGTGGTACACACCGCTGACAGGATTGAGATGGTGCATTACTTACCAGTTTTGCCGTCTGAATCCGCTCGGATATCATCTCGGTAATTTGTTTCTGCATGCAGCGGATGCTGTTCTTGTCTTTTGGACGATTCGAAAATTATTGATTTTGGGATTGCCCCGGACCGCTGTTGAGAAACCGACGCGTATCAGTGTTTGCGCTGCTCTTGGAGCGCTGCTATGGTCGCTGCACCCGTTGCGAGCCGAAGCGGTATGCTGGGCGGCCAACGCCTACGGCCAGGCGCTACTCTTTCTTTTAATTTCACTTTTATGCTACCTGCGGGCAAACGAGGCAAAAACAACAGCAGGACACTGGCTGCTCATAACCGTTTCGCTTGTATCATTTGCTGCTTCTTTGTTGTCCGGACCTTTCGGACTCGGTTTTTTACCTGTCCTTTTTATTCTGGATATATATCCTCTCGGCAGACTCGGCAAAGATAAGAGGTGGTGGAAATCTGCAAATGCCCGCATCGCACTTCTCGAAAAAACACCGTTCCTCGGTGTCACTGTGGCGGTTACTCTAATCGATATAATTGTAAAAGTAATTTCGCCGGTTGGCGCACATGACCTTGTCTCGCTTGCAGAGTTTGGTCTCACTGCGAGATTATGGCAGGCCATTTATATCTGGGCTTACTATATTTGGAGACCCTGGTACCCTGTCAACCTTTCGCCGGTTTATACAATTCTTGTGACTTTTAAACCTTTTTCGGTATTTATCTTCAGTGCGATATTGCTCATCGGAACAATTAAATCGGCGATGGTCCTGCAACGTCGCTGGCCCCTGGGAATAACACTGGTCATGTGTTATCTTTCTCTACTGATACCCGTGCTCGGTATCTTCGAGCATCCTTATTACCCCTGCGACCGCTATTCTTTGATAGTTTCGATTCTGTGGTCCGTTCTTCTGGCCGCATGGCTTATTTATCTTAAAACAGAAACATTCTTATTTAAAATTTCGATTGTTCTGTCTGTTATTATTATCACAGTCCTGGGATTTCTAACCTACAAGC
The DNA here is from genome assembly GCA_049509315.1 of Sedimentisphaerales bacterium. GTDB lineage: Bacteria > Planctomycetota > Phycisphaerae > Sedimentisphaerales > Anaerobacaceae > Fen-1362. Next base: position 2,356 of record JBELAA010000024.1, on the reverse strand, counting down.
AAACACAGGTCTGGACTAACAGCAAAACCTTGTTTACTCATATGCTCAAAACGCTCGGCAACGACCCGTACACCAATGATATTTACTGGCGATTGGGAACCGTATATGCTCTGGAGGGTAACATAGACGAAGGCATCAAATATTGTACGAAAGCCGTGGAAATCGAACCTGCCAATTTAAATGCACAAAATGCACTTGGTTCTATGCTGATAAGGAAAAATAAACCCGAAGAAGCACTTGGGCACTTTAATGTAGCATTACTTATAGATCCTTCTGACGCTGTCGTATATCTTAATAAAATCAAAGCCCTGTTGATGCTCAACCGTTTTGGCGAGGCAATAAATCATCTCGATAATTTCCTGCAGCAAAAACACGATTCTGCCGAAGGCAACTACCTGTTGTCGGTCGCCCTCGAAAAAACAGGCAAAACCAGCCAGGCCGTTACACAATTGAAAAAAACGATAATGCTCGCTCCCAACATAGTTGAACCTATCAATGATTTGGCACGCATTCTCGCAACCAGTCAAAATCTTTCATTGCGCGACCCGAACGAAGCAATCCGGCTCGCAACACGCGGATGCGAGCTGACAAACTATCAAGATATTGATCTGCTGGATACCCTTGCTGTTGCATACGCCTCTGGTGGGAAATTCAGTGAGGCCGTCAATTACGCTAAAGAAGCTCTTTCTCTGGCAAATCTTTCATCACAAACAGTTCTAATCGAAAAAATTCAGGGACATCTTGATTTATTCCAGCATGGACGGGCTTGTTCTGAATGATTAAGAGAAGCAGAATATTTTTTACGGGGCAGGTGCAGGGCGTTGGGTTTCGTCCGGCCGTTTTCCGTTTGGCCGCGCAGCTCAAGCTCGCCGGCTGTGTCTATAACGACACTAAAGGCGTTACCGTCGAACTCCAAGGCGAGGAGTCGAAAATCGCCGAGTTTATCGCCCGGCTGAAAGGCCCCGACATCCCGCCTCTGGCAACAATAACCTCGTGTATGACATCGGAATTAAACCTCGTCGCTGGCGAGCGGGAATTTGTAATCAGGCAAAGCGACGCCGCCGGCTCGCCCGTCTCGCGCGTAACAATCGATATCGCTACCTGTAAAGATTGCCTGCGGGAACTGTTCGATAAGGAGGACTTTCGCTACCGATACCCCTTTATCAACTGCACCAACTGCGGCCCGCGATACTCGATAATCAAAACCATTCCCTACGACAGGCCCAATACGACAATGGCCGAGTTCAAAATGTGCCAAAAATGTGCGGGCCAGTATCACGACGTCGCCGACCGCAGGTTTCACGCCCAGCCGGTCGCCTGCCCGCAGTGCGGACCCAAAATTTGGCTTACCGATGAGAAAGGCAAAACCACCTATACTGGCACCGATACGGTAATATCACAAACCGCAAAACTTTTGAGAGACGGCAAAATCCTCGCGATTAAAGGCATAGGCGGCTTTCATCTGGCCGTTGACGCGTTCAACGATTCAGCCGTCCGGCGATTGCGCGAACGCAAAAAAAGGGAGCACAAACCCTTCGCTATGATGGCCGATTCAATCGAGACCATTAAACTGCACGCGCTGGTAAATAATCAGGCGCAGGACCTGCTCAAAAGCCCTCAAAGCCCGATTGTGCTTTTACCGAAATTAAAAAGCTCGACCATCGCCCCGTCGGCAGCCGAAGGGGTAAGCTCATTCGGTTTTATGCTCCCCTATGCGCCATTGCATCACCTGCTTTTTGCAGAGAACCTTAAAATTCTCGTTATGACAAGCGCCAATATCAGCGATGAGCCGCTGATTTGTAAAAACGATGAGGCGCTCGAGCGTCTCGGCGGTATCGCCGACGCTTTCCTGATGCACGACCGGGAAATTTACAGGCAGGTCGATGACTCGATTGTGCAATTTATAGATGAGCAACCGTTCCTGCTTCGCCGCTCGCGGGGTTACGTCCCGGCGCCCGTCCTTATGAAAGAATCGTCCCCCGTTGACATACTCGCCGCCGGCTCCGATTTGAAAAACACGTTCTGCTTTGTTAAGCAAAACCAGCTTATATGCAGCGAGCATATAGGCGACCTCGAAAACGCCGCGGCCTATCATCATTACCTCAAATCAATCGAGCACCTGCGAGGCCTTTTCGAAGTCAAACCCGAAATCATCGCCTGCGACCTGCACCCGTCATACCTGTCGAGCCGATACGCCCGCTCGCTGACAAGCGTAAAGGTTATTGAGGTTCAGCATCACTGGGCACATATCGCGTCGGTCATTGCCGAGCACGGTATTGAGGGGCCTGTCATCGGTCTTGCCTGCGACGGCACCGGCTACGGAACCGACGGCGCCGTCTGGGGCTGTGAAACACTC
>JBELAA010000239.1:0-5120 GCA_049509315.1 Sedimentisphaerales bacterium | reverse complement strand
GATTCGCATCAGCTGTCCATGTTGGCGGACGGCAGTATCAAACTGGACAACGTGGATACTGGTGTAGATTTTGCTGGAAATGCGTTTGGATATTAAATGGCGACAAGTATGACCATATGTGGGCTCTTCAGGGTAAGGGCGACGAGATACAAATACCCACTTTGGTACCAAGCATTTGGAAAAGTAATGAGTACGTTTTGGGCTGGGAGGATAGTTTGAACGGTGGTGATTTCGACCACCAGGACTTTGTAGTTATGGTCGAATCCGTAACCCCAGTAGTTCCGGCTCCCGGCGCAATTCTGTTAGGCGGTATTGGTGTGAGCATTGTTGGTTGGCTGCGCAGACGCAGGACACTGTAAATGAACGAAGGAAGCTTCTAAGGGCAGGCAGTTGATGCCCTGCCTTTGGAACGTTTTAAGAAGGAGTAACTGCTAATGAAGAAAATTATTACAGTATGCTCGATTATGGGTCTGTTGCTTGGCATTACCCCAGTGGCAGACGCGTCACCCACACCGCCTCCGTGGGAAAAGTCGCTGGTCGGAGTCGATATGGGAACGGGTGGAAAGGTCTTTGCCTGGAACCTCAATGGTTACTCCATTCCAGCCGGCCAACAAATCACCGGAGCTGTTTTGACCTACTTTAACTTGCAAGACAATCAGAACAGCTATGCGACTGACCACCTTTATACGCGCCTGCTGGATAGCTGGGTAAACGGCACGGGCGGCTGGAGAACAGTGGTGAACTCGGGTGACCCGGACGGTGATTACTATGCCACGCACAATTCGCCGAACGTAGTGGTCGGCGATTATGTGCCGCTGGACAAAAACGCACATAACGTATCTTACGACCTCATCGCTCTGGGTCTGAAGAATGACTTAACTAACTATATCACCAACGACAGCAAGTTTGCTTTTGGTATCGACCCGGATTGCCACTGGCAGGCCTGCAAAATCAGATTCGATTTGACCACAGCCCCTATTCCGGCGCCTGGCGCTGTCCTTTTGATTGTCGGCTGGCTACGCAGACGCAGGACGCTTTAAATTAACTAAAAAAGCTGCTACGGGCAGGGTAATCCTGCCCTTGGCATGCTTCAGGAGACAAATATGAAGAAAATTATTTTCTTTGCATTCGTAATGCTTCTTTACGGCTCATCCACAGGATTGGCCGGGCCAACTGGGCCCGTGCTGGGTTCGGCGCAGGACTTTGCGGTCCTGGGTGCCTCGACTGTGACCAACGCCGGCTCAACCACCATCACCGGAAATGTGGGTCTCTATCCCGGCCTTTCGATCACTGGCCAGGGGCCGGGAGCAGACCAGATCATCCTCACCGGAGCGTACCACATAGGTGATGGGCCCGGGCCAGGTACCGCGCTTACGGCTCAGAATGATCTCATCACCGCGTACAATGCTCTGTCATCCTATGGGACCGCAACCAACATGAGTGGTCAGATTCTGGGTGACGGGGGTGTAGTACCTACGCTCGGTCCGGGCGTCTATTCTTTTCCTTCGACGTCGGCTCAGTTGACCGGGAAACTCCAGCTCGACGCCGGGGGCATCAATGGTCAGTACTGGGTCTTCCAGATAGGGAGCAAGCTCACGACCGCCTCCGGCTCGGCTGTGGAGTTGATCAATGCCGGTTCAAATAACGGCTCCGATGTCGGCGTGTTTTGGGTGGTCGGCAGTTCCGCGACTCTCGGTACTACCACCGCGTTCGAAGGAAATATCCTCGCGTATGACAGCATCGACCTGGACACAGGAGCAACAATTCTGAACGGTAGAGCCCTCGCGCAAATTGGTGCAGTGACGTTACATAACAATGTCATCAGCAACATCTGCCCGCTAAACAACAATGGCCCCGGCTTCAGCGGCGGCCTTGAGTTTAAAGAAACAGGCGGGCTTGGGCCCATCGCGGTCGTCCCGGCTCCTGGTGCTGCACTGCTGAGCGGCATTGGTGTGAGCATTGTTGGTTGGCTGCGAAGACGCAGGACACTATAAATAAAAAGGTCAACCAGGGGCAGGGTGATTGCCCTGTTCTTGAGTTGTTTTAGAAAGGATTTTAAAAATGAAAAAGTTAATGTTAATGGCCGTAATGGCTTTGATAGTATCGCCGGCTTTGGCTACACCGACGTTATATGATTTACCGGATGGGTCGGATGCATACTGGACCATCAGTACGCTTGCAGGCTCAATGGGTACCAGGATTGAGCTGGAGAATGCTGATTGGGCAGGAACCAACAGCTTCGGATTGTACGATAAAGCCGATAAGAACAATAAACTCTTGGTGTTTTCTGGACCAGATTCTCCTGGTGCTCGTGCCTCGGTATGGATCACTGGCACATCTTTTGCAACTTATAATCCGGCTCTTGTGGCTAGTGCTACGTTTGCCTCAGATGCATTTGGATTTTACCTGGATTCAAGTGCTCAATCTGGCGGCGGAGTGTTTTATAGCGACACAACTTTAAATTTGGACGGCTATGACCATATGATCGCTGGTGTGTATATACCAGGTGCTGATTATCGATTGAGCTGGGAAGACCAATATGGCGGCGGTGATAACAGTTACGAAAATTTTGTTGCTAATGTAGAATCCGTAAGCCCGATTCCCGCTCCAGGCGCAGTTCTGCTGGGCGGCCTCGGTGTCGGTCTTGTCGGCTGGCTCAAACGTCGCAGAGCACTGTAATATCGGCGAGTTTTTTAGTAACGAGTAAAACATAAACTCCCTTTCTGCGGGATAAACCCGTGGCGAGGGAGTTTATTTTTTTAAAACCATTTCATAACCTTGTTTTTATTGCGGCAGTTGGTTTGGCAGGAAATATTAATACGCATTCTGATTATTTCTCATCTACTCGTAATCGCATAGCGGAGCTTTATCGGCCGCAGGTGCGTATAATGGATGATAGTCAATGGCTTTTCGTCCGTAAAAGTTTTCGTATGAGTCCACGCGAGCTGGATATTGCAAAACGGGTGTGTTCCGGCTTCAGCAACGATGAAATCGCATCTCGGCTGGGTATTAGAATCGCAACCGTCAAAACGCATCTGCGAAATATTTATCGAAGAATACGCGTGCAGCGAAAACTTGATATGCTGCTTACGTTTCTTGAAAAGGGCAGCAAATATGCAAATCCCGCTTCCGGCATAACGATGGCCGTTGTTAAAAGCAAAGCCGCGAGCAATTCCGGCCGAAATCGGCGGTTAAAATCAGATTGCCGGCCACTATGTGGCCCCAATTCTTGTTTACCATATCCTTCGTCCTCATCTGAGATTGCCTTAGGAACTCATAGGCATTTCCTTGCCGCATCCTCTCCAAAAATCCAATTCCTGAACTAAATTATTTTGGTTATATACCACTAAAAAGGCACTCCATATATGGTAGAAATCGTGGTTTTTAGCAAAATAAAGTGGCTTAATCCAATTGGTCGCATTGTAATTAAAAAAATTCTCCTTGACAAAGTAGGGTATTTTAGAGTAGAATCTTTGGTAAGTTAGGTAGTTTGGGTAGTGTAGGTAGTATAGGTGAAGAATCCCACCTGCGTTGCGTATAGCAAGGAACGGGAACGCAGGTTATATCGTTCACCAAGGAAAGAGTGAAAAAGTTTTTTTTAAGCTGTGCCGTCTAACAATCTGGAGGCGACGGCACGGAGGTGGAGAAAAACGTGGTTAGTAGTTTTGTAGCTGTTTGTATTGGCTGTGGTATTATTCTCGCCTTTTTGTGCGACGAATTTCAATCCGCGCGGTCGGATAAGACATTATTTGGCCGGCCATCTTCTGTGTACGTCTGTGAGATATCTCCAGAATATTCTGAGTGTGTTTGTGGAACACCTCTTGGACGAAATTATGTACGTTGTCTGTTTTTGTTCGGAAAAGCTTACTCTAAGCAAGAGTAAAGAAAGGATGACTTAATGGTAAATATAAACAAAATAATGTTGGTGGTGTTTGGTGTGGCTCTGATGCTTGGAACGGCTTTTGGGGTGCCTACTATTACGTTTAGCCCTGGCGGCACAGACCCAGGCAACTGGACTTATGAACTGTTGATAATGGATTGGGCAGCGCCTCTGACGCTCTGGTTACTTCCGGCGCACAGGTGTATATCCCGGATATGACGGTTGGCGGCATCCCGGGCGGGTCATATACGTTGAATCCGGTGACAAGCACAATCTCGATAGAAAACGCTGGCCGCACTGTTATCTATCTGACTGGCACAATAGGCCAAGGCAACCTGGTGCCTGAGCCTGATGACGGAACAGGCGGAAGTGGATACACCAAGCTTCAGGCGGATATAACTGATTTGCATGTCAATAACCTGATTGGCTCATCAGCCCTGGATGTGATAGCCGGGTCGTCAGCCCTTGATTTTCATTTGTCGATTAGTGGTGACGTGCCGTTTAGTCAGATGCTCGACAATGGCATAACGGCGCAGAGTAGTAGTTTCGCCGGCAATATGACAGCGATTGTTCCGGCTCCGGGCGCAGTTCTGCTGGGTTGTATAGGCATCAGCATTGTTGGCTGGTTAAGAAGAAAGAACGTAATAGTATAAAAAACGAAACATTATTTTTTAGGAGAAATGGTCATGAAAAGTTTAGTAACGATTTTGTTGGTTCTTGTGGCGGTTGGTACCGCGAACGCCAATGTAACAACGCAGACAGGTGCAATCGCGAGTATGACCGACGATTCGGCATATGCATGGAACATCAATTGCAGCCCTCTTGCTGCAGGCGAAACCATCGTGAGCGCCAAATTGGAGTTCGTTAACCTCCAGGATGTAGATTATGGTTCCCTCGACAAATTCTACACCAATCTGTTGGATAACCATGTAACCACAACCGATGGTTGGGTTAGAGCTGGTGGCGATACAGACCCATATTATTGGTATGGGACGCCGACAGGCGTAGGTGACTACTTTGATAGTCATAACACCCCGAACGTACTGGTAGGCACATATCCCCCAACGAACAACCATGATGTTAGTTTCAGTTATGACCTGGTAGCCCTTGGACTTAGTAATACATTAGCCAGCTACATGGCTAATGGTCAATTCGCATTTGGGTTCGACCCGGACTGCGAATGGACAGCGGACAATATCAAATTTACGCTTACCACGACTTCCAACACCGTTCCGGCTCC
>JBELAA010000238.1:0-3184 GCA_049509315.1 Sedimentisphaerales bacterium | reverse complement strand
GGGCCGAGGAACCTGATGTATTCGAAATGCGGTATGGCACGGTTGTAGTTCTGCTCAAGGGCGAAAATCATAGCGACCCTGAAATGAGCGATTTTGTTGGCGGGGTCAACATTTACGGCGTTGAGGTAGGTATTGACCGCGCTATCGACGTCGCCCTGACTTTTGTAGGCGCTGCCCAACGCGTTCCAGGCACGGGTGTCCTCGTTATCAAGAAAGATTGCTTTTTTGCTTTCACGGACGGCGTTTTTGTAAAGGCCGTATGACGAGTATGCCTCCGCGCGGGTAACTATACGATTTATGATAAGGGGTTTGAGCGCGAAAAGCGCCACCAGAATAAAAATAACGCTGAAAGACCACCTGTAAGCCGGCTTTGCCAGCAAAGGGTCGGCCAGTATGCTTTCAAGTTTGTCGTCTTGCTGGTCTATAGTCATTTCGTCACGCCACTACGAGATAGTAAATACCGAGGGTCATCAGGATATTGCCCGCGACAAAATTTATATGGTCCTCGATACGCTGAATCCTCGAAGCCAGGAACATAATAATATCCGTCTTGACCAAGCTGGCCGACAAAGCGACCGCCAGAACAGGAAAACTCTGGCCAAGCGCGAAGCTGACAAAAATCAGTATGGAATAATGACCGAGGTCGTGAGTAACAACCAAACTCGCCAGCATAAGCAGTATGCCGCCGCAGGTCGGGCAGGTCGGCATTTCGAGAAGCGCAAAAAGCGTTCCGAAAACAAATACGCCGATGAGCGTAATATGGCTAAAATTTTCACGGAATTGCAAAATGTGCGGCAGATGCCTGATTTTGACAAGCCCCGATATGAACAGGCCGGATACAAAAAGCAGAAAACCGATTAGATAAAAGATGTATTTGTTGCACTGGATAATCGTATAAGCCAGCCGGCCCACAACGCCGAGGAACAAACCGAAAACGGTATATGTTACAATCAGGCCCGAAACAAAAAGAACGGTAACCAATAGGGCTTTCTTTTTCGATTCCGCGGCGCCAGCGATAAAACCAAGCGCGACCGGCACCCGCACAATGGTGCAGGAGCTTAGCGACGCCAGGGCGCCAGCCCAGAAAATCAAAAATATCGCCAGAAACGGCGAATCGGCAATCAATTTTTGAAAACTCGAAACCATTCAAAAATCCTTATAAAAACCCCGCTAAAAATCAGGTCGGCACGGTAGTAGGATTTTCGGACTAATCAGACGGTAACTTAAGGAGGCAAACACCAAAAACAGCAAAGAGAAGCGATTGTAGAGCAATTTCATTATTGCAATATAAGTGCTTATATAACAAGCATTTACGATATATACTAAAATTTTTCAAAATTGTTATTGCAACTTAGTTGCATCCAGTTAGAATAATAAGCAGGGAAATGTCCTTTTTACTTTGTGAATTGAGGTTTTATGGAAGCTGTGATATTTTCAATTGTGACTTTTTTTTCGACCTTTATGGGCGGATTGTTCTCGATTAAATTCAAGGACAAGCTCAACGCCATAATGTGCTTTACGGCGGGCGTTCTCCTTGGCGTTTTCAGCTTCGATATCGTGCCTGAAATAATCGAGATGGTCAAAGAGCATAATTTCGACCCCACGGGGGCTATGATTGCCTTTGTGCTCGGCTATATGGTTTTCCACGTCCTTGAGAAAATGATTTTGATTCATCACGCCCACGAGGAAGATTACGCCGACCACAGGCATCCACAGGTGGGTATTCTTTCGGCAATTGCGCTTGCCGGCCACAGCTTTATGGACGGCGTCGGCATAGGTCTGGGTTTTCAGGCCAGCACGTCCGTCGGCATTGTGGTCGCAATCGCGGTCATATCGCACGATTTTACGGACGGTATGAACACGGTAACGTTACTATTGATTAATAAAAACACCCCCCGAAGAGCCAAATGGTTTTTACTTCTGGATGCGCTGACGCCGATGCTCGGCGCCGCTTCGACGCTGCTTTTTACGGTTCCGCCTTATTTCTTAGTTCTTTACCTCGGCTTTTTCGGCGGCTTTTTAATGTATATCGGCGCAAGCGACATCCTGCCGCAGGCACACAGCAAACACACCTCGCTGAAAATGATTGGTCTTACCGCACTGGGCTTGTTATTCATTTTTATTGTGAGCAGAGTCGTATAAGCCGGCTTTGACCCGAATGAAAACACAGTTAAAAGAAAAAATCAACGTCCTGCTGGATTCGGTGAAATTCAAGAGAACTGAGTCGAGGAGGACGATTCTTGAGGTTTTATTGAAAGCAGCCGGCCCTAAGTCGGCTGAAGAAATTATCTCGACTATCGGCAAATCGGGTCCCAACAGGGTAACGGTTTACAGGACTTTGGAAAGTATGGCAGAAGCCGGAATGGTGCACCGTGCTTTTGTCGATGGCAGGAGCCGGTATTATGAGTTAGGTGACAAATGCACCGAGCACCAGTGCCACCCGCATTTTGTCTGCACCGATTGCGGGCAAACGCGATGCTTGCCCGAGGTATCAGTTTCGATGGCGACAAACACGCCGGTTGGTTTTATAATACAGCGGCAGCAAATTCGTCTTGAGGGCCTATGTCCGCAATGCAAAAAAGCAGATTTGCCAAAAAATATATAGAGATTTTACAATTATCGGCTTATTTTGGGCCATTGGTCGTCATAATCAGGATTTTCCAGCTTTACCACGAATTTTTCTGCGCGTTCTTTCGCTTCAATGATCTGATCCGGAGTCATTGATAAAATAACTTTATTCTTAGCATTATAAACGCCGCGGTAATTTGAACCGCACTTTTTATCGGCTATCATCAGCCATTTGTATGCTTCGACATAATCTATTTTCATCCACTTGCCTTCATAATACATCCAGCTGAGGTTGATCTGAGCAGCGCATAGACCCTGTTGAGCAGCTTTTTGATACCATCTTCTTGCCTCATTATAATCTACCGGAGTTCCTATACCTTCTGCATACATCCGGGCAAGATTATATTGCCCCCACGGCAGGCCGCATTGAGCAGATTTCAGATACCATTTCTTTGCCTCACTATAATCCGCTGTTGTGCCTAATCCTCTTTCATACATTATACCATTCATAAAAAGTAATTGCGCTTAGGCTGTTTTGCCGAAATAAGTCATGGTACGATAATTATATCCAAGGAGACGGCCATGACAGTCAGAGAGTATCACCGCACAAAGGAGT
>JBELAA010000237.1:0-3191 GCA_049509315.1 Sedimentisphaerales bacterium | reverse complement strand
ATGTCATTTTGCAAATCCTGAACGGTAATCGGGTCAACGCCGCTAAACGGCTCATCTAAAAGTATCAGGGAGGGCTCCGTTACCATAGCCCTGGCGATTTCGAGCTTTCGCCTTTCGCCGCCCGACAGGAACCTGCCCTGGCTATTGGCGACTTCGGTCAGGCCGAAGCGAGCGATAAGCTCATCTGCCCGCTGTTTTCGCTGCTGGGTTGTAATCGCCATTGTTTCGAGAATCGCGTAAAGGTTATCGCGGACGCTTAGCCGCTGGAAAATACTCGGCTCCTGCGACAGATACCCGATACCCAGGCGGGCCCTTCTGAACATCGGCAAATTGGTAATATCGTTGCCATCGAAGGTAACTACGCCTGCGTTCGGGGTTATCATCCCCATAATCATACGGAAGGACGTGGTTTTGCCGGCACCGTTTCGACCAAGAAGGCCGACAATGCTGCGGTGCTCGATTGTAATGGAAACCCCGTCAACGACGGCCCTTCCGTCGTATATTTTCACCAAATCCCTTGCTTCGAGTAAATTCATAAGAATTAAGAATAACAAATCTTCTGGCGTTTTCACGTTTTTTTTGTTAAATAAGTATTCCTATGTTCGCACTTATCAGTGATATACATTCGAATATCGAGGCGTTGACGACGGTGGTAGCCGACATCGAAAGCCGGGGCATCAAGACCATTTACTGCCTCGGCGACGTGGTCGGCTACGGCCCCAACCCCCGTGAGTGCCTCGACCTGGTTATCGACAAGGCGAAGTGGTGTGTCCTCGGCAACCACGATTACGCCGCGCTCTATGAGCCGACAAATTTTAATTACGGCGCGGAGCAGGCCGCCTTCTGGACGCGTTTCAATCTCGATGATGAGCCGCAAAAAGAGCCCCGCGACAAACGCTGGGAATTTTTAGGCAAACTCCAGATGCACCGCGTCGTCAAGACCGACCTCGGCGATACGCCCGTGACCATCGATTTCATCCACGCCTCGCCGCGAAGACCGATTAACGAATACATCTTCCCCGACGACGTATATACCAATCCCGTCAAGGTCCGCGTTATGTTCGAGCGGGTCAGGCACGTCTGTTTCGTCGGCCATACGCACCTGCCGGGGGTCTTCCTCGATGAGCCCGATTTCTACCTGCCGACAGAATTAGGCAACGTTTACCCGATTGTCGAAGGCGAAAAGGCAATTATAAATATCGGCTCGGTCGGTCAGCCCCGCGACAGGGACAACCGCGCCAGCTACGTTTACGTCGAGGAAAACGAGGTGCATTTCGTCCGCCTCGATTACGACTTTAAAACCACCGCCGAAAAAATTCGCAGCACCGGCCAGCTCGACCCATTCAACGCCGACCGGCTCGCGGAAGGAAGATAAAAATAATTTCAGATTTTATATTGCGGATTGAAAGCAAAAAGCGGAAAACAGAGGACAAAGGACAGAAGACAGAAGAAATGAATTCAAAAACAATCGCGGTTTTGACAATAACTTTTTTGGGTTTGTTTGCGGCCAGTGCGGTTGCTCAAGATGCTAATAAGCCGAATCTTACGGCCATTGGCGGCCCGGAAAAGGAAATCTCGCTCGGCTCCCTCGACCCAAATACCGGCTTCAAGTTTTTACTGCAATTGACCACCCGCGGAGCGGCAATTAAAAAGGCAACGCTGAGCAATTTCACTGACCTCAACCGGACAAATCCCCAGCCGCTCGAATTGTTGTCCGCCGCCGTCAAACCCGACGGCTCAGAAGTCCTCTCAATGGAAAACGATTCGCTGATACTGCCCGACTTTCAGCTTCAACTGCCCCTCAATAAGCTCCACTGGAACGCACTCGACGTTACCAAAAACGACGGCAATGAGACCGCTGCTTTTGTTGCGATAATAAAAGATAAAAACACCGACCTGCCCCTTATCAAACTGACGAAAACTTATCAGGTTTCCGCCGGCATTTATGACTTGCGCTGCGATTTGGCCGTCGAGAACCTCTCGCCCGGCGAACAAAAAATTCAAATAGGTATGGCAGGCCCCGTCGGAATCGACCGGGAAGACCCTCGGGCCGACACACGCAAGGCCATAGGCGCTTTCAGGGATGCACAGGGACAAATTGTAACATCCGCACTCGACGTCAAAAAACTAAGTAATCCCGACCACGAGGCAAGGCAATTAGTTCACCGCGGTGCCGGCTTCGTCTGGGCGTCTATATCCAATAAGTATTTCGCCGCAATCCTCGTTCCGGCCGCAGACCCCAACTCCGGCTTTTGCAACTGGCTAACCGACAAATCCGGCTGGTTCACGAGTCCCAGTGAGCAGGCGAACTTAGCAGACAGAAATATCGGCCTCGACCTCAAAACCACTGCGTTTACGCTCGCCCCGGCGGAAATCAAACGGCTCGACTTCCGCCTTTTCATCGGCCCAAAGGACAAATCCCTCTTCGATAAAAACCCGCTATACAAAAATCTCGGCTTTATGCAGACAATCGACTTTATGTCCTGCTGCTGCCCAGGCAGCATCATATACCCCCTCGGTTTCGGCATATTGGCGATGATGAACTGGCTATATTACTTTATCCCCAACTACGGCATCGTAATCATTATTTTCGTTCTACTGGTCCGCCTGATTCTGCACCCCCTGACCCGCAAGAGCCAGGTATCGATGAGCAAATATGCCAAATTCAACGCCCTGCCCGAGGTGGCGGAGCTTCGCAAAAAATACGCCAAAGAGCCGATGGAGCTGCACAAACATATCACCGCCCTTCAGAAAGAGCACGGCATGTCGCAGACCGCGATGCTGACGGGAATGCTTCCGATGATGGTCCAGATGCCGATTTGGATTGCCCTCTACGGCGCGATTTACGCCAGTATCGACCTGAGAGGAGCCGCATTCCTGCCCTTCTGGATTACAAACCTGTCGGCCCCCGACGCCATCATTACATTCAAAGCGTTTGCCGTTCCCCTTTTCGGCAGAATTGACTCGCTCAACCTGCTGCCGATTTTAATGGGCGTGGCATTCTATCTTCAGCAGAAATTAACGCCTACGCAGACCGCCGCCACAGCCGACCCGCAGGTCGCCCAGCAGCAAAAAATGATGATGATTATGATGCCGGTGCTTTTCCCGCTTATGCTTTATAACTCACCCTCGGGTTTGAACCTTTATATTATGGCCAGCACCTTTTTCGGCGTTATCGAGCAATACGTCAT
>JBELAA010000236.1:0-3251 GCA_049509315.1 Sedimentisphaerales bacterium | reverse complement strand
TTAAGATGCTTATACCACTCGTAATCAGTAATACCCATATCCGCACCTTTTCGCTTTTAAGGTTATTTTGCGGACTTATTTTACGAAACTTATTTTTCTTTGTCAAGTGCATAATTCCGTAAAATTTTTTTTATTCCTTGTGGCATAAGGAGTTAAGTGCATTTCGGAGTGTCTCAAAAACTGTTTTTTTGGTCAATATCGCGCAAGTTCGCGCCATAGGGTAGAGGGGCCTTTAGGCCCCGAGGACGGACGACCGGGGTCGGAGGGCAGCCAATCCGTCTTCCGTTATCTGTCCTCCGTCATCTGTTAAAAGGTGGAGTTATGGTTGGTATTCAAATAAGGATTCCCCTATGGTTAGACCTGATTTTCGCGTGGCCGGTACTCGTTTACAGGAAATGGAAATTCGGCTATCCCTTCCGCAAAATCCCCCTCGGCGAAGGGGAATACACAATCGTTGACCCTGATATTTACTATAAATTCAGGCATCTCAAATTGTTCCTCTTCGGCGACAAAACAAATTATTACGCCGCGTGCAGCATCAAAGACCAGCTCGGCCGGACATCGATAAAGCGTTTACACAGGTTAATTACCAACGCCCCGGACGGCCTCCTGGTTGACCACAGAAACGGCGATTCACTGGATAATAGAATAGCAAACCTGCGTTTTGCCACACGTCAGCAAAATTCGTGCAACTCTCGAAAACAGGACAACTGCACGTCGAAGTTCCGGGGCGTAAGCTGGAACAAATGCAGGAATAAATGGAGAGCAGCATTACAAGACAACAAAAAATGTGTCTTTCGCAAATCGTTCGACTCAGAGATTGAAGCAGCAAAGGCATATGACGAGGCGGCCAAATTATATCACAGGGAGTTCGCACATCTGAACTTCCCGCAGGGCCGACTTGACAAGGCGGGCGATTGTGGTAATCTTGGTTCGCTATGAGTTTTCCCGAAAAGACAACGATTAAAAGCTGCACGATAACAATACAGCCGCGTTACAGCGAAACAGACCAGGGCGGGGTCGTGCATCACAACGTGTTTGCGGTCTATTTCGAGATGGGCAGGACGGAACTATTGCGGGCAAACGGGCTGGCGTATAAGAACCTCGAAGCGGCGGGTGTTTTCTTTGTAATAGCGGAATTGCGTATTAAATACCGCAGGCCCGCTTTTTACGATGAAAAGCTCGAATTACTGACCACGTGCACCAACGTTACGGCCAGCAAAGTCGAGCACAGCTATAAACTGACCCGTCCGGCTACCGGCGAGGTCATAGCCGAAGGGGCAAGCGTTCTTGCCTGCGTGGATTCGGCCGGCAAAATCCGCCGAATGCCCGAATTTATGTATCCCTACGTCTGAACTTGGGGTTTGACCGCTGGTAATTTTACCGTTATGATAAATTTACTGTCAGGATTTGCTCGTTATGCTCAGGTAAACGAAAATGAACAGGAACGTTAAAATAGCAAAAGACAAAATTGCAGATTTCTGCGAACGTCATTTTATTCGCAGATTGGCGGTTTTCGGGTCTGCGCTGCGAGAAGATTTCAGGTCTGACAGTGATATTGACATTCTTGTGGAATTCATACCCGGGCATACACCCGGATTTTTCGGGCTGTTTGATATGGAGGAGGAATTATCGGCCATTTTCGGAGGCAGGAAAGTTGACCTGCGCACGCCGAAGGACTTGAGCCGCTATTTCCGCGATGAGGTCGTCGCCACAGCCGAGGTGCAATATGCTCAGAACTGACAAGGTTCGCATTCGCCATATTCTCGACGCATCAAGAGAGGCCGTCGAATTCGCGAAGGGGCGCTCGCGTGCTGAGCTCGACAATGACAGGAAACTGAACCTTTCGCTTGTCCGGCTTTTAGAGGTTATCGGCGAAGCAGCCAGAGGCCTTTCCGATGAATTTCGCATGCAGTTCCCTGAGTTTCCCTGGAAGAAAATGGTCGGTATGCGGGACCGCCTGATTCACGGATACTACGATGTTGACCTCGACATCGTGTGGGAGACGGTTACTGAGGACTTGCCGGGGCTTATCAACAAGCTGGAAAACGCCCTGCAATAAATCGCCGCTCAATAACTTTGAATTTATGTATCCTTATGTGTAAAAAAACAGTTGTTAAACTGATAAATCTGGTGTAATCTACTATGTCAGAATCGGATAGCGTGCAGCGTGTCGCGTATAAGCTCCACGTTATCCGCGAAATGCTATTTTGAAAAAAAAAGAGGGATACGGAAATGAAAGAGCAATTTAACAAGGAAGAAAATGACGCAAAAAAATCCAGTCAAGAACCTAATGATAATGATATGGAAATAAATAAGCCATCCGTAGTAAAAGGACCCAAGGGTATGGAAATGAAAGTGCAATTTGACAGAGAAGGATTGAACCAGGCGCTTGTTCTTTTGACGTCGATAGTTCCTGAGCGGACGCCCAAGCCGATACTGCGATGCGTCAAAATCGACGCGGCAAAGGACGGCGTGCGTATATTCGGAACGGACCTCGAGGTAGGCATCAATTACCTGCTGCCTGCGGTAAAAGTTGACCAGCCGGGGCAGGTAGTAGTGCCGGCTTCACGGCTTGCGGCGGTGGTGCGGGAAAGCACAGACGAGACGCTTTTACTTCAGGCATCGGAAGGCAAATGCGAAATAAAGGGAGCCGACAGTCATTTCTCGATATATGGCCAGGAGGCGTCGCAGTTTCCGCCGATGCCCGCTTTCGAAGGTCAGCCGGACGTCGAGGTGGCACTTGAGAATTTGCGGGCCGGCATTGCGCAGTGCCTTTTTGCCACAGCGAGGGAAAGCACACGCTACGCGATAAACGGCGTTCTGTGGGAAATGAAAGGCAAAAAGCTAACGCTTGTGGCGACAGACGGCAGGCGATTAGCCCGCACGAAGGTCAATTTGCTGACCAATCCGAGCGAAAAGGCCGCGGCGGCAAAGATAATCGTTCCCGCAAAGACAATGTCGCTATTGGAAAAGCTGACAGGCGGCGAAAAGGACAAGGTCATAGTTCGTCTGGTCGATAGCCAGGTAATGTTTGCGTGCGGCAACGTTGTAATCATCTCGAACCTGGTCGAGGGCAATTTCCCGAAATACGAGGACATCATACCATCGGACTACCAGAAGAAACTGACGCTGGCGACCGATGTTGCGTTAAGCGCGGTTCGCAGGGCGGCGTTACTGACCAGCGAGGAATCGAGAGGAATAAAGGTAGCCGTAAGCAAGAACAAGCTGGTTTTCTCAGGAAGAGCGCC
>JBELAA010000235.1:0-7149 GCA_049509315.1 Sedimentisphaerales bacterium | reverse complement strand
TCGGTTGAAACAGCCATAGTGGGTAAATCAAGCGTCGCGGAAGAGCCGTTGGCATTGTAAGTTAATGAAATCGATAAGGAGCTTGCACCGGAGATTTTGTCGGTAACGATGATTCTGCCGTTTTCAAAGGTCGCATCGACATTCCCGCCGAAGGCGCTTTCAATCTCACTAATAAGCTGACTGATTTGGGTATCATTAGTCAAAGCGAGAGTTACCGGCGTTATTTCGTTACCGTTATGGTCGGTGCCGTTTATCTGTATTGTTTCTCCGCCCTCAAGTGGGTTAGCGCCAAACTGGTCGAGTGCGGTAAACAGGGTGATCGAGTCGGCGTTGTTGCCATCGACGGTCAGTAAATCGCCGGCCTGCCACACCTCCGGGGAGCCGCCTTTGGCAGATTCGGCCATAGCCGTAAACGCGGTTGAAGAGCCGTTATCGTTAAAGGTTAAGCCGATTGTCAGGGAGCTGGCGCCGGAAAATTTGTCTGTAACCACAATTTTGCCGTTATCGAGAGTAGCAGTAACGTTTCCGTCGAAGGCGTTTTCAATCTCGTCGAGGATGTGACTGACTTTCGTATTTTCCGTGAGCGACAACGTTACAGGAGTTATGGTTTTTCCGGTATGGTCGGTTCCGCTTATCACAATGTTTTCGTCGCCGTTGAAGGTGATACCCTCGAAACGGTCGAGGTCAGTCAGCAGAGTGGTGGTATCTGCGTTATCGCTGTTGGCGGTCAAAAGGTCGCTGTTTTGCCAGACCTCGGTGCTGCTGGAATTAACATGAATCTCGTAATCTGAGCCGGCGTTGTTGCCGCTGAGAACGAGATGATACTGGTTATTGTATGAAAGCAGGGAGGCGGTAACGCCGGGGTTGTCCGCGTCGTGATTTATCAAGCCGACGAGGTCTTCCAGCGTGGTGGTGGCGGTGGTCGTGAGCGAGGTTTCTTTGCCGTCGTAAGAATAAATGAAGGTGCCGGTGCCGACGTAATCCTCTTTGTATTTAAAACCGCTGGTCTGCACCCATCGGTCGGCGGTAGCGAGCTGATTTACAACAATACTATGGTTGCCTTCGTAGGCGCTGCTGTTGGCGTCGGCGGTAACCACGTTCTCATCACTGGTTGAAATATTGAACGACCGCAGATTGTCTGCATCCGACAATGCCTTCACAGAGGTCTGGAGGGCGCTTAGGTTGCTCCTGAAAGTAACAAGGGCTTCCTGTTTATCCTGCAAACTGCTTAAGCTATTCTTATAAGCGTTCAGTCGGCCGCTGTTAGCCGCAATCAACTGGCCCCGGGAAATTTATTGTAGCCATTTTGTTTCACTTTCCTGTTTTAAAAAATATAGTATTAGAGGACGCGTTCCCGCTTTTGGCGGAATCAACCGTTGCCATATATTATCGAGCGAAACCGCATTTTCTTTAGTGATTCGGCACATACTAAAACCTTAAACTCATATCTGCCGGCTGTTGCGAACGAACAGGGGATTTATCCGCAGATACCGGGCATTTAAGCAGCTCAAAGAGTTTGTCGAATTTTATGTTTACATTGGCCGCAAGCCACAGCAGTTCCCTTTCATAGCCGCCTGCCTTGACATCAGCAGGAATGATTATCGAATCCGACAGGAGATTATTTTCATACAGCTTTGTAAGTATTATGAAATACTGGTCAACGTCTTTATGAGTATTTCTCGCCTGTTTAACGGCGCGGGCGAACAAATCCTCGAAATATTTATTGTCCGACGCGGCCAGAGCAGCGCACCTTCTTTTCAGGGCGTTTATTCTGGCCTTTACTCTCGACATTATCGCAACGTTAATTTTGCTGCTGGAATGACAGATTGAGCCGGGCAGCTCCCTGTAGAGATAAAGGCACTTGTCCACGAATTTCAGGCCGGCCACTTCTTCCATTTTATAAATGATATCCACGTCTTCGGCGTAAAGGATATTTTCATCGTAGCCCGATGTTTTAAGGTAGTCGGACAGCTTAAAGGTTTTAAAATGACTGACGGCGTTTAAGTCGAGAGACGTTTGGCCGGGGGGTATTTGAGCGCAGAAGCCGATACATCTCGTGGTAAGATTTTCATAGCAATACGCGAATTGCGAGTATATGAGGCCGCAATCGGGTGAACCGGCGTGGTGATGATACATAGTTTCGACGGCTTGCGGCGTCAGGCAATCATCGCTGTCGAGGACGCCGAACAGGTCGCTGCTGACGGCGGCGATAGCGGTTTTAAGGGACGCGGTATAACCCTTATTTATGTCGTGGCGGAGCAGGCGAATACGGCCGTCTGTGAGGTACCGGCTGATAATATCGACCGAGTTATCCGTCGAGCAGTCATCGACAATTACAAGCTCCCAGTCATTAAAGGTTTGGTTGAGGACGGATTCGACGGCCTGGTTTATGTAGTTGCCGTTATTGTAATTTGCCATCACTATTGAAAACTTTGGCTTAAGCGCATCATCCCGACGACCTTCGACAAGCTCAGGGCAGGCCGGGCAGGCGGCTGCGGTCGTGAAATACAGTTCCACTTCCTGATGTGCCCCGTGAGGCGTGAAACCGGCGTATTTTCGCACGTCGATTGTCATACCGCGCGAGAAACAATCCGCGAGATATTGGGGCGAAAACACGTGGGTTGTGCCGAATTTATTATTCTCATATACCTGCTGAACGACGTTTACGGGATTGCAGAAGGTAACGGACTCTTCAAAAGTCAATAAAAACGGCAGTGACGCGGCAAGCGAGTCTTTATTGCTGCACATTTGGTTTTCGAGGACGTTCGGATTTGAAAATTCCAGGCGACTGAGCAGGCGCAGAATCTCGCTCGAACGATAAACGGAGCTCGATAATTCGAGCGGATAGCCAAAATCGCACTCGGCGCCGGGCCAGTAATACTTCAATATACCTTTGCCGGCGCTTTCGAATGCGGGCAGCGACTGGCGGGAGCTGAGCGTATAGCAGTAAACGGTGTTTCTGCCGAGACGAAGGGAGAAGCCAATCGCATTTTTTTGCGAATTGAGGGCGGCGACGGCGTCTTTTATCGAAAAGGGCCTGACGAAGATATTGTCATCAACCAGAAACAAAACGTATCTGTAATTTGCGACCAGCGACAAAACCTGCTGTCTGAAGCAGGTTTCTTCGACAAATGCGACGGCGGGAAATCTTGTCTTCAATTCGCCGTATTCTTTCCGATGCAAAACGTCCGACGCCTTGAACAGCACAACGATGTCAAAGGCGTTACTATCCCTGCAATGCAGGAGCAACGATTCGATTGTCGCCTGAAGCTGCATAGCGCGGTCTTTGCTGAAAATCAGCGCGGCGACGGCGGTTCCGTCGTCGTTTCGCACCCTTCCGGGCGTTTGCTGATTATCAGGACAAATTGCGTTATTGTTAGTATTCATATCTAAACTCAGGAATCAAACCTGCTGGTAAACAGGGCGGCCCTTATCACGAATGGAGCGGCACTGTTCCATTAGCGTTCTGATTTGCCGGTTAGCCGGCTCAATTTGACAGCACTGGTCCAGTTCGGCGCAGCCAAGCTCGAAGCCGGCTGAGGCGTAATCGGAGATGTTTGTTTTGAGGTATTGCTCGCCTATGCTCATATAGACACAAGCCGTCTTGCATTTTGCCAGAAGCAGTTTCTGGTCAGCGGGCAGCTCATTCCACGGCACGTCGGGGAACAACTGCTCCGGGGTAAATGTCTCGGTAAACCGGCGAACGGCCTCGAGCTGACTTTTCGCCCTGGCGGCGTCGAAATTTCTCGAATGGCTTTTTGTGCTCACGCGGCGCAGATAAAGGGCCGCGGGCAGGCGATGTATTTTGAAACCCTGCCGGACAAATCGCCTGAGCATATCGTAATCTTCGGCGACGAGCAGACGCTGGTCGTAAGGGCCGATTTGAGCGAAGGGCCTGTTAATGACGCGGATTGGTTTATTGTTTTCGTCGATAAGCAGGTCGTCGCAATAGACCAGGTCTGTTTCGGGATGGCGCTCTAATTCGAGAAGGTGCCTGGCGAGGAAGTCGGGCGTCATAATATCGTCGCTGTCGAGGATAACAATAAATGAGCCGCCGGATTTTTGCAACTGGACGTTGCGGGCGGAAGCAAGGCCGCCGTGCTCTTTTAGGAAATATTTTATGTGCTCGTCGTTGAAGCCGCGAACGATATCGGCGGTTCGGTCGGTGGAGCCGTCATCGACGATAAGCAGCTCGAAATTCCTGTAATTTTGAATCAGGACGCTTTCGATTGCCTCGGCAATATAATTCTGTGCGTTATATGCGGCCATCCAGATTGAAATCAGGGGATTATCGGCTGTTGTGAAGGGCTGGATTATCGAGATATAGGGATTGCCGTATCGTCTGCCGACGAGGTATCGCTCGTATAAGCTGTGGATTTTGCGTCCGTGCTCGATACCTTCCTGGTTCTGGTAGTAAAGGCCGAGGACCTGCGGTATATGTTTGAAACAATATTTTGACGAGGCCTTTAGCCAGAAATCCCAGTCGGCGGCACAGGTAAGCGATTCATCGAAACCGCCGAACTCATCGTGCAGCCGTTTACGCCACATCGGCTGCGACCCGACGCAGCAGCCGAAAAGCAGACGCTGCCGGCTGAACTCGGGCTGGTTAGCCGTCCCGATTGCGTGATGATTTTCAAACGTCGGGTTTGGGGTATCGGTTACGAGCTGGTCGCCGTAAACCAGGGCGGCGTCGGGGTCGGCGAGAAGCGTATTAGACATTATTTCAAAAGCGTCCCTGCGATGACGGTCATCGGTATTGGCGTTTGTCAGGAATTGTCCGCGGGCCGCCTTAATCGCCCGGTTCCAGCTCGAGTAAAGGCCTTCTCGTTTGCGGGTCTTGATATAAACGATGTTGTTGTAGCGTCTCTGAAATTCGCGGACTATTGCCTCCTCGTCCTGCTGAGAGGCGCTGTCAACGACTATGATTTCAATTTTGTCGGCGATTGTCTGGTTTTCCAAATCCTCGAGGCAGCCGCGAATGAATTTTTCGCTGTTGTAGGTTGAGACAATAGCGGTTATGAGGTATTGTTTTACCGCAGAGACCGCAGCATTTGAACGTTGAACGTCCAACGTTGAACGTTCAACGTTGAATGTTCGATGTTCGGCGTTTGAACCCCCAGGATAAACCTGGGGGCTTTCCATTTGCGCGATAAAGGGAAGGTCGCCGTCTTTTCTTACATTCCATCTGCCCCTGGGAGATAACAATAATTCGCCCATAAAGTAGTTCTTGATGACGGCTTTTGCGTCACCCTGAAAATGAAGGGATTCGAAGGCAACCAGGTCGCCGCTGCCGACAAGCTTGCACTGGGGACTATTGGCCGCCCAGTAAATTTTCTTTAAGCCCTGCTCCGCCTCAAAATTTTCGGCGATGTTTATGTTGGCGTCGAATTTCGAGCCCCCGAGAGTTTCCGATATCTCAGCTATTCTGTTCGGATATTTTTGCCGGAATTTCTCGAAGAAGGTCATATCGCAAACGCCGCCTTTAATACCTTTTTTCTGCAGCTCTACAAAGAAATCCGCCAGTTGTCGCAGATGGGCCGGGTTTGTATAGCCCCGGATGACAAAGTCACAAAACTCGTTCAATAAACCGACATCGCTGATAAAATTGCAGTGCGGACTTACGCCGTTGGAAACAGTCATTCCGAAATTTGCGAACCGGTACCAGTGATTGGACAGCGTGGTATAAACCATCACGTCCGAATCGAGAGCGACGCACCGTGTGAGATTCATTGCCTTGAGGAAATCGCGAATAATAAACCACCTGAGAAGACAGCCAAGCTCGAAAGAATAAGGATTGGGGCTAAGGTGCTTATAGAGAGGTGCAAACTGCTGCGCAAACGAGTTGAATCGTGTGTAATCGTAATGCTTCACGAAATCGTATTTATCGTTGGTCTGGTCGCCGATGAGATAAATTTTCGATTTGTGGTTGAACAAGTATGCCTGTGCCATCGCGTATTTGAGGTGCCGGCCGTCGCCCCAGTTGACAAACACGAGCGGGACGGCTTCGTTTTCGGCGGATTTAACGGCGTCGAGTTTTTGCAGGGCCATTGCTATTTCGCCATCGCCGGGACGCTGCTGCAGATATGCTTTATAAATTTCAGCCGCCTCGTCGGGCAAACCGAAGTTCAAACAAATCCGGGCGGAGCCGAGCACGAAATTTCGGGCCGTTTCGGACTGGCCGCAGCGTATGAGCAGTTCGGCGGCATTTTTAACGCTCGGAATGTAAACGGCGTCAACGTTGAGCGCTTTCATAAAATACTTCAAGGCGGCGGTCGGCTGGGTTTTCGAAAGCAGGGCGCCGATATTATTATATGCGGCCGTTAAATTCGGGACTATGCGAACGGCCTGCTCGAAGGCGATTAGCGCTTTTTCAGTGTCCCCGCTGCCGGCGAGCGTCTCACCTTGTTGATTCAAGTCGAGGGCCTTTTGGTAATCGTCGAAGGATATGTCGACGGTGTTGTCTCTTCCTTCATAAATTTCGGCGTTTGCATTGTTTGTCGTTTTACCGCCGGCATTGCCGATAATTTGTGATTCGATTTTCAAAAATTCGAGGATGGCTTTGCCGCAGCTTTGACACAGAAATTTTCTGTATTCGTCTTTGTTCCGGACAGTCCTGTTCTTTTTGATGACGAAGTAAGTATGGGCCGAAATCATCCGGGCCGCCAAATCCAAACTGCCGGTAAGCGGTCCCGACGCTTCCGCCTTTGGCGAGACCTCGCCCCTTGGCGGGGATTTTTCGCGGATTTTTTCGGCAATGTAGTCGTAAATTTTCCCGGCCAGCAGGTGCCATTGCTTTTCATCCCACTTGTAGCGGTGCCTGACGTGGGCAGCAAACGGTGTTACGAACATTTTTACTTTGCATCCCGATAGAATCGAAACCAGAGGCAGCCAGTAATCCCACCAGGTGGCGCCGATGCAAAAGTCGGATTTGGGGAACAGGGGTATGAGCGATTTATCGAAGAAGAAAAAGTCAAAACCCCTGTCGTAAAGCTCGCCATTGAGATTATCCAGTGAATCGACCTCGACCCGAGACCCGTAAACGAAGGAATTCTCCGCTTCCCTGCGGATAAACGAAACGGTATCTTCATTTGCGGCGAGGTAAATATCGGAATTTACTATTCCGCAGATTTGACAGCCGGCTGCGCTTAG
>JBELAA010000234.1:0-3289 GCA_049509315.1 Sedimentisphaerales bacterium | reverse complement strand
GCAAACTCAGACGAAGCGATTGCGCCTATCACGGCGCTAACAAACATCGCGATAAGAATAAGCCCGAATGGGCCTCCCTGGCCAAATAACGCAACACTGCCGACCCCCAGAATAATCAAACCGCAAACCATCAAAATCCGCCTTGCCCAGACACGAACCCACCGGGGGCCTTCCCTTCGCGGGCTGAAAACCGTAGCAATTATCGAGATAAATAAAACCAAAGGCGCAGCAGCAACCAGCTCCATATAACCGTATATTACCCCGTTCAGCGCAAGGGCAATGCTGACTATTATCCCGGTTATAAATCCCAGACGGGGCATATAAAAAGCGAACACCCCGCAGGCAATAACAATCGCAATTGATAAAGCAACTAACATAAAATTTCCGAGAAATCACACATTGAGAGTTGTAATTATTTTTATCATTGGCAAAAACATCGCAACGATGCACATCATTATGAAAAAGCCGACAAAAATGAGCATAACTGGCAATAGTAATCCCTGCAGGCGAACCTGCGAGGAGCGGACCTGCTGGGCATACATATCGCCCAAACTGCGCAAGTTATCCCCCAGCTCGTTTCGCTGCGAGCCGAGCTGAATTGAGTAAAGGAAAAATCGCGGCATAACCCGGCAAAGCCGGCCTGCTTCGAGGATGCCGGTTCCCTGCTCAATCTGGCCGGCAAGCAGGTGGCCTTCTCTTGTCAGGTATTCGCTGCCGGTCGCGTCAGGCCCCAATCGCAGGCACGTCGGCATATCGTTTCCGGCGGCTACCATCATCGCCATCGCCTCGGCCATTTTGCTTAAAATGCTGTTGTGATACAATGAGCCAAACCCCGGCAGCCGCAATATAATCATCTCCCTGATTATACGCCCCCACGAGGATAATTTGAGAATCGCGTTTATTCCGATTATTCCGCCGACTATGCCCCCGAAGGCAAGCCAGAATGCCCCTACATGGTTTGATAACGAGAAAACCAAACGTGTGGCTGCCGGCAAATATACTCCGAACATTTCACCGTAGAATCCTTTAAACTGCGGAATCAAAAACAACAATGCAAACGTCATAATAATGGCGCCCATAACAAAGACAACCGCCGGGTAGGCCATCGCCTCGAACACTATTCTCCTGGTCTGATTTGAAATTTCGAGGTGCCTGTTCAAACTTGTAAGCATTTCACTCAGCCGGCCGGTCTCGACGCCCGCCTTAAGTATCCTGCCGTAAAGCAAAGGAAAATGCTCTTTTCTTTTCTCGAACGCCCGCTCGATGCCCATACCGCTTTCGAGGTCTCTGACAATTGCGTCGATGAGCTTGCGCATCTGCCGGCTTGCCACGTCTTTCGACAGCTCCTTCAAACCCTTCTCAAGCGGGATACCCGCTTTTGTCAACGAGGCAAGCTGCTGATTAAAAAGCAGGAATTCAGTCCTGGTAATCGGCGCCTTTGGTTTTTCCGGGACGGCTTTTTCAAGAGAGTTGACCTTGAGTTTCATTTGTGCCAGAAGCAGGGACGCCTCCTGGGGCGACCCCGCTTCTATGACGCCTTTCATCAGCCGGTCTGATTCCGTCAACGCGCTGTATTCGAACGTCGCCATTTTTTGTTTTCCTTACGATTTAATGTTTTCATTCATCGCCGGCCGAAACATCCCGGCTCGCGTCGGGTCCGCATACTTTATCCAGTTCTGCGCGTGTAGTCAGCCCTTCTGCGACTATACGCAAACCATTCATGAGCAGCCCCGTGTGACCTTTTTCACTGAGGATTTTCTCAATCTCGTCGGCGTCGGTCCCTGCGAGAATCGCCTTTCGCAGCCGGGGTCCCAATTGCACCAAATCCGCTATCAGTATTCTTCCCCGAAATCCCGTTTTGAAACATTTGTCGCAGCCCGTTGCTTCGAAACCCCCTGTATCGAGCGGTTTTTTACAATGTTCGCAAAGCCGGCGGAGAAGTCGCTGATTTAGAATCGCCGAAACGCTCGACGTTACCTGATACGGCTCAATTCCCATTTCAAGCAGGCGAAGGATAGCCGAAGCCGCCGTGCCGCTGTGCATTGTGCTCATAAGCAAATGCCCCGTAAGCCCCGCCTCAATCACAATCTTGGCTGTCTCAGCGTCGCGGATTTCGCCAATCATCAGGACCTGCGGGTCCTGGCGGAGCAGCGAACGCAAAGCAGTCGGGAACGTCATCGGGCCGTAAGGCGTGATTTGAACCTGTGTCAGGCCGTCAATTCTTATTTCAACCGGGTCTTCCAATGTTACTATGCTTTTACCGGAAAATTGTTTCTGGATATGCCGCAGTAAAGCCCCGAGTGTTGTGCTTTTGCCGCTGCCGGCAGGCCCCGTTACGAGCAGGATTCCCTGGCTGGCACAGGCGATTTGCTTAAGGGATTCCAGAACCTGCGGTGAAAATCCAAGATGTTCGAGATTAGTCAGTTGTGCGTTTTTATAGAATATTCTTATTACGGCCCTTTGGCCGTATATTGTCGGAAAGACGGACAGCCGTCGGTCAACAACATCCTGCCTGCTGCTTTCGATTTCCATCCGTCCTTCCTGTGGAACGTCATTACGGTAAGTCAAAAGCCCCCCTAATACCTTCAGCCGGGCTATAACGTTATCCGATATGGACTTCGGAAGCGTCTCAACGGTATTCAGTATCCCGTCGAGGCGGAATTTTACCGTCAATTCCGATGCCCCCGGCTCAAAATGAATGTCGCTTGCGCCGGCTTCTATTGCCTTATCTATCAACTCATCGACTAAGCCGACAACGCTGCCCGCTGCCTGATTTGCATCATAAGCTTTGTCTTTATAAGAACTTACGGTCATTTCTACATCCCTGAATCATTACTTTTTCTTCAGTTAGCCCTTTCTCTGTAAATACAGACACTGTTAGCCGGCTAAACGTTATTAAGAAAAATTAACTTTTTTTGACCATTTCCTGATAATTTTGTTAACATAACGGCAGTTGACCTGTCTTAATATTCAGGGTAAAAGACGGGAAAGAAGGACCGAACGTAATGGCCCAACGAGCCATCAGTATCGAGTTGATGTGGGATGCAGCCATTCCCAGGACGCTGGAAACCAGCCAGCGATGGGTCCTTTCCACGATGCAAAACCACGGCAGGGAGCTGGTCAATATGCTGTGGCGCATACTGGGTAATGAGCAGGACGTCTGCGACGCTTATCAGGATACGTTCCTTAAATTGTCGCATCACGAGTTTACGAGCAAGCCCCGTAATATCAAGGCATACGTGTTTCGCTCGGCAAGCAACGCAGCAATATCGATTCTGAAACGCCGGCT
>JBELAA010000233.1:0-3295 GCA_049509315.1 Sedimentisphaerales bacterium | reverse complement strand
CACAATGATGAGCCTTTTAAGATATTTTTTGATCATCGGCAAACCAGGCACAACAGTAGAGGTTAGGTCAGGGTCAGACCCAGGTCTATTTTCTTAGCTTTCGCCTTTTCCACCAAATTTCGCTAAAACAACAAAATACATTCTCAAATTGAAATATTAGGGTTAAGAACTCATTCATTTGACCTACGCTTCTTCGACTTCCTTCCAATCGGAGATGGTCAGCGCATAGTCGTCAGCAACGCCGGTACATCGAACCTTCTTGCCCACCAATTTATGCAATTCCGGATCATGGAAAGGATTACCGCCCTGTCGACGCAAAACATACTGATTGTGTTCCGTCTCGAGATAGATTGCCTCGTGTTCGCTCTTGGAACCTTTCCCGAAGAGTTTTTTAGTCACTTTGCCGACAAACTCCGACATAGTATGAATCACCCCCACACCAGGTTGTCAGACACCTGCTTTAAGCCCACTCTGCAATAAATCATTTGCTGAAGATTTTTTTGGCAGATACGATCGTGCCATTTGCCTCCTTGACAATGAGAGCGACAATCTGTGTCACCGCCGGGCCATTCGAAGATTCCGCTTTTGCGACTTTTCTTTTACTTACGGTTTTCCCTTGAGTGGCCGGGCCCGACTGAAAAATTACATAAACCCGGTTGGGAAAGACCTCTTTTGTGACCAGTCCGAGCGGCATCCACTTTGATACCGATGGTTTCTTTACATCGAATGTCAACGTTCTGCCTAAGGCTATGCCGTATTCAGCAGCTTTTTTGCCCAGAACTGACAATACTGGATCGGTCACCTTGCCAGTGAATTTGGCGATAACTGGCTGGCTTTTAGCCAAGGCGATACCACGACCGAAGAGATCGCGGCGGCGCTCGGCGCGCGCCACGCGCAGGTCTCCCGCGGCCTGGACGGAGATACCCTTTGACAAAGCTGCGATAACATGGGGCGGTTTGATCGGGGTCAGGGATGGGTCGGCATAAAGATTGAATTGGGCGATGGTCTTGACGTTGTCCGGCTCAGACATGGATGCCCTATGCACAAATTCCTGCCGTGCCTCTAAAGCTGCTCTCCCTAAGGACGCGCCTCTCAACACACTCTGGAGGAAGTACTGGCAGATCAGATCCGCCGAATCGTTGCCATCCGCCGGGCCGTAAGCTATGGTCGTGCTGCCGAAGAACCCATAAGACTTATTCGCAAGATAAGTATTAGAGATTCCCGATTGCCCTTGATTAAGGGCAGGGTCAAATAACTGAGCACCATAGCAGCATTCAGCGGCTATGACAGTGCCTTCGGTAACCTTGAGATTTAGATAGCCGGCGTCCAGCGCCACCGGATAATCCTGAGCGCCGCTGGCTGGCTGCCCGAAAAAGCGAGAGTCGTGCGGGGCGCCGTGGCAGTTAATGAAGTGAGCAAGTCGCCCCAAAAAGGGAGGAGGCCATTTGTCCTTTGACGGGGGGACCGTCTTAAGATCCGCTCCATCTCCGAAAGTACTCGTGACACTCAGTACGCTTGAATCTTTCCAAATCTCCGCCGAGATTCCAAAGTAACTGCGGTACGAGCTTGCATCACTATTTTTATACTTGGCGGCAAAATTGACCAGGTTAATGAGGTACAGGGGATCCCTTGCCCCTGTCATATCCGGTAGTCGTCCAACCACACGCGTTGGCCCAAAAAAATCCTGGGGTCTCCGGCTGTATCTTGCCTCACAGGCATACGGAAGGTCACCAAAGGCGAATCTGTCCGGATCGTCCGGCGAATATATAGGATTTTCAAGATCCTGATGCGGAACAACATCGATGGCGCCAAGAATCATGAGGTAGTCCGGCGCGAGGGCTCTGCAAAGGGCATCGATCGCATCCTTATTCTGTTTGGGATCGGTTGCTTTCGTAACCTGCGGGGCATTCACTTGCTTCATCGATTTCGCGTCATCCACCAGATAAAAACGTGTCACCAGACCGCGCCTCTGGTCTGACGTAATCAACTCCTGAACAGCGGCCTGAACTTTTTGTGAGCCAGCCAAGCCGTATTTTGCTTTTAATGCAGCGAGATTGGTAACGATGACTTTGTCAACTTTTGCGGTATCAGCAGACATATTTTTCTCCTATTTTTACAGTGGAGCCCCACGGGCTAAAGCCCCTGGTTCCTCCACATGCTTCGAAGGGCGGAACCCTCCGAAGCATACCCCACTACGCTCCTAACGAGCTTCGAGGGGTTACCCCCCTCGCATTCATCCACGGTCTTAAAGTCCGTGGCTTTCTGCGAAGGAGGGTAAAATCTGGGGTCGAATGCCTAAAATTGACAACTTGAAATTCGAAGAAAATAGAATTGTCCCATTTACTTTGCAGCGTCAGCTTTTAGACTAAGGACTCACCTTTTTAAACAGACCCGTCTCGGACAACTCGTAAATGCCGGCTTTAAATCCGATGGATGACTCGAATTCAATGACCGGCATGGCTTTAATACCCGGTTCGGCTGCCTTCGCCGCGAGCTCTACTATCTTCTGAACAAGGGATAAAGCAGCAGTTGTATCTTGATTTGAGGTTAACTCCTTAAGCTGTGCCTCCTCGATTTTTATGTTAAATTCGTGTTTTGAAAGGAATGACCACGGCTTGATGTCGTACCCATTTTTAACATCAGGCAAGCTTACGAATTTGCTTTTATTATCGCCCACAAGCAAATAGATTTTTTGCGGGTAAACCCGAATTCCTCGAGGCTCATTAGAACGTGCAGGATAAGTCGATATGCCTGCACACCCACTGACTACTATTAATGCAATGATAAGGGCGCAACATAAAATTAGTTTTTTCATAGCACTTCTCCTTTCCTTTTAGGGTTTTCAAGAGCTAAAACACTTCAGTTCCCTTCCCACATTCTCGCGGACATATTCAAAAGCGTCTATGAGGGGATGGAACCATGCCTATCCTTACAGCATAACCTTATGAAAATTGTCTCCAGAAGTCAACGATTATTTTCGGGGTGCGCAAAGAACATAAACTTAAAGCAAATGGCCGACATACCTTCTCAAAATGGCAAGGCACATAGAATGAGATTGCTTCGTCGCTCTGCTTCTCGCAACGACACCTACTATGTCTTTTTGAATGTTTTCGTAATGGTTGACAGCACTATGCTAATCTGATTTAATTAAACATAATTTCTTTATGAAATAGGCTATGATGAAAATCTCTGCTGTCATTCCTGCGCGGTATGGTTCGACTCGGTTTGAGGGAAAACCCCTTGTGGATATTCTCGGCAAACCGATGATTCAATACGTCTATGAAGGAGTGCGCCA
>JBELAA010000232.1:0-3305 GCA_049509315.1 Sedimentisphaerales bacterium | reverse complement strand
GGTTCCGGTTACAGCACTATATGGTGCTCGCAATTCGTGGGTAAAGTAGTGTCCGTCGAGGCCAGAAAAAAATGGTTCGATGAGATTAAACTTTGTGCCGAACAAAACGGCATCAATAATATCGAGCTGCATTTATTTCCGCCGGAACCCTGTGCATATTACGAAGACGGCAGTGAGAAGTGGACCAACAGAAACACGCTCGAGGCAAGCGATTACGGGCTGACCGAGGAATTTACGGGTTATCTCAAAGGAATTGAACGACTACTCGACAGTAATCATTTTGATGTAGTCCTCGTTGACGGCCACGTCCGAAAACAGGTCGTGGAACTGCTGATTGCGAAAAATTATCGCGGCATTGTATTATTACACGATGTAACACCAGAACGTAACTATCTCAATGGGCCGATTTTGTCGTTAGAGGGCGTAAAAATAGTCAATCAGGCGGAGTCGCTCGCCCAGTTGAGCTTGTCCGGCCAAAAAAGCAGAACGTATTCACAATACCGTCGAGCCGGGACCGCTCAGGAATTAAACAAAATCATCGGTTTTTGTATAAGCCGGCGGAATGACGCGCTTGATTTTGCGTTTCACAGGCATTTCCCCTGGCTGCGTTTTGAAAAACTGCGTATAGGCCCGTGGTTCGTGCATTTATGGGGACACGGGGATTTCTCGCCTTTTATATCGCAGCAAAACGACCATACTGGAATCGTCGCCGGCTACACACAGCAGGAGTTGGATTTTCTGGGGACACAGCGACTCGAAAATCGCGGCGTATTCATACGTATTTGCCGGGATACAATCGAGCTTGAAAATGATATTGTCGGGTCATTTCGGGTCTTCTACGGCTGCGAAAACGATAACGTATGCGTAAGCTCAACGGAAGACCTCGTATTACAAAGTATCGGTCGCCGACCCATCGATAAAACAAACCTGGTTCAATTTCTCCTGCTCGGTCATCTGACGGGGGAACAGACCATCTGGCCTCATATTTTCACAATGAAGGCAAATTCGGAGCTCAGCTTTAATGGCAACACGTTTGAAAATAGAGAACTTGCCCCGATAAACTTTCGCGCATCCGGTAACCCGGTGGACGACCTTTACGCGATAACAGTTTCAACGATTCGCAAATACACCGACGGCTACGAAAAACTTTTCCTGCCCCTTTCAGGCGGATACGATTCCCGGATGCTGGCCGCGTGCATCGAGCGGCCCCAGCGAGTAACTGCAAGAACTTATGATTATATATACCCACTCGATACCGGCTATGAGGCGTCCCGCGCCAGGATTTTCGCAAAGGCCGCCGGCATCAGGGACTGGAACATCTGCGACCTCGGCTCCGATTTCTTCGCCGACTACGCCAGGCGATGGTTCGATATTTTCGGCGCCTCGCATCATTTGCACGGGATGTATGCCCTGTCCTTTTACGACAAGACAATCGGAATCCCCAAAACGCCAGTCCCAATACTTTCCGGGTTCATCGGGGACGTTTTCGTCGGCCATCAGTTACACGCTTTCGAGGAAGTCCGCAACGCTGAACCTTCGGCCAAATTCAGAAGAGCGCAATTCATAGGGCCGGAAGGATTTTCGGAAGAAGACCTCAGAAAGATATTAAACTACGATATAGATTCACTGCTGCCGACAATCTACGCAAGATGGGAACAGCACTGGAAAAATTGCGAGGGCCAAGAACACCAGAAATTTATTCTTAATTTCGTCCGGCACAGAGCACGTAACCATATCAGCTACATTTGCACTCTCGCTGATTTTTACGGCGCCGCCATAACCCCGTTTACCGACAGAACCTATATTGAGACAGTTTTAGGCCTGCCGTATAAATTCCTGTTCAATCGACTTGCGCAGCAGGAAGTATTTAAAAAATATTTCCCGTCCTTTTGGCCTGACGAATCGAAGCTGCCCGGCTTCGGATATTCTATGGACTTGTTGTGTATGCAAAAACGCAGATTAGACAACATATTCCCGATAGTAACGGACAAAACTGTGCGTTCTCATCCTCTGCTCAGGTCAGAAACAATCGAACAAATGGTGCGGGAATACCTCCAAAGTTGCGATACCGGCGATACCACCGAGGGCACAAAAGCATCGTCTTCGATTAACCGGTTAAATACGCTCCAGCCCTTGTTTTATTCTGATTACCTTAACGAGAGCAAATGCAATGACGGACAGGATGTTAAAACAGACGACGTCTCAGCAAACGAAGATTTCCGCAAAGGCGTAAAAGAGCTGCAGGCGGGAAACTATATCAACGCCTTAAATCATTTTAATCAGGCGGTTATTGCCTGCCCCGCTATGCCATATACTCACTTTGGAATCGCTACTGCGTATGCCCAACTCGGCGATTTAGTATCGGCCCGCAATGCGTGTAAGGCGGAGCTGTCCCTGTGCCCGAAAAACGACGACGCCCGAAAGCTGCTCCAGCGAATAGAAGAAGAAACGAACATATCCGCATCGATTAGATGACGGTTCGGTAATTAGCCGTATGTGCGCGGAAAGGAACGCCTTGATAACAAAAACACGAATAAACAGGGTGAGAACAAAAAAGGAAAGGCAGGACAATGCCTCCTGCATCTTTCTTAATACCTATTACGATAAATTTATAGACAGTCATTACAGCAAGAACCCGCACCTCGCGTCCGCCCCTTACCGGCAGCAGCTGGATTCGCTTCAGTCGGCGTGCTTCGGCGACAGCGATTTTTATTCCGACGGATTCATACAGGCCGGCTGGGACGCCGAAAACCTAGTTTTGAACTGCTCCCAACTGCAGCAAACCTGGGCGAGAGAAAATAATTTCACAGCAGATGGTATGTCAATCGCGATTGAGCAGGTTCGACGGAAAAGACCCCATGTCATTTACCTGCAGGATTTGAACCTCGCAACGAAAGATTTTCTCAATGCCCTGCGCCCTTTTACGGAGCTTATCGTCGGCCAGATTGCTTCGCCTGTTCCGCCGCGGGCCGACATCACGGGTTTCGATATTATATTTTCCTCGTTCCCGCATTTCGTCGAGCGGTTCCGCCGGCTGGGAATAACGTCGTATTATCAGCCGCTTGCTTTTGAACCGCGTGTATTGGATGCGATTGAAAACGGCGCAAAGGAATACGATGTAACTTTTGTAGGCGGTATGTCGCCTGCTCACGGCAAGGGGCAGCAATTTCTCGAAAAATTGTCCCACCTTGTTCCTCTCGACTGCTGGGGTTACGGGGCGGAATCTTTGCCCGCAAATTCACCGCTGCGGCAGCGCCATCACGGCGAGGTCTGGGGGCTGGATATGTTTGCCACGCTGGCTCACT
>JBELAA010000231.1:0-3331 GCA_049509315.1 Sedimentisphaerales bacterium | reverse complement strand
ATGTCGGCTCATCGCATCCTGGGGCTGAAGCGGGTCCCAAGGGTCCGGCTGTTCGCCGGTTAAAGCGGTACGTGAGCTGGGTTTAGAACGTCGCGAGACAGTTCGGTCCCTATCCACGGCAGGCGCAGGAGATTTGAGGGGGGTGGTCCATAGTACGAAAGGACCTGGACGAACGAACCTCTGGTGTGCCAGTTGTACTGCCAAGTGCATCGCTGGGTAGCTATGTTCGGAAGTGATAACCGCTGAAAGCATATAAGCGGGAAGCACGCCCCAAGATTAGATCTCCCTCCCGCAAGGGCTGAAGGGCACACGGAGATGACGTGTTTGATAGGCTGGATGTGGAAGTCCGGTGACGGATGAAGCTTACCAGTACTAATAGCCCGTGAGGCTTGACCATAAGGTTTTTTCAGGCAAAAAATGCTATCATCGATTTGGATTTGGTATTGTATTTAAATCCCGGCGACCATGACGAAGGGGAAACGCCCGTTCCCATTCCGAACACGGAAGCTAAGCCCTTAGGTGCCGATGGTACTGCCAGGGGTGCCTGGTGGGAGAGTAGGATATTGCCGGGTTTTTTTATTTTCAGGCGCAATGGCGCGGTACGTATCCCGGGACTATTGGTTTTCCCGGGGGATGCGGTTCGCATCTAGGATTTTTTTTCTTTGCTCGAGACGGATAAAGGACAAAGGGGCACAGGCCCCGACTGTTGGCGGCATACTCCTCTCCTTTATTTCGATCGATATCTTTTTAACGGACCGTTCCGGAGGCTTCCGGACGGATCCATCGTCAAAGGAGACGAGTTTGAACATTTATGTTGGCAACCTTTCTTTCAACGTGACGGAATCCGACCTCCGGGAGGCCTTCCAGGCCTTCGGAACGGTCGAGAAATCCGCGGTGATCAGTGACAAGACGACGGGCCAGTCGAGAGGCTTCGGCTTCGTCGAAATGCCGAACAAGGACGAGGCGACGAAGGCCATCGGCGCTCTGAACGGCCGCGAACTCAAGGGCCGGGCCCTGAAGGTCAACGAAGCTCAAGCCCGCACGGATCGGCCGCGGACAGGCGGATTCGGCGGCGGCCGTCGCTTCTGATCGGGTTTTAGCGCCCCGGATCGCGTCGATCCGGAAAATTCTCTGAAACATCGAGGGGATGGTTCCCCGTGAACCATCCCCTTTTTTGTTTTTTTGGGGGAATTTCCTGTCGAATTGCGTAGCGGCGAAATTTCTCCATGCGGCTTCAGCCAAAGGCTTTTTCCATTGCTGCGCGGATGGAGTCTTCCTTCAGCGAAATATAACGATTAATCGAAGAAAGGCTTTTATGCCCCATTGCATTTGAAACCAGAACCGCGTCTTTTGTGGCGCGATAAAGACGAGTGGCGAAGCCGGCGCGGAAAGAATGCAGCGTAAGCTTCGGCCGCAAGCCGGCAGCCTTTTTCCAGCGTTCGAAACGCAGGTGCACCTCCCGCGCGCTCAGGGGGCGGGAAAAGTTCCGCCCAGGAAAGAGAAACGGGGAGCGGGAGTGTTCTTTCCGAGCAGCACGTTGGATAAGGTATTCTGCGAGTATCAACTTCAGTTTGCTTGGAATGGCCCGGTACTCGCCGCCGGTCGTCTTGGTTTTGGAATACCAGACTCGTTTTTCGCTGAGATCAAGATCGTCGATCCGCAAAGCTAATGCCTCGTTCCGGCGCACCCCGGAGAAGGCATAAAAAGCGAAAAGCGCCTCATCGCGTCGCGCAAGGAAGGAGTATTCTCGCCGGATAGCATCGAACAATAGCGATAGCTCGTTCTCTGAAATCGGCGGCGTTGGCAGGTTGACCACTTTAGCGAGCCGGAGATCGGCCGCCGGGTTTCTCGGGACCCTTCCGGTCTCCACCGCCCAGGAGAAGAAGGTTCTTACTACGCTACGGATCTGATTCATCGAAACGCCGGAGCGCGGCATCTCGCGAGGATAGCCTTCCTCAAGTTGAATCAATGCCTGGGTGAGAGTGTTGCCGGTCACCTTGTGGAGGAGAAGGTCTCCGATTAATTCCTCGAGCAGCTCGAGTTTCTTGGAGTAGCTCTCCAATGTTGAACCCGCCCTCCCCGATCCCTTCAAGCTACGGATGAAGTCTCGGGAAGCGGCAGCTAATTTCCGGTGATTCATCCCACTTTCATGGGCGTGATCCTTATTCGGCTCTGGGGAAAAATTCGATTTGAGCCTCAATGGTTTCCCATCTGAGGCAAACTTTGAGGAGACCATGAAGAATTTCCTTTCATCTTTTTCATTAAGGGAGATCGCGAAAATCTTTTTCAGGCCGTAAAAAGGCCTCTGTTTGCGACTTTTTTCCGGGCTTTTGGCATTTTCGACGATTTGTAAAGTCGGCAAAGGACCTGCGGGAGCCCTTTTCCGAGGGTATTTTCGACATCTTCGCTTTCCGACATTTTCCCGTTGTCGGAAAGTCGTTGATATTCTTGTTCTTAAGCCGATGTCGCAAGCGCCCGCCAGTCTCTCGTCGCAAATCGATTATCGAAAAAAACGAGATGCTACATAAGTTGTTATTTCTTTAGCGTTGTAATGATAGATCAAATTGAAGCGACTAGGAGATCCTCATTGATTCGAGGTATATCCTAGTCTTTATTTTCTGGGAAGTCTAGGAATTTAGGGGTTATGTTTTTATAACCCCTCTTAATAATCAACAAAAGTTCCGTCCTTCTGTAACATGAGCCGAGACATAGTGGAAGCGCTAGTTGCGATTGCAAATCCCTGCATTGTGTTGACCATAATATTGGTCAATTCTTTGGTAAATCCTGTTTCTACCACAGTTATTACAAATTTGCAACCCACAAGTTCAGTTCCCCTATCTACGCCATCATATCGAGCTCGATCGTCTGCCAAAATACAATAGGTCCCCGCAGCATATTTTTTACTGAATCTACTCTCAAAATTGTAGTTGTCGATCCTTGTGAAATCGTATACAAAATCACGATTTCCGCCACCATATAAATCAAAAAACACGGTTGGGGTATTAGGCAGGTTATTCACATTCTTTACTTCAACTCTCGTGTACGTAAATTTCAAGGTGTAATAACTGGCTGGTTCGGGCGGTTGGGGCGTTGTGGGGGCTTTGTCGCAGACAGCAATCATCAGCACGGCTAAAATCATCAAAATTAAGACAAACAGTTTCTTTCTCATTCTATTAATATCCTAGTCTTTATTTTCTGGGAAGTCTAGGAATCAAATTCAAGATAATTGGTGAAGAACGTCGCGTTCGCACCCCCGAGGTCAAAGACAACCAAATTATTGACTCCGTCGATGACGTCGACATAGAGCTTGTGCGCAGTTCCGGCAGCGCTG
>JBELAA010000230.1:0-3545 GCA_049509315.1 Sedimentisphaerales bacterium | reverse complement strand
GGACAATGGTGGAATTCGAGACCGGCGACGCAAAGACGGCGGCGTCGGATGAAATGAAGCGGACGGGGGCGGACGTTGCGATGCATATAACGGCGACAAAGCCGATGGCGCTGGATAAAAGCGGGATAGCGGCGGACGTAATTGAGCGTGAGAAGGCGATTTACGCAGAGCAGGTGAAAAACAAGCCGGCGAACATCGTTGAAAAGATTGTCGAAGGCAAAATGAACAAGTTTTACGAGGAGAACTGCCTGCTTGAGCAGAAATTCGTGAAGGACGACAGCAAAACGGTTGCCCAGGTCGTCAACGAGACGGCAAAGAAAACGGGCGGAACGGCGAAAATAAAAAGATTTGTGCGGTTCGACGTCGGGTAAGATTTCACCGCAGAGCACGCAGAGACCGCAAAGAAAATAAATAATAATATGGTTACGTCAAACGGTTGCGGTTGCGAAGCTCGTAACGGTTGCGTCGAAAGGCCGGCGACGGCTAAACAACTGAACGCAGGAAGCGTGAAAGATGGGCCAAAGCAAATATAAGCGGGTGCTGCTGAAACTGTCGGGGCAGAGTTTTTGCGAACAAGGCGGATTCGGAATCGACGGTGCGCAGCTCGATTCGATAGCGACCAGAATCGCGGAAATCAGTAAATTCGGGCCGCAGGTAGCAGTGGTTGTGGGGGCGGGAA
This sequence comes from Sedimentisphaerales bacterium, assembly GCA_049509315.1. Lineage (GTDB taxonomy): Bacteria > Planctomycetota > Phycisphaerae > Sedimentisphaerales > Anaerobacaceae > Fen-1362. Next base: position 2,866 of record JBELAA010000230.1, on the reverse strand, counting down.
ACTTCATCAGGGGGGAGAAATTCTCGGAAAAGACACAGATACCGCGAAATACCGCGGATTATATGGGGATGCTGACGACGATAATCAACGCCTGTGCACTGCAGGAGACATTGGAAAAGATGGGGGCGGCGACACGGGTGATGAGCGCGATTAAGGTCGATGCGTTGTGTGAGCCGTTCATACTGAGGCGGGCGATGAGGCATTTCGAGCAGGGAAGAATCGTGATACTGGCGGGCGGAACGGGGAACCCGTTTTTCACAACCGATACCTGCGCGGCGCTGCGGGCGGCGGAACTGCAGGCGGATTTGCTGATAAAGGCGACGAAGGTGGACGGGGTTTACAGCGAGGACCCGGAAAAGAACCCGCAGGCGAAATTTTTCGAGAAATTGACGTATCAGGAGGTGCTGGGGAAGAATTTGCGGGTGATGGACGCATCGGCGATAAGTTTGTGCAGGGACAATAAGATACCGATAGTGGTAATTAACATTTTCAAGAAGGGTAATATTACCAAGGCGATTTGCGGCGAGCCCGTTGGAACCGTGATTTTTTAAGATAAGGAGGCCGGTTATGCCCGTTAAGCAGATAACTACGGACGGTGAGAACAAGATGAAAAAGGCCGTTGAGGTCCTGCAGGATGAGTTTAAGGGGGTGCGGACAGGACGGGCATCGACGGGGCTGGTAGAGAATATAAAGGTCGAGTATTACGGCAACCCGACGCCGTTGAAGGCGCTGGCGTCGTTATCGACGCCGCAGCCGGATATGATATTAGTGAAGCCGTTTGACCCGGGGTCGCTTAAGGACATCGACAAGGCGATATTAGCAAGCGAGGTGGGGCTGACGCCGATGGTTGACGGGAAGGTGATACGGCTAAACGTGCCGGCGCTGACGGAGGAGCGGAGGAGGCAACTTGTGGGGCAGGTAAAACAAATGGGGGAGCAGGCGAAGATTAGCGTTCGTAACGTCAGGAGAGACGCAATAAAGCAGCTTGAGAAGGATGAAAAGGAAAAGCTGATAACCGAGGATGACCTTGAGAAGGGGAAAAAGCAGCTTGACGACCTTACTAAGTTATATACCGACAAGGCGGACCAAGTGGTAAAGCACAAGTCGGATGAGATAATGCAGGGGTAAAAAATTGTTGATTGCTGATTGTTGATTGCTGATTGCGGAATTTGGATTGAGGATTTAAGATATAGGGCCGAGGAAGCCGGTTAGGGTTGAATCGGCCTGATGTTTTTTGGTAAGGTGCGAGATTAACCCGCCTGCGGCGGATAAAAGCGTGATTTGATTTTAAGGAGTAAACTTATGGAGTCGGCTGAAAATAGTAAAGAAGTGGTAGTTAAGAAGCCCAAAAGGCGGGTGTGGAAGATAGCGCTTTGGGTGATAGTCGGGTTGATTGTGGTTTTTATATTGGGGGTAGCGGTTGGGGTGCCGGCGTATGTGTCGAGCGGGAGCTGCCGGCAGATGATTTTGACAAAGGCCAACGCTGCTGGGATTGGGGCGGTGGATTTCTCGAAGCTGACGATGAGCTGGGGTAAGGGGATAAGCGTAAGCAAGATAAGCTACAAAGACAAAGCAAACATCTTGTCGGTGGCGGTAAACAGTTTCTCGACTAAGCCGAAGTATGGGGCGTTATTGACGGGGAGTATTGCGCTGGGGGAGACGGTTATAGATGAGCCGAGAGTTGAGATAGACGTTGCGAAAATGAAACAGAAGACGGAAGAGGGAACAAAGAACATAGAACAAAGAACACAGAAGGCAGAACAGAAGACACAGGCGGGGCTGCCGATTGGGCGGATAGATTTGGTGGTCAGGAACGGGGACGTGAGGATTACAGGGGGAGCAAAGGCGGTTGAGGTTGCACAGATAAATACGACGGTGAATTTGCGGCCTGAAGGCCAGCAATCGAAGTTCGATATCGGGGCGAAAATGGTTGAGCCGAACAATCCCGGCGCGGTGGAATCGACCATTAGCGCAAAAGGCGCGGTAACACCCGGCGCGGGCTGGGATATGAAAAAGACAAGCGCAGATGTAACAGTCGAGGTTAATAACCTGCAACTGAGCCAACTGGAATCGTTACTGGCAATAGCGGGCGTCGATGTTACAGCTAAAGGGGAATTATCAGCCAACATTAAGGCGGCAATTAAAAACGGGATGGTGGAAAACGTTGACGCGGACGTGGAGGGCAAGGGGCTGGAGATAACAGCGCCTCAGTTGAAAGGAGACACGATAAAGACCAGTGTTCTGGAAGTTACAGCGAAGGCAGGTCAGGAGGACAACTTAATCAACGTTAAGACGATGACGGTCAGGACCGACTGGCTGAAAGTCGATGCCAGCGGCGCTGCGCCGACGAGTTTGGCGACACTGGAAGATTTCCTGAAGCCGGATTCGAAGGGCGCGTTGAAAGCGAGTATGGAATGCGACATACCGGCGCTCGCGGCGCAACTGCCTAATACGATGGGATTGAAAACGGGAACGAAACTGACCGGCGGCAAGGTGGTCGGCAACGTGGCGACCTTGACAGAAGGCGGGGTAAAGAAACTGTGGTAAGCGTGGAAGGGCTTGCGGGAATGGTTGACGGCAAACCCGTTTCGCTTCCTGAGCCGATACGGGCGGAGGCGCTGATAACAACCGAGGGTAAAGAAATCAAATTCGAGAAAGCAGGGGTAACATCGGCTTTTGCGAATGTGAGCTGCACGGGAACGACGGGAGCGTTCAACTATACGGCGGAAACGGACCTGGCGAAACTTTCCAGTGAATTAGGGCAATTCGTGGATATATCGCAATACAAATTAAGCGGGCAGGCGGCCAGCAAGGGGCAAATCACCAACAGCAAGAGCACGACGATGATTGTCTCACAAACCAATAT
>JBELAA010000023.1:0-15736 GCA_049509315.1 Sedimentisphaerales bacterium | reverse complement strand
ACCGACGGCAAACCAATAGGCGATTACGTCAAATCACCGGCGGGCGACAATTACAAACTCGTAGTTTACGTCCCAGTTGCATCGGCGGCACAAGTAGCCGATGCTGTTTTCGCAGCGGGAGCAGGCCATATCGGTAATTACAGTCATTGCGGTTTTGGTGCGCAGGGCCAGGGCAGTTTCCTGCCTCTCGAGGGCACTCGACCCGCAATAGGTGCCCGCCGACAAACTGGCCGGGGTTATATTGGCAATGCTAAAGGCGCACCCATACGAGGTCCCGGCGTATGACATTTTCAAATTAGCCGACGAGACAGCCAAATTCGGTTTAGGCAGAATAGGCAGGTTAGCCAAGCCGACGCAACTGAAAGCGATTATCGCGAAAATCAAAAGGCGGGCCGGGGCAAAGGCCATAGGCGTAATTGGACCTGAAAACCGATTAGTCAAAACCGCCGCCGTATGTGCCGGCTCGTGCGGCAAAATCATTAACCTCATCATTGCCCAGAAAACCGACCTCTACGTTACCGGCGAAATCAAACATCATCAGGCACTGGCGGCACAGGAAGCGGGTTTGACGGTGATTTGCCTGTCGCATACCGTTTCCGAACGATTTATTTTGAAAAAATTGGCAGGACAGTTGCAAAAAATTCTTCCAGCGGTAACAATAAGAATCAGTAGAAACGATTATGACCCGTTCAATTGGAAACAGATATGACTCAAGAGCAGGATGCAATTATAAATAACGAGAATAACGAGCAGCAGCCGCAAGTCGAGACCGGCAGTGAAACGCCTCAATCGCAGGAGGCCGTTGCTGAACAACAGCCGCAGGAACCACAACAATCACCGGCTCCCCAGGCAGAACCGGGGTTTGAACCGACCGTTGAATCGGTCGTGGAGGCGGTGCTTTTCGCCAGCGATGAGCCGCTAACAGCTACGCGATTAGCCGATATTGTCGGCACAAACGTAAAACAGCTTCGCAAGCACATCGATGACCTCAACGAGAAATACAAAACCAATAACAACGCCTTCCGTATCGAGCAAATCGCCGGCGGATATCAATTACTCACGCTCAATGGCTACAACCACTGGCTCAAAAAGCTCGTCCGTGCACGCGATGAGGGCACGCTCAGCCAGGCGGCTCTCGAAACCCTGGCAATAATCGCTTATAAGCAGCCAATTATCAGGGCCGATATCGAGGCAATCAGGGGCGTCGCGGCAGGCGATATGATTCGAAACCTGATGTATAAGGGCCTGGTTAAAATCGTGGGAAGGGCTGAGGTCGTCGGCAGACCTATGCTTTACGGCACAACTAAAAAATTCCTCGAAATTTTTATGCTCAACTCTCTAAACGACCTTCCCAAAGCCGAGGAACTCAAAAAACCACCGGACTAACACCTTATCTCTTTTAACAATAAGGACTTATAATATGTATTAACGGGGGGGGGGTAAATCGGTAATTTTTTGTAATGGGTCAGTTATTGGTGGGACGAATCGTAGCGCGGCCATCTTGGCCGCGCCTGCGCGGGCTGGAAGCCCGCGCTACGAAGGGAAAACCCCCTGTAACTGACCCATTACCTTTGGCTGACCTCTCCTCGTAACGCAATTTCGCCCTGAGAGAAAGAATTTCTTCTTCAAGCTCGTTAATTTTACGCTGCTTCTCAAGGCATTGTGGGCAGTAATACCAATTCCGATTATTAAATGCGCTGGACATATTTAGCACAGCAGACAGATTTAACAATTTTCCTGTCAAGTGCAGCTTTTCGCCAAGCATCCGCCGCCGCATTGATAACTTTTACCGCTTCCGCCGTAACTTCCGGCCCCGTCCCGTCTCCCGGCACTACCGCAATTTTGTATGTCTTCACTAATTTCTTCTTTATTGTGTTAACTGGTTTTTTTTATTTTTATCTTCCTTCTTTTCCTGCGATCTCTGTAATTTTCAATTTTATTATCTGCATGTTTTCATAAGTACTTTTTTTGTCATCTAACGTCGATTTTACTATTTCAGGATTATTTTCCAGTTGCTCTATCATTATTTCTATCCCGTGTCTTTTTTCAATTTCGCTTTCTACTAATTCGATATCACCTCTAACAACAACCGATCTATATGAATGAGCGCATTCTTTTTGGATATATCCGTTATCTTTTATGATCGTCAAACAAGCATTGGGATTACTTTTAATAAAATCTATTTTTGTGCCTTGCTTTGCGGCATGAAAATACAATACTTTGTTTGCAGAATCATATCCATAGTTCAAGGTAACAATATACGGCTCATTATTGTTGCACAAAGCGATCGTTGCGTATTTTCCATTTTTCAATATTTCTTCAATATCGTTATTATCTTTTAATTCCCTTTCTGATCTTCTCATATGATATTTCATGATTCTTCCTTCGTTTTCTGCTTGCTGTTATTTTTTAAGCTTTCTTCTTAATATGCTCCAGCAGTCCGCCGTTTTTGATTATTTCCAGTGCAAAATCAGGCAGAGGCCGAAACTCTATCTTTTGGTCCCTGGTCTTGTCCTCGATTATACCTTGAGCATAATCGATTTGCACCTCGTCGCCGTCATTGATTCGCTCGACCGCGTCTTTGCTTTCGATGAGATAAAAGCCGCAGTTAATCGCATTGCGATAGAAAATCCTCGCAAAGGTCCTGGCGATTACCGTCTGCACGCCTGCCCCTCGTATCGCCCAGACCGCGTGCTCTCTCGATGAGCCGCAGCCGAAGTCATCGCCCGCGACAATAACGTCGCCGTTGCTTAACTTTTTTACAAACCAGGCGTCTAAATCCTCCATACAATGCTTCGCCAGTTCCTTCTCGTCATCGGTATTCAAGTATCTGGCCGGTATGATTTCATCCGTATTTATATGGTCTCGTTTATAAACATGCGCCTTAGCCATAACATTTACCTCACTTATCCAAATTCTAAACCCTAATTTCTAAATTCTAAACAATATCAAAACCCTAATATCAAATGTTCAAAACATCATTCGCTCTTGGTCACAATCGCCCCGAAGATATGCGTTAGTTCCACGGCCTCATTTTCCAAACCTTTCCTTTCCTGCTCAAGCATTTTGTTTTCGCCGGTATCGACCAGTTTCAACCAATATCTGCTTTCCTTTGCCTCTTTCCGGCAAATCTTGGCTCGCATTACGAAATCCTTTTTACTCAACGCTTCGTTCGCTTCAATATAGTTTGCTCCAACTGACCCGGACGACCGGATAAGTTGTTTTCCATCCTCTATATTAGCCGGCGTGTTTTTCAGCTTGGCAACAAATACCCTTATCCGCTTTGCAAACTCCAGCGTCCTGTCCTCAAGGTCGTAACGTTTTGTATTTTGAGTTTCGGTCATTTGTATTTGTTTAGGATTTAGGGTTTAGATATTAGTATTTCCTCACAGGAACTTCCTTGGGTCTTCCAACTTGCCTGTGAGGGCGCTTGCTGCCGCAGTCGCCGGGCTTGCGAGATACACTTCGCTCTTGGGACTTCCCATTCTGCCGACGAAATTGCGGTTTGTTGTGCTGATGCACTTTTCGCCGGAGGCGAGAATTCCCATAAATCCGCCTAAGCATGCCCCGCAGGTCGGCGCGGAAATCACGCACCCGGCCTTATAGAAAACGTCGAACAGCCCTTCGTCGTCCGCCTGTTTCCAAATCATCGGCGTCGCGGGCACGATTATCGTGCGAATCTTCACCTCTTTACCTTTGAGGATTTTAGCCGCAATCCTGAGGTCCTCAATTCGCCCGTTTGTGCAGCTTCCGATATACGCCTGGTCCATCGCCATACCTTTACATTCGCTAATCGGTTTGGCGTTGCTCGGTAAGTGAGGCATAGCGACCATCGGCTCTATCTTCGCGCAGTCAAATTCCTCAACTGCGACGTATTCAGCATCCGTGTCCGATTCAAAGACCTTATACGTGGTCTTTCCCGTAAGGCGTTTTTCGAGGTATTTCTTCGTTGTCGCGTCGAAGCCGATAATCCCGTTTTTCGCGCCTGCCTCAATCGCCATATTCGTTATCGTCATCCGCGCTTCCATCGACATCTCTTTGAGCGTCGGGCCGACAAATTCCATCGCCCGATACAAAGCGCCATCGACCCCGACGCGTGCAATCACAGCAAGGATTACGTCCTTGCTGTAAACGCCTTTCGGCAATTTTCCGTTTAATACAAATTTCATCGACTCCGGCACCCTGAACCAGAGCTTTCCCGTCGCGATTACCGCCGCTAAATCGGTCGAGCCAACGCCCGTGCTGAACGCCGCAAACGCCCCGTATGTGCAGGTATGCGAATCGCCGCCGATAATCACTTCGCCTGGCCTGATATGCCCCTGTTCAGGCAACAACGCGTGGCAAACGCCCGCCTTGCCTAACTTATAATAGTATTTGATTTTTTGGCGTTTCGCCCATTCATCAAGGCGTTTGTGCAATTCGGCGCTCTTAATATCTTTTGCCGGCTGAAAATGGTCCGGCGTTACGACAATCTTATTCTTGTCGAAAACCTTATCGATGCCTTTTTCAACCAGCATCGTTATCGCCGCAGGCGTCGTTACATCGTGGCACATCACAAGGTCGATTTTAGCGTTGACTAATTCGCCCGGCTTTACTGTTTTCTTCCCACTCGCCCTTGCGAGTATTTTTTCCGTTATCGTCATTGCCATAATTTTATTTTTCTCTCATTCTGCAATTTTGCTTTTTGCATTTTGATTTTTAATGTTTCTTACAGCTCCGCTTTGGTCAGGGTCCTTCCATGTTTAAAGCCCGTTTATTATTGCCCAAACAGACCGATGCTGCCATAAAAATTCTGCCCTGTTCCGTTGATTGTCAATATTCGAATTGTGTAAGTATTCTATTCTGCGCCCTGGCGGCGCAGAATAATACCAAGGCCCGGAAGCCCCGCGGAAGTGAAGCAAATTGTGAAACTTACGTTCATGTTACTTATTATAAGCATATTGAACCCCGCTGCAAGTAAATTATCGTCAAAAAAACAATAAAAATCACGCCGTCAGCGTTCAACCCTCTAACAAAGCAGCCATCCTGCCTGTCCACCATATCGGCCCAATAACGTTCTTTTACAAACTTTTTACATACAACTTACATCCGCCTGACCATCCCGACCGCACAATGACGTATTTTATAAAAAGAGTAGAACCGCGATTTTCCGGAAGATTGCGGAAACAACAACGAAACATTATACTTTTTAAGGAGAAAAAAATGAAAACGCAGCTAAAATTAAAAATGTGGCTCATCGCCCTGTTCATCGCGGCTCCCATTGTTACAACAGGCGCGGTAATTGAGTCCAACAAACAGGCAATGCTCGATGTGGCGGTAAGCAATCCTTATCTCCAGGCCGACAAAATCCAGAAGGCATATCTTCGCGTCGCACTGACCGGCTTTGTTACCAATACCGCCGGCTCGGCTCGAACCCCCGTCAATGTGGCTATTGTCATTGACAAATCCGGTTCAATGACCGGCGAAAAAATCGAAAAGGCCAAAAACGCTGCGATTATGGCTCTCAATCGGCTAAATTCTAATGATATTATCTCGGTTGTTACGTATGACTCGACCGTTAGCGTTATCGTGCCGGCGACCAAGGTCTCCGACAAAACGGAAATCGAGCAGATGATTCAAAGCATACAGGCAGGCAACAATACCGCCCTGTTCGGCGGTGTCAGCAAAGGCGCTCAGGAAGTTCGCAAATTCCTCGGTCTCGAACGAGTCAATCGTATCATCCTGCTTTCCGACGGCCTGGCAAATGTGGGGCCCTCTTCTCCCGATGAGCTGGGTTGCCTTGGCGCCTCACTTGCAAAGGAGGGTATCTCGGTTACGACTATCGGTATCGGCCTGGGCTACAATGAAGACCTGATGACCAAACTGGCCTTCAAAAGCGACGGAAGCCATTATTTTGCAGAGAACGCCTCAGACCTGGCTGGTGTATTCAACAGTGAATTCGGCCAGGTGCTTGGCGTCGTCGCCCAGGATGTCCGCATTGATATCGAATGCCCCTCCGGGATACGACCTGTTCGGTTCCTCGGCCGCACCGGACGAATATCCGACAGCACCGCTTCTGTATCTATAAGTAACCTCTACGCCGGTCATGAGAAATTTGCGATGCTTGAAGTGGAGGTCCTGCCTGGCGCAAACGGAAGCTCTCGAAAGCTTGCCGCGGTAAAAACCTCATACCTCAATATGAAAACCCACGTTATAGACAAACTCGCAACCTCTCTCGGTATCAGCTTTACTGACTCGCCGGATCTCGTCGAAAAAAGGGCTGACTCGAGGGTTATGGTTGATGTCGTCAAGCTTCTGGCCGCTGAGAAAAACGACCTCGTTATCGCCCTTCGCGATAAAGGCCAGATCGATGAAGCCAGAAAAGCAGGAACCGAAAATTCCTTATATCTCAAATCCAATGCTGTTCAATTAAATTCCCCTGCCTTGAGTGATGAATTGCAGAAACAGGAAATGTTTAACAAGGGACTTGAACAGGATGCCGATTACAACAGGTCCAGAAAAGTTATGCGTGAACAGCAGTATCAGGTCCAGACCCAGCAACAGAAAAATTAAATTGCGGGATAAAACCAGTTGAAGCCAAAATTATTGATAATCTTTCTGCTCATAGTGCTGCTGCCTCTGGCCCTGATTACATACCTGGGCCTGAGGTTGGCGCACTATGAGCAGCAAAATGTCAATCGCCAGCTCAACGTCCTTCTGACCGGCCAGCTCAACAGCATAAACACCGACCTCGCGCAATTCCTCGAGAATCGCCGCAGGCAAATCTCCGATATCCTTGCTGCCGCCGAACCCAACGCCGACAAGCTGCGTTCCATTGCCGACAAAAGTCCCTTTATTGCCCAGGTCTTCCTGCTTAACCCCCAGGGGTTTCTCATCTACCCAAATCCGAAGGATAACCTCACCGCAGATGAGCTGGCTTTTCTGCGACGCGCCCAGGATATCCTCAGTTACAATACCCTCGTCAATCAATCCCCGCCCGATTCCCCCGCGCAGGCCAACCCGTCCCGGCAGCAGCAAACATCTCATTTCGACTCTGCCCAAAACCAGGCCGCCAGGCAGCAGATTTCTCCCGCAACAATCGATAATTCTCAATTAACCAGGGGCTGGTTTACCTGGTTTTGGGGATATGGTCTGCATATAATCCTGTGGCAGCGACAGCCAAATGGCAGCATCATCGGTGCCGATCTCGACAGTTCCCGGCTGCTTGCCGACGTCATCAATATCCTGCCCGAAGAGAGCTATTCAACTGAAAATTACCTCAAGGGCCGAATCGTCCTGTGCGACGCCGCCGACAAAAATATCTACCAGTGGGGCCGGTTCGAACCGCCTGATGGCACTGCGCCCATCTCACAGATTCAGCTGAAGTTCCCCCTGAGTTCCTGGCGGCTCAAATATTATCTCCCGCCGGAGTTTATCCTCTCTTTTCAGGGGGCAACACCGTTCTTTGCCGTTACCGTCGGCATTGTTACCGCGGCACTGGCACTGGTAGCCCTTGCCGTTTATTTTTTCCGTGAAAATACCAGGCAAATCCGGCTCGCCCAGCAGCGCGTTACTTTTGTCAACCAGGTTTCACACGAGCTTAAAACCCCCCTGACCAACATTAGAATGTTCGCTGAGCTTATGCAGGATACTATTGCCGACGACCAGGCAAAAGCCGTTAGCTACCTCGGCGTCATCATTGATGAAAGCTGCCGCCTCACGCGCCTCATCGCCAATGTCCTCACCTTCGGCAAAAGCCAGAAGGATAAGCTCAATCTCAGGTTCTCCCCCGCCGTTGTGGATAATGTCATCAATTTGGTGCTTGCCAATTTCAAGGCCTCATTCGAAAAAAGACATATAACAGCCGATTTCGCCGCCGCTGCCCCCGACCTTGTCGAAGCTGACCCCGACGCTATCGCCCAAATTCTCGGTAATCTCCTCAGCAATGTGGAAAAATATGCTGCCCTGGGCCGATATGTAAAAATCACCAGCCGCCGACTCGGCTCTGTTACTACAATAACAGTCACCGACAAAGGCCCCGGCATCCCGTCCAATATGCGGGAAAAAATATTTCGGCCCTTTAACCGAATCAGTAACAAGCTCACCGACGGTGTTTCAGGAACCGGAATCGGTCTCAACATCGCCCGTCAGCTTGCCCGGCTTCACGGCGGAGACATAGTCCTGTTGCCGGCAGATTCCGGCGCTGTTTTCGAAATTACTCTTAAAACTCAAACCCCGCAGACAGGAGAACAAAAATGAAAATCCTGATAGCCGAAGACGACCCCAATATACTCGATGGCCTGTCCGAAATTTTCCAAAACGAGGGCTACCAGACAATCAAGGCCGCTAACGGCGGCGACGCCCTTAAATTATATAACTCAAACAAGCCCGATTTTGTCTGCCTCGACATTATGATGCCCGGCGTGAGCGGCTACGACGTCTGCCGTAAAATCAGGAACGACAATCCCGATGTCCCCGTAATTTTTATAAGCGCCAAATCAGAGGAAATAGATAAAGTCGTCGGCCTTGAGCTTGGCGCTGATGATTATATAGTCAAACCTTTCGGGGTTAAGGAAGTCGTCGCTCGTATCAGGGCTGTGACTCGCAGGACTCTCGCGAAAAGAAAAAAACAAATCGCTCCGGATATGTTTCAAATGAGAGACCTCCGGGTTTTTCCCGACCAGCTTCGCGCCGGCCGAGGTGATAAAGTAATTGACCTGAGCTTGAGGGATATCGACATCCTCACGGTGTTCTACGAAAACAAAAATAAACCCGTTTCACGTTTTGAGCTGTTCCAGCAGGTCTGGGGATTCGACCATGTTCCCAACAGCAGGACCCTCGACCAGCACATCTCCCAGCTCCGAAGGAAAATCGAGAAAAACCCCAAATCTCCCCAAATCATCGAAACAGTCCAGGGCCTCGGCTATCGCTTCAACGAACGTTGAATCCCGCCATGTATAACGGTAGAAGCCATTTCATAACTATCATTCCCGCGGCACAGAGCACAGCGATAGCCCATTTCGGAAAGCGGGAATCCATTTTTTTACTTTTTCATTTTTACTTTTTACTTTGTTGCTATCTTGCCACCAGGATTCCGCCCGCAATTATCAGCGCGCTTCCTATCAGCAGTTTCACTGCCCCGGCGAAATTCGGCACCTCCTGCAAAACCAGTATTCCTACCAGCACCGCTACCAGCGTATTGCAGTTGAAAATCGGCACGGCGCGCGATACGTCGGCTCCTGCCTGAAATGCCAGTAGCGAGAACACCATTCCCATCGCCCACAGAATTCACTGCGACGTTCCCGCTACCGTCGAGGGCAGGTTAATAGTCGGCTTCGTCCCTTTGCTGAAGGCCAGGTATATCACCATCACTATCGCTATACCGCACATCATCAATATCGCGGACCATTTTGGCCCAAGCGCACAGTATTTTTCCACTGTCGCCACTTTCGCAACCACTATATAACTGCCCCAGCAAACCATCGACAACAACGCATAAATTAACCATGTTTTCATTTCATTTTCCTTCTTGTCACGGCGTAGCCCATCAGGCGAAGCCGGATTGCCTTTATACTTTTTCCTTTTTTCTCTGCGGTTTCCGCGGTGATACTACAACTCCGCTTTGACCCCCGGCTCTTCTTTTCCCGGCCTTCCGACCATTCGGTTTATCGCGTCGATATACGCTTTCGCACTGGCCTCGATAATGTCCGTCGAAATACCTCTGCCGGTAAATGTTCGACTGTCGGTTTTGATTTTCACCATCGCTTCACCTAACGCTTCTTTACCGCTTGTTACCGCGCGTATCGAGTAGCTTTCCAGCGTGGGGCAGTGCCCCGTCGCCTCGCGTATCGCGTTATAAGCCGCGTCCACCGGCCCGTCGCCGTCTGCCTGCGCCTCTTTCACGCCGTCTTTGGTCCTTATCTTAACTGTCGCTTTAGGACTTACGCCGGTTTCTATCAATACCCGCATATACTCCAGCTCAAAAGTATGCTCGATAGCCCGCACTTCGTCGTCGATAATTGCAACAAGGTCCTCATCGAACACCTCTTTTTTCTTGTCGGCCACCTGCGTAAACCTCTGATACGCCTGCTCAATCTCATCCTTAGTTAGCTTATAGCCGAGCTTCTTGCACCTGTCGGCAAACCCGTGTCTGCCCGTATGCCTGCCAAGAACCATTCTTGACCCCGCAAGCCCTATCGTTTCAGGCGTCATTATCTCGTAGGTTTTTCGTTCCTTCAGGACGCCGTCCACGTGCACACCTGACTCGTGCGCAAACGCGTTTGCCCCGACAATTGCCTTATTGGGCTGTATCACGAACCCCGTGAGCCGGCTCACAAGCTGACTGGTCTTGTAAATCTGCCTTGTATTGATATTGGTCGTCAATGATTTTGTCATACCCTTGCCTGCGGTGAGCATCGTCGAACCACCGAAAAAGTCAGGCCTCGTATGTATCGCCATCACGACTTCCTCAAGCGCGGCATTGCCTGCTCGCTCGCCTAATCCGTTGACCGAGCATTCCACTTGCCTGGCCCCGTTTCTTACTCCCGCTAACGAGTTGGCTACTGCTTGACCTAAATCGTTATGACAGTGAGTCGAGATTATTGTTTTATTCACACCCGGCACGCCTGCGACAAGCTGGGCAATGATTTGGCCGTATTCATAAGGCAATACATAGCCGACGGTGTCGGGGATATTCAGCGTCGTAGCACCGGCCTCAATTACAGCGGTCAAAATCTCAATTAAAAACGGTATCTCGCTTCGGCAGGCATCCTCCGGCGAGAACTCGACATCATCGGTGAACGTCCTGGCAAGTTTGACCGCTGCCACCGCCATTTTCAAAACCTCGGCTGGGGTCTTGTTGAGCTTGTGCTTCATATGTATCGGGCTTGTCGCGATAAACGTGTGTATGCGACGTTTCTTCGCGGACGATAACGCTTTACCTGCCGATTCGATATCGAGTTCCGTCGTCCTCGTAAGGCCGCAAATCGTCGGTCCCTTTACTTGCTCGGCTATCGTCTTTGTCGCCTCGAACTGCGCAGGCGACGAGACCGGAAATCCCGCCTCGATGATATCCACGCCCAAAACCGCCAATTGCTGCGCGATTTCGAGCTTTTCGGCTACCGAAAGCGACGCCCCCGGTGCCTGCTCGCCGTCGCGTAACGTCGTGTCAAAAATAATCACTTTGTCATCCATCTGTATATCTCCAGACATTTATCTAGTCGAAAGTTAAGCGGCCATTATGCCTTAAAAAGGGCATAAAAGCCATTTTTATCCGCCCGCGGCGGAGCTTTTATTGGTGTAACAGGGAAATCGAATTGTGGTGCTATCGTTTTATGCGCCTTGGCGGCGCAGGATAAGAGCGAGGGCGATTAGCCCGGCAGGAACTACACAATTTGTAACGCTCTTAGTCATATCAATTATATTATACGGCTTATCGTCGGCTTTGCAACAGGAATTATAAAAAAATAATCAGCGATTGAGGAGATATAGCGAGGCGTTAAGGACAGTTGCGAAAGAGACCCAGGCGAGATAGGGGGTTAAAAGAATGGCGGCGGGGCGGGAGATTTTCGAGAAAGCAAAAATAGTCACAATGATAGCGTTCAGAAGCAGAATGATATCGATAAGGCCAAGCAGGGGGGAATGTAAGCCGAAAAATAAGGGCGTCCAGATTGCGTTGAGGGCGAGCCGGCATTTGTGAGCCGGACGCGGACAAGGTAGAGCGTATTGTCGTCGCGGACACATGTCCTGATTGTGGAGGCGTTTTGGAGGACAAGGGATTCAGGTCTCGGACGGTGATGGATTGTCAGCCGGTGAAGGTCAAGAAGGTGGCGTATCAACTCCAACGTAAATACTGTCCCAAATGTCGAACACTTATAAGCGCCAAGCCGCCGGGCGTCCTGGCAAAGTGTCTGTGCTCAAATCAGCTTTTGACTTACGTGGCTGTTCAGCATTACATTTACGGCAACACGCTGGGACAGATTGAAAAGCAGACGGGGATGGGTTACAGCAGTCTGGTCGATGTGCTGCACCAGTTGTCCAAACGGTTCAGGGACGTTCCAAAGTCATTGATACGGGCCTACCGCCGAGCTGCTGTTAAACACGCCGACGAGACCGGCTGGCGAACCGACGGCCAAAACGGCTACTCCTGGCTGTTCTGTACTAATGATATCAGCATCTATCGCGCCGCCTCCGTACCCAGAGAAGTCCTCGGCGAAAAGCCGTTGCCGGGAATCCTGGTTGTGGACCGCTATGGTGGATACAACAAGATGCCTGTTGAGATACAGTATTGTTACGCCCACCTGCTGCGAGACGTCAAAGATTTGGATGGTCGCGGCGACCAGATTTTCCTGATAATCCCGAAGTCAAATCATTCGTCGAGGCGTTGGCCCCGCAGTTGGCCAACGCAATCAGCCTTCGTAATTTGGATATGACACGGCGGCAATTCAAACAGCAGGCAGCCAAAATCAAGAAAGTCATCATCGACATCACCAGCCGTCAGGCCAAACACCCGACTGTTCAGAAAATACAGGACATATTCCGCCAAAAGGCCGACCAGTTATATCACTGGGCTAACAACCGCAATGTCCCTGCCGACAATAACCTTGCTGAGCGAGAATTGCGTCCACTGGTTATTGCAAGAAAAGTCAGCTTTGGCTCTCAATCCGAGGCCGGCGCCGCGACTCGCGAGACGCTTATGACTGTTCTACATACGCTCAGAAAGAGGGTGCCTGATGCAACAGATGCTTTCAAATCTGTTTTGGACAAACTTGCTGAACAGCCCAGCATCGACCTCGCCAACGCCTTTTTCAATCTTGATTCATCCTAACCTGCTCCGCTCCCACTCATAACTGACCCATTACATCCGTGGTTATTTTTCCCTTGACACCCCTCTGAAATTCAACCAACGGCGCTTATTCCTCTTTACAATCCGGATTTTTTGCTGAAATTCCGCCATTGAAGCCGACAATAAATGATAGATTACCTTGTTGTTTAGCCGCTGCCGGCACGGCAGCACAATGATATTGTAGGGTGGGGTTCACCCCGCCGAATTAAACTCGTTATTTTTTGTTTTTTTTAGTGTCTTGGTGTCTTGGTGGCAGGTGAAATCGCTGAAATAGTTGACATAAACGAAAGCAATAGCTTCCGTGAGCATATCTGCTTTGTAGTGGTTATGCTTATGGCAATCGGAACGATATTCGTCTTCTCCGCAGGCGTGGATGTTGTTAAAGGTATCGACCTCCAAAATTTCTACCAGTCGGCAAACCTGCGAAAAGCCCTGTTTTTCCCCGCCGCCGTCGCCGTAATGCTTATCGTCTCGCGAATCGATTATCGCAGATTCAGTATGAATAAGGGTTTATGGCGCTCGCCCATCACCTACCTGCTCATCGTCGCCGTCTTCTTACTGGTAATAGTTCTCATTCCACAGGTCGGAACCCAGATAAACCAGGCCAGGCGTTGGCTGCGAATCCCCCTCGGCCCGGCTACAATAAGTTTTCAGCCAAGCGAGCTGGCAAAATGGGTCGTCATCTTTTCCTTAGCCGGCTTTTGCGTTAAATACGGCGCTCGCCTTAAAACTTTCAAACGCGGCTTTTTACCGGTTTGTCTCGTCCTCGGCTTGGTCGTCGGCCTCGTCATTATCGAGGATTTCGGCTCAGCAGCCCTGATTGCCTTATTGTGCTTTTTGATTTTACTTATCGGCGGCGCCAACTGGCGTTACCTCGTAGCGCCTTTACCCGTCGCCGCGGTGGGCTTTGCCGCAGCCATACTCACCTCGCCTATGCGGCGTATGCGAATACTGGCGTTCCTCAACCCCGACCAGTGGGCCGGCTCCGCGAATTATCAGGCCAGCCAGTCCCTCATTGCCATCGGCTCAGGCGGCATCTTCGGCAAAGGCCTCGGAATGGGCGTCTGCAAATACGGCCACCTCCCCGAAGATACGACCGATTTTATCTTCTCAATCATCGGCGAAGAAATGGGCTTCATCGGCTCAATCACCGTAATTTTATTGTTCATAGCGTTCCTCATCCTCGGCCTGCTCGTGATAATGCGTTGCAAAGAACCCTTTGGCCGACTGCTCGCGACCAGTATCGTCCTGGCGGTAGGTGTCCAGGCCGCCCTCAATATCGGCGTCGTTACCGTCGTCCTGCCGACCAAGGGCCTGCCACTCCCCTTTGTAAGCGCCGGCGGAACAAGTATGCTTGTCAGCGCCGCCGCCGTCGGTGTCCTTTTGAATATCGCTGCCAACTGCGATAAAGTGGCCTTTGACGGAGAAACATAATGCCCGTAAGGAATTTCTTTTTCGCAGGCGGCGGAACCGGCGGCCACATCTATCCCGCCGTCGCGGTGGCCGAAAAAATCGCACGCCTTGCCCCCGATTCAGGCATCCACTTTTTTATAAGCTCCCGCGACATCGATAAACAGGTCTTGTCGAAAACTAATTTCCAATACACGGTTTTACCCGCCGTTGGTTTTACCATTCGGCCTGCAAAACTTTGGCAATTTCTGAAAATGTTCCTCGCCAGCAGTAAAATCGCGGGCCAGGTGCTTCACGAAGTCCCGCCCTCGCGGGGAAAAACTGCTAACCCGGTCGTTATAGGCGTCGGCGGCTTTGTCGCCGCCCCCGTTTGCCGGGTGGCTCACAAAATGTCGGTCCCGGTAGCACTCCTCAACGTCGATATGGTCCCCGGCAGGGCCAATAAACTAATCGCTCGCTGGGCAGACAAAATTTTTGTCCAGTTCGAGGAGACCGCCGAACATTTCGGCAGGTTCCGAAAAAATGTCCTCGTTACCGGCTGCCCCTTACGCGCCTCATTCGAAAATCCCAATCCTCAAAAGGTCAAAGAAATACTCGCCCTCGACAAAGATAAAAAAATATTGCTCATTACCGGCGCATCAAGCGGCTCGCAGAATATCAACAGGACAATTTGCTCCCTGCTTGATAAGCTCGCCGATTTCAAAGATAAATGGCAAATAGTCCACCTTACAGGCGTCGTTAACTTTGAACAGGTCAAAGCCGCCTATGCCGCCGCCGCGATAAAACACAAGGTCCTCGATTACTGGGATGATATGGCAGGACTCCTCGCCGCAAGCGACCTCGTTATCGGCAGGTCCGGCGCCGTCAGCGTCGCCGAATACGCCGCCGCCGGCCTGCCCGCTATATGTATGCCCTATCCCTACCACCGCGATACTCATCAGTATCTCAACGCCGGCAAATTAGTCGAGGTCGGCGCCGCCATAATCGTCGATGACGTCGGCGACGATACCGACAGGCAGGAATGGCTCTGGGAGGAGCTTGAACCCCTCCTCAAAGATGACAAAACCCGCCTGCAGATGAAAGAGTCCTGCAAACTTGTTGCTAAACACGACGCCGCACAAAAAATCGCCGAAACACTACTTTCTGTTTAGCCGCCGGCGACGCAATGTTTTGAAAAGGTTTTTGTTGACATCAATGACGCAATAATTAAACTGTAACCGATAAATAACTGTTAATATGAAATCTGTCATAGCTTTTGGAGGTCACTGATATGTTATTGTGGGGTACTCGTGCGATTTTCCTCATCATAATTGTCGCGGTTTTACTCGTCAACCTTACCGCACCGGAGGTTTCAGGCGAAATTGGACGCGCAAACTTTTACGCGATTCTCTGGGCGGGTCTCATCTTCGCCGTGGGTGCGCTTCTCGTTGATTTTCTCACGCCGAAAAAATCCCTCGCAGCTCTTGCCGGCGTATTTTTTGGACTGCTCGTCGGTATCGTCAT
>JBELAA010000229.1:0-3806 GCA_049509315.1 Sedimentisphaerales bacterium | reverse complement strand
CGCCGATGTTGGTCGCGACGCCTCCTGATTTATGAATGTCCCCTTTCCACGAGACGTTATACCACCGGCCGCGGGACGTGATATAGGTAAGCTCAACGTCGTAAATTTTATTCTTCGGCACGCTATCCACCTGCTGCTTTAAAGCGATAATGGCAGGATGCAGCCGCAATTGCAGAATCGTGTTTATCCGGTGCCCCGTCTCCTGCTCTATTTCCTCCAGTGCGGCGACGTTCCAGGGATTCAGGACAAGCGGTTTTTCACAAATCGCATCCGCTCCTATTCGCAGCGCGAACCTGATATGGGCGTCGTGCAGGTAATTCGGCGAGCATATCGTTACGTAATCGACCTTTTCCGCTCCTCCCCGCCGCCGCAGCTCGAGGTGGCGGTCGAACCTCTTTCCTTGATGGCCTTGAGATGACGCGGGGCGATGTAACCGCCGACGCCTATAATGGCAAATCTCTTCATTTATAAAACCTCATCCAGCAATATTCCGGTTAAGTTTATAAGCGACGACCGCTGCTTTCAACGATTAACTTTATTGTGCTGGCCAGTCCTGTTTTGGGCTGCCAGGTGATTTCTTTTTTAATGCGTTCGAGGCAGGGGACACGTCGAAGCATATCTTCAATCGGTCGGCCGTAGGCGGCCTCGTATGAGATAAATTCCTTTTTACTTTTACTGGCGGTAATTTCGATGATTTTGTCGGCAAGCTGCTCGATTGTTACTTCCTCATCCGAGCCGATGTTGAACGCCCTGCCTATCGCCTTGTCGCAGTTCATCAGCCGGACCACCGCGTCCACGACGTCCTCGACATAACAAAAGCACCGGCTTTGCCTGCCGGTGCCGTATATGCGGAACGGTTCGTTTTTGAGGGCTGCCTCGATGAATCGCGGGACCACCATCCCGTATCTGCCTGTCTGCCTTGGCCCTATAGTGTTAAAAAATCTGCCAATCACAACCTTAAGACCGTATTGCTGATGAAACGCGAAACCCAGAAATTCATCTATCGCCTTACTGCACGCGTAAGCCCATCGAGGCATACTTGTGCTGCCTAACACTATGTCGTCCTCCTCGCGGAAGGGCACTTGCTCGTTCTTTCCGTAAACCTCGCTGCTGGAGGCGATAAAAATCCTGCATTTGTATTTATTTGCCGCTTCGAGGACGACTTGTGTTCCGCCGATGTTGGTTTCGATAGTGTAAACCGGGTTATCGGCTATCAATTGGACGCCGACCGCCGCGGCCAGATGAAAGATGACGTCGCATCGCCGGGTAATCTTTTCGACAAGGGCGCTGTCGCAAATATTGCCTTTGATGAACTCGAACCCCGGCTTACCCTGTAAATCGGCGATATTCGCCAAATTGCCCGTGCTGAGATTATCGAGGACTACGACCTCGTTGCCATCCCTGATTAACCGCTCAGCAAGATGCGACCCGATAAAGCCGGCTCCCCCGGTTACCAATGCCCTCATATTAGTCCTGTGATAAATGGAAACCCGATGGTAGGAATTAAAATCACTAACATAATTATTTATGCACACACTCCGTGCCCGTCGGGCGCGCAAAAACGCGAATATCTGCTACATTTCTGTCCCGATTACATCTTCCGTAAGTATCGGCGAATAAAGGACATAGCTTTAAAAATGGGACCAGCCAAAAACCCTTCTTCAATAGCTTTCAAACATACGCCAAAATCGCATCCGTAGTTCACCGATTTATCAGATGCCGCAGCAGGCCGATTTGCTCGGTAACAGGGGCTGGCAGTATTGTAAATGGCGTTTTTATAGGCCCTTACCCCATCCCCCGGTTTAACCATAATAGGAACTGTATGTTTTATCGGTTTCCCAGACGGTTACGCAGTGCAAAACCGCCTTATCGAATCCGCCGACCAGCTTTTTCCAGGCAAAAACCGCGATATTTTCCACCGTCGGCGTGATTTTCCCGAATTCTGCTATGTCTTCATTGAGGTTTTTGTGGTCAACCTGCTTTATCAACCTCTCATAGACCACCTTCTCAAAATCGCCGGTTCGTATTTCCTGCCCGGCAGGCCATTTAATCGTTACCTCGACAATGTAATTATGACCGTGGCCGGCGGGATTGGCGCATCTGCCGAACGTTTCGACGTTCTTTCGCTCACTGAACCGCTCATTCCACAGCTTATGCGCCGCGGCAAATTCGAATTTTTCGCTGAAATAAACCATTTCGCAATCCTGCCCTATTACCGCCAAAGTCCTGAAGGGGTTCAGTTTCAAACTCAGCCCGCTCAATTTTGCCGAGCCGAACCTGTCTGTGGTGAGCCTGCCTGCCCTCGAATGCCGTTGTCGGGGGTCGAATCCGCCTTCTAAATTTCCCCAGGCGATTTTCAAAAGCCGGGTCAGGTCATTATAACCGATGTGGCGTTGTGCTTTATAGCTTGTTCTTATGCCCTCGGCAAAAACAGGCACGGCCCTCTCACGCACCACTTTGTCGATATCGCTGACATTGACAATCAATCCTGTCGCCGGATTTATCTCGCCTGTTATCTCGATACCCAGCTCAAGGAACACCGCCAGCCCGTCGCCGGCGGGTCTCGATACGAAAGAATTGAACCCCGGCTCATCGGCCGGCAAAAAAGGATTTACCGAAAATCGCACGCAACGATTCAGTTTGTGCATAGTTTGTGACCTGACCGGTAAGCCCCCAGGTTTATCCTGGGGGTTAACTTTCAAGAGATTTAACATCACCCATTGCGGCTGTGTATCAAGCTCATAAGCTCGTTTCTGCTTCGCGGGTCTTTGCGGAACGAGCCGCGAATAGCGCTTGTTACCATAATCGAGCCGGGCTTTTTTATGCCGCGAATCGTCATACAACTGTGCGCCGCCTCCAGCACAACGGCCGCGCCCATCGGCTTGAGATTGCTCATCAGGCAGTCGGCTATCTGCGTAGTCAATCGCTCCTGCGTCTGCAGCCGGCGTGCGAAACAATCCACAATCCGGGCCAGCTTACTGACCCCTAAAATCCTGCCCGACGGCAGATACGCAACGTGCGCCGTTCCGATAAACGGCATCAAATGGTGCTCGCAGACGCTATAAAACGGTATGTCTCGCAGCAGCACAATTTCGTCATAGTTCTCATTGAAAACCTTTTCGAGATACTTGCCGGGATCGTCGCGCATCCCCGCCAGCAACTCGCCATACATTCTTGCCACCCGCGCAGGCGTATCCTTAAGCCCGTCGCGATTAAGGTCCTCGCCGACAGCCGACAGGATTTCCCTTACCGCTTTTTCAATTCTTGCCTCGTCTATTTTCATAATTTTTTTAGCCATTTATTTTTTTCCCGCAAGGTTTTGTAGATGTTTGGTTTATAAACTTCATGAGGGCCAAGCCCCGACGTATTCCGTCACCGTTATTGACCGCTAATTATCATCTGGCTTTTAAGGCAACGGTGAATTTCCAGCCAGCGGCGAGGCCCTTTGCGAAAGAAACCCCCGACGGAACAGGGTATGGCGGCGGGTCATAATTATTATAATCCCACGACAGAATCCGGCCATCATTTGTTAAGGCAGCAATATGGTATCCTCCTGCTGCAATTGCAATATAATTATTGCCGTCGGGCAGTCGCCAGTGATAATCCGGGATTCCCGGCTCAAGCCAATCGCCGCCGCCCCAGCTTAAAAGCGTATTATCTTTTAACAGAATAAAATTATAAGTATCAGCGGCAGCGATTGCCTCGTGGTCATTTCCTGCTCCTGCGTAAATTCTCGTCTGCCCCATTTCGTTACTGCCCCACGCCCTGATTTTACCGTCCGATTGCAGACCCAAACTATGGTATCT
>JBELAA010000228.1:0-3427 GCA_049509315.1 Sedimentisphaerales bacterium | reverse complement strand
GTAAATTACTATTTCGGGGACAAACAAGAGCTGTATGAGGAGCTTTTTCGCGACCGTTTGCGAGAGATGCGTGAAAGCCGGCTGGAGGCAATCGAGAAGGTTTCAGACAAGAAGAATAAGCCGACGCTGGAAAAACTGCTACTGGCATACGCCGAAGATTTTCTCAAGCCCTTCAAAGACATCCGGCGCAGTCAGCGATTTATGCAGCTTTTCTTTCGGGAAATGGCGGAACAGCATCTGCCTAAAGATGTGTTTCTTAATGAGCTGGCAGGTCCCACGATAACGGCTATGGAAGACGCCATAATAGCAATTTGTCCGAACATCAATAAACATAATGCCCTGATGAGCGTCCTTTCAGTAACGGGTCAACTGGTTCATATTATGCAGGTCAGGGTTTTGTTCGAGGGGGCACAGGGGCACTCGATTGCCTCGATTGACGTTGACGACGCGATAGAACATATAGTGAGATTTTCCGCGGCGGGCATAAGGGCTTTAGGGAAGGGCAGTTAATATGAACAGTATGAAAATATGTCTCATATCATCGGTAATATTTTTATCCCTCGGCGGCTGCGTGAGCAAGGAGCAGTATTACGACGACGTGAGCTTGTCGCGGGAATCGGCATACAAGCAGTGGGAGGTTCGCAAGGCCGCGGAGAAGCAGACGCAAGCGGTTGTTGCGGGGAAGCTAACTTTAGAGGACTGTCTCAAACTGACACTGACGAATAACAAGGCGCTTTTGAGAACGTTAGAGGAAAAGGAGGCGGCAAGGGGCAATGAACTCGGTTCATATTCGGCGATACTTCCCAATGTATCATTATCAGGCGGTTACCAGCGAGTTGACGAGAAGCCATCTTTTACTTTCGGCGGTCAGGCAGTAACGTTTGGCGCGCTGGATAATTACTCGGCGGCATTAACGGTTACTCAGCCGATATTCGCGGGAGGGGCGATTCCCGCGAGAATCAACGCTGCCCGGCTTGGTTCCCTTATGGCCGACCAGGCCGTGCGAAGCGCGGTGCAGGAAACCGTTTACGCGGCACAACTTGGATATTACACGGTTTTGCTGAACCAGCAGCTTTACCAAATAAGCGACGACGCGGTCAAATCCGCGAAGGCGCATCTCAATGACGTGAATCAAAAGTATGCCGTGGGCGTCGCTTCGAATTATGACGTTTTGCGGTCGGAAGTGGAGCTGTCGAATTTTATGGCGCAGTTCATACAGAGCCGAAACGCAATCAACGTATCGAAAGCAAGCTTAATCAAGATAATGGGCATTTCGCAGGACAGCACCTTTATGCCAGGCGACGAGCTTAAATATTCCCCGGTGAGTATCACAATGGAGCAGGCGGCAGCGTCGGCGTATCGGCACAGGCCCGACCTGTTGGGCAGAGAGTTTGGCATAAAGCAGCAAAAGGAACTGCTGGCAATCGCGCAGAGCACTTATTACCCGGCGGTGAGCGCATATTACAAGGATTTCTGGACCAGGCCGAATTCTCATAACCCGATGCTCGATGAATGGGATTTCGGGTGGAACTACGGGGTTATGGCGTCTTTGCCGCTGTTTGACGGATTTGCCCGCGAAGGCGGAGTTATTTCACAGAAGGCCCGGCTGAAACAGTCGCAGATTGACCTTGTTGACAGCGAGGAGTCGGCGTTGTTCGAGCTGACCAGGGCGATACTGAGTATTGAGGACGCAGCGGAATTCGTCGATTCGCAGAAACTAAATCTTTCCCGCGCGGCCGAGGGTCTGCGGTTAGTCGAGGCGGGTTACAGGGAAGGGACAAATACGCAGGTCGAGGTATTGGACGCCCAGACGGCGTTAACTACGGCCCGGGCGAATTATTACCAGGCGGTTTATTCGCACATGGTCGCCAAGCTCGACCTGAACAAGGCAATGGGGACACTTGCGCGTTTAGAACCCTCAAAGACGGCGCAACCGGCGTCGGACACAAATAACGTTCAACTGGAGCGAAAGGAAAAATGAGTATTATCAAAAGAGCAATCAGGGGCGGCTGGGAAAGAATAACTTCAATCGGGATAATAGCGGGCATAGCCGTATTGATATGTGTGGGAATTTATGTTGTCCGAGCGATGTCTCGCGAATCAACCGATGACGCATTCATAACGGGGCACGTTGTTACGATAAGCGCACGGGTATCGGGTTACGTCGATAAAGTGTTAGTGAACGATAATCAGCCCGTTTCGCAGGGGGACATTCTTGTCGAGCTTGACCCGAGGGATTACAAGGTTGCCCTCGATACGGCCCAGGCGAGGCAGTCGGCGGCGCAGGCGGCAGAATCGCAAAGCAGGGCGCAGGCGGACACGGCTTCCATTGAGGCGGGCAGAAGCGAGAAGGACTATAACAGATACAAGCAGCTATACGACGCCAACGCTGGCGTTACGCAGCAGCAATTAGATAATACATCGGCTGCTACGAGAGCTGCGCGAGCGCAGTTAGATTCGGCCAACGCATTAGTAGCCGCAGCGAAGGCGAAAGTCGCGGAGGAAAAGGCCGCCGTCGAGCAGGCGGAATTGAACCTTTCATACACGCGGGTAATAGCGCCGCAAGCGGGCAGGGTTACTGGTAAATCGGTCGAGGCGGGCGAGCATATATCCACGGGTCAGCCGTTGATGTCGATTGTTCCGCGGGAGGTCTGGGTCGTCGCGAATTTCAAGGAGACGCAGCTTAAATATATGAAGCCGGGCCAGCAGGTAACTATTAAGGTCGATGCGCGTTCGGGGAAACATTTCAAAGGGCACATTGACAGTATCCAGGCGGGCACAGGGTCGATATTCAGCTTATTGCCGCCTGAAAACGCCACAGGCAATTACATCAAGGTCGTGCAGCGAGTCCCCGTTAAAATTGTTTTCGACGAAGACCCCAACGATATAAAGGTTCTGTCGCCGGGGATGTCGGTAATTCCTGAGGTTAAGGTAAAATGAGCAGCGATAAAGCTCATATACCGCATCCTCACGAGGACTGGCTTCCGCACAACCCGTGGGTGCTGGCGATGGTGGTAATGCTGGCGCCGTTTATGGAGGTGCTCGATACCACCATAACAAACGTGGCGCTGCCTCACATAGCGGGCAATCTGTCCGCGTCGATAGATGAAAGCACGTGGGTGCTGACCTCATACCTGGTTTCCAACGCTATTTTTCTTCCGTTGTCGGGCTGGTTCTCGTCGCTGTTCGGGCGAAAAAAGTTTTATCTTACCTGCGTGACGCTTTTCACCGTCAGCTCATTTTTATGCGGGCTTGCGCCGAACATCCAATCGCTTGTATTTTTCAGGATTTTGCAGGGAGCGGGAGGAGGGGCGTTACAGCCGATTGCGCAATCGATATTGATTGAGAGCTTTCCCAAAAACAAACGCGGAATGGCAATGGCGATGTTCGGGATGTGCGTGGTGGTCGCCCCCATAATCGGTCCGAC
>JBELAA010000227.1:0-4520 GCA_049509315.1 Sedimentisphaerales bacterium | reverse complement strand
AAACTGGCGGGGCCAATTGAATCGGTGAAGGTGGTTCAGACGCCGACGATAGTATTTGACGTGCCGGCGTTGTCGTTAGCGAGAAATTCTGAAAACGAACCCTCCGGATATTGCGGCGATGAGGAAATAGAAAATCAGAAACAGGAATATGTCAAAGGGATACAGACGCTCGGAGCGATAACGGGGATGCTGGCGTTTATTTATGAGAAGTCGATTGTCGAATACAGGCAGCATATAGCGAAATTAGCGGTGGAGATAGCCAGAAAGATATTAGTGCAGAAGGTCAAAGAGGGCGACTACCAGATTGAGTCGATAGTGGCCGAAGCGCTGAAAAATGCGCCTGCCCGCCAGGAAATTGTAATCCGGCTGAACCCTAAGGACCTGACAAGGTATCAGCAAATACAGCAGGCCCTTGAGGGGCAGGCAGGGAGCGCAGCGCCCGACGGCATTAAATTTGCCGCAGACCCGTCAGTCGGGCTTGCCCAGTGCATCGTCGAGACGCCGAAAGGCAAGGTTGAGTCGCTGATAGACGAGCACTTAGAGCAGGTGGAAAGGGCGCTGGTAAAGGCGGTTGTTTGATTTTCTATTTATTATTTTCTATTTTTTATTTTCCCGTCGCCGTGCCGGCGACGGCTAAACACCAAGGCATCAATGGTCAAATAGAAAATTGAAAATAGAAAATAAAAAATCAGGTGAAAGATGGCTGAGGCAATGAAAGAGTTTGCGATTGATTTTGGCCGGTTGCATTCGGCGCTGGAGACAATCAATCTGTTAGATTGCCAGGGGACAGTCGTGAGGGTATCGGGGCTGACGGTGGAATCAAACGGGCCGGCACTGGGCCTTGGGGAATTATGCGGAATACATATTCGCGGCGGTAAAAGGGTTTTGGCGGAGGTGGTGGGTTTCCAGAACGACCATTTGATAATACTGCCCTTAGAGCACATAGGGGGGATATCGCCGGGAGATACGGTTACAGCCAGGTCAACGCCGAGATATATTTTGTTAGGCGAAGGGGTATTGGGCAGGGTGCTGAACGGCTTAGGGGAGCCGATTGACGAGAAGGGGGCGCTGCCGGGCGACGAAAAAAGAGCGCTGGATACGGCAAGTCCGACGCCACTGAGTCGCATAAAGATAAGCGAGCCGCTTGCGCTGGGGATACGGTCGATAGACGGGCTTTTGACCTGCGGCAAAGGGCAAAGGATTGGGATTTTTTCGGGAAGCGGGGTTGGGAAAAGCGTGCTTTTAGGCGACATCGCCAATTCGAGTGAGGCCGACGTCAACGTGGTTGCGCTGATTGGCGAGCGGGGCAGAGAGGTGCTGGAATTTTTAGATAACGATTTGGGGCCGGAAGGATTGAGCCGAAGCGTGGTAGTGGTGGCGACATCGGATTCACCGCCCATACAGCGGGTCAAGGCGGCGTTTGTGGCGGTAACTATTGCGGAGTTTTTCAGGGACAGGGGTAAAAACGTCCTGTTTATGATGGATTCACTGACGCGGTTTGCACAGGCGCAGCGAGAGATAGGTCTTGCGGCGGGAGAGCCGCCGGCGACGAAGGGGTATTGCCCGAGCGTATTTTCGCTTTTGCCGCGGCTGGTAGAGCGATTGGGCAGGGCGGAAAGGGGAAGCATTACGGGGATACTGACAGTCCTTGTGGAAAACGACGACTTGACCGACCCCGTGGCCGACAGCGCCAGGAGCTTATTAGACGGGCACATTGTCCTGTCGAGGAAATTGGCCGAGCGGGGACATTTCCCGGCGGTGGACATATTAGGCAGCGTGAGTCGATTGATGCCTGTGGTTACGAGCGAGGAGCATAAAACAGCGGCGAGAAAGATGCGTGAGATTTACGCGACCTACGCCGACGCCGAGGATTTGATAAATATCGGGGCGTTTTCGCCGGGTAGCAACAGGCGGATTGACGGGGCGGTTGCGCTAATTGACCGGATTCGGGATTTTCTGGTTCAGCCGGTTCGCCAGAGGACCGGTTTCACTGAAACCGTAAAGCAGATGCAGGCAATTAGTCAACACTGGGACAAATTATTAACCAACGGGGCGTAAAAACCGCGTCGCCGTGCCGGCGACGGCTAAACATCGGCGGGGCAAGCCCCGCCCTACGGGAAGATAAATGAGGCGATTCGTATGGCGGCTGCAGCGGGTGCTGGATATAAGGACAAAGCAGGAGCAGGTAAAGACGCAGGAACTTTTCGCTTTGACCGAAAAACTGGCGCAGGTCCGCGGGGAGCTGCTGACGCAGCAAAGAATTTTACAGGACATAATCGAATCGATTGCCAATGAGCGTGCGTGTGAGCGAATTAACAAGCAGGAGTTTTTCCTGCGTAATTCGGCCCAGACCGATGAGCGAATAAAGCAGTTAAAAGGCGCGGTCAAAGAGCTTGAAAGTAAACAAAAAGATATGATTGCAGAGGTTTTGAAAATCAGGCGGTCAAAAGAAGGGCTTGAACGGCTCAGGGAACAGGCAAAAAAGAGATACATAGAAGAGCAGGACAAGCTCGAGCAGAAGCAACTGGATGAGATGGCAGTGATGAACTTTGTTAGGGGTGAGCAGGACAGTGAGACGACAGAGCATCAGGAAATCAGGAAATCAGGGTATCAGGAGAAATGAAAGTGAATAAGAAACTGATAATAATCGCGGCGGCGGGTGGGTTTATGAGTTTTGCGGGCGCGTTTTTGACAGTGTGGCTTGTGGGACGTTCTCATTCGCCGGCCCCCGCCCAGGGCGGGCAGCGTTCAGTAACAGCGGACAGCGTGCAGAAACCGAACGCTGAACGCGGCACGCTGAACGCAGGTGCTCCTGACAGAGAAGCTGGCAATCCGACGGCGCAATCTCAAGACGGCGGTTCCTCAGGGGCAGGCGGGGAAGAGTCGAGCAAGGGGCTAAGCGCAAAGCAGCTCAAGAGTTTGGTTTTCGAGGTGCGGGAAAAGATACGCGAATATGAAGAAAAATCAAAGGAGCTGGAAGTTCGCGAGGCACGGCTGCAGATAACCCAGGAAACGCTGAAGAAAGATATAGAGGAGCTGAACCGGCTGAAGGTGGACACGGCGACATTAGTGGCGAACCTCAAAGAGCAGAGGAACCGGCTCCTGGAAACGCGGGCCGTGATAGAGCAGAGTGAAAAGGCGAACCTGACGGCAATCGCGGCCACATACGACAAAATGGATTCGACATCGGCGAGCAAAATAATAAGCAGTATGTGCGCCAAGCAAATGGAATCGGGCAAATTCCAGGGCGGCGCCATCGATGACGCAGTGAGGATTCTTTACTATATGACCGAACGGACAAAGCGAGCCGAAACTGGCGGCGCTGCTGTGCCAGCGTATGAAGCTGATAAGCGAGGGCAAATAGGCGTATGGATATAGCTACGATATTGGGTTTTGTTCTGGGAATGACCGTTATTATCGGGACCATTCTTCATGAAGGCAACCTCGGGCTGTTTTTCAATATTCCGGCTATTGCCATTGTTTTCGGCGGTATGACGTGCGCGACAATGATACATTTTTCGATGTCGCAGTTTCTGGGGATTTTTTCAATCATAAAAAAATGCCTGTTTCATAAAATCCAGCAGCCGCAGGAACTTATACGAAGTATGGTCAACTACGCGGCTATTAACAGGCGGGACGGCGCCCTTGCTCTCGAACAGGAAATTCCCAAGGCGAAAAGCCAGTTTCTGGGCAGGGCGCTGCAAATGTTAGTTGACGGGCAGGACGAAGAGAAAATCCGGGAAATGATGGGGCTGGAGCTTCAGTATCTCCAGGAGCGTCATGCAACAGGCAAAAAGATACTTGATTTTATGGGCGCGTCGTGCCCGTCGTTTGCGATGGTCGGGACGCTAATCGGTCTTGTTTCAATGCTGAGCAAAATGGAAAGTCCCGACGAGGTGGGCAGAGGTATGGCGGTGGCGCTGGTGTGCACGTTTTACGGGGCATTATTCGCAAACCTGGTATTTTTGCCGCTGGGCGGCAAGCTCGGTATGCATTCCAAGGCGGAGATTTTATCAATGGATATGGTGGTGGAGGGTATTTGCTCTATATCAAAGGGCGAAAGTCCGACGGTTGTCCGCGAGAAGATGCAGGTATTTGTCTCGGCCAAGCGTCGGGAACAGGTAAAGGCGCCGGCGTGAAGACGGAAGACAGAAGGCAGAACACAGAACATAGAACGTAGAACATAGAACGGAAGACAGAGGATAAAAAACATTGGCGGAGAAAGGCAAACCACAGGAAGAAGAAAGCGGCGAAGGCGCGCCAATTGGCGGAGAAAGGCAAACCACAGGAAGAAGAAAGCGGCGAAGGCGCGCCAATATGGATTATTTCGTTCGCTGATATGATTTCGCTTTTGATGGCGTTTTTCGTGATGCTGACCACTTTTTCATCGTTTGGGCCGAGGGAATCGGAAAAAATCAGGACGATTGCGCGGCTGACGGTAACGCCGAATTACGGGTGGCACAGGCAAATACCGCAGTCAGCGCTGAGACCAACGCTTGTGGCTGCCGGCGACGGCTCGA
>JBELAA010000226.1:0-3469 GCA_049509315.1 Sedimentisphaerales bacterium | reverse complement strand
GACCCCAAAGCCGAGAAATCCGCAAAGCCGATGGCAAAGGGTTTGCCCGCGGGTCCCGGCGGCGCAGTCGGGCAAATCGTGTTTACGGCGCAATCGGCGGTTGACTGGAAAAAGTCGGGCAAAGACGTCGTGCTGGTTCGTGAAGAGACAAACCCGGAAGACGTTGAGGGTATGAGAGCCGCACAGGGTATTTTGACAGCCAGAGGCGGAATGACATCGCACGCGGCATTAGTCGCACGCGGCTGGGGCAAATGCTGCATCGTCGGCTGCAGCGCTATCGAAGTCGATTACGGCAAAAAAGAGCTGCACCTCGCAGGCAAAATCCTCAGGGAAGGCGACTGGCTTACGCTCAACGGCACAAAAGGCGCGGTTTACGAAGGCAAACTGCCGATGCTCGACGCCAGCGAGGAAAACGTCCTGCTCAACAGCTTCCTCAAGATATGCGACAGCGTTCGCAAACTTGGTGTCCGCACAAACGCAGATACCCCTGAAGACGCCCAGAAGGCAAAACAGCTTGGTGCAGAGGGCATAGGCCTGTTCAGGACCGAGCATATGTTCTACGGCAAAGGAAGCGATGAGCCGTTGTTCATACTGCGGAAAATGATTGTCTCGAAGAATGTTACCGAGAGGAAAAAAGCCCTCGATGAGCTGTTCCCGTATGTCAAAAAGGCGATTAAGGGAACACTGGAGGCGATGGATAACCTGCCCGTTGTGATTCGTCTGCTCGACCCGCCTCTGCACGAGTTTGTACCCGAAGGTCAGCAGAAGCGTGAGCAGTTGGCAAAAGAATTGAATATATCGCTCGATGAGCTTGCAAAACGGGCAGACGCAATTCACGAGACAAACCCGATGATGGGTCATCGCGGCGTGCGTCTCGGTATAACCTACCCGGAAGTCAGCGAAATGCAAATCAGGGCGATTTTCGAGGCGGCTGCCGAGTTGCTCAAGGCAGGCAAAAAACCGTATCCCGAAATTATGATACCCGTTGTCTGCGACGTGAAGGAATTGAACAACCAGCTTACGATGGCAAGAGAGATTTATAAGCAGGTCGTGGCAAATACCGGCGTAAAGAAAATCCGCCACAAATTAGGCACGATGATTGAAATTCCGCGTGCGGCCATTACCGCAAACCTGATAGCAGAAGATGCCGAATTCTTCTCATTCGGCACCAACGACCTTACCCAGATGACCTTCGGCTTCTCACGCGACGACATCGGCGGTTTCGTCCCCGACTACCTCAAAAAGGGAATCCTGCCCGGCGACCCGTTCCAGTCAATCGACCAGACGGGCGTCGGCGAACTGATTAAGATGGGTATCGAGCGGGGCAGAAAGACCCGCAAAGACCTCGAAGTCGGCATCTGCGGCGAACACGGCGGCGACCCCGCAAGCGTCGAATTTTGCCATAAGGTCAAAATGAATTACGTCTCCTGCTCGCCCTTTAGAGTGCCGATCGCGCGATTATCAGCCGCCCAAGCGGTTGTAAGTGAAAAGTGACAATTTCCTGTAAACAGGACAACATTTTTTTCCCTCCTCAGAGATGCGGTGCATCGCTGAGTGGGATGAATCTGCCAAGACGCGATTGTTGAATTACTTTAAGAGGTCTATATTTTGTTGTTGAGAAACTATTTGGTCTTCTTAATAATATTCCAGACAAGGCGGGATTTGTTACATCTTTTTTGAACTTTTTTCAAAAAATGTGCAAAAAAACAGGAAAAAACTGTAACAAAAGCGCCGATTCGGGACTTTATATAACGGACAATGGTCAAAATCGGCTCTCTAAAATAACTGGGGCTTACATAATTAATAATGAAATTTTTAAAAATTGCCCTTGATATACCGATAAAATTTGGTATAATGCGGTTTGTTTGATGTGGGTGATATTGTTTTACAATGCAACGTTAAAATAGATAAATGCAACATTAAAATAGATAACTTCGAGGAAGGAGCTATGTCTTATGAAAAGGCAAAAGGCCTTTACGTTAATTGAACTACTGGTAGTAATATCGATTATCTCGTTATTGATGGCAATTCTGCTGCCGGCTCTGGGCAAGGCCCGTGAGACGGGTAAGCGCACCGTATGCATCAGCGACCTTAAGCAGTTGACAATGTCCTGGTCGTTATATGCCAGCGACAACGGTGAAAAATTAGTTAACGGTGCACCTGTGCCGGGAGCGATGCTAGGACCGCCAGTTGACCCCAGGCGCATCCCCGATCCCGCTATTTACTCTGGATGCACTGCCGCTGCCATCTCTGCGGCGGGCCTTTCGGCCGGTTCCATTAACCGCGTGGCATTCGCACCGTTAGTTTGCCCTGCTGATGAGGCGCCATTCTGTCAGGGAACCGTTCCCTTGCACCTAAATGAGAAGCCCTGGATTGGTCCCGCCTGGAGCAATTTTGCGAATTGGGACAATATTCCACCACCTGCGCCTGAAGATTGTCAGAAATGTGCCATTGAAACAGGCGCCTTGTACAAGTACGTGCGTCAGAACAAAATTTATACCTGCCCCGACGGGAGAAAAGGCGAATTGGAAACCTTTTCGATTATGGACGGAATGAACGGCATGTGGATGTACCGCACCAATAAACCTGCCAATTTCGCTGTCGTCAGAGCGCTTTGCTACAAGACAATGGGCGCGATTAAAAAGACCTCGGAGCGGGCAGTTTTCATCGACGAAGGCGCTTCGAGTTGCGATAGTTATTGCGTCGCTTACGATTCAACCGTGTGGGGCGATTTCCCGCCGGTTCGGCACGGAAATGGAACGACGGTATCTTACGCCGACGGCCACGCCGAATGGTGGAAATATAAGGGCAGACAGACCATCACTTACGGCAAAATGCACGACGCAAATCCCAGCCGCTTTGTTGTTCCTTCTGGTTACAACCCTGTAGACGGAACACCCGCTTCTCTCAATCTCGGTGCAAACTGTGACGCTTTGAATGACCTGTATAAGATGCAGGTATCTTGCTGGGGAAGCGTCGATTACGATATTCAAACGGTTATGCCGGGTTGCAAAGTGAGTGCGGATTGATAAGTGATACATTGGCCCATTTGCAGGCGAGGAGGTATTCTGCGTCTGCTTTTTGCTATACGGCCTATTGCCTGATGTCATAGGGCGGTTTTTTGATGCGGTAAAGATCGTAGATGCCATTGGTTTCGGACTTAACGTAGTTTGTATCGGCTATTGTTTGCAGCCAGGCGGGTATTTTTCTGTTTTCACTCTTTTCGCTTCCCAACAGGAGAAGCGGCGGCTTTTTATCCAGGATACTTTGCCGTGCCGGCTCAAGCGCCTGCGGGTAAGAGAAAAAAAGAGCATTGAAATAAGGCGTTGTCGCCAATCGGCCGGAGTAACACCAACGGCCTTAAAAAACCGCGTGCCCTGTATTTTGGGGGTGCGAATTGAGTTTATAAAGATTTTTCTCATAGCACGTGCTGCCCCGGGTGCATCTCTTATTTGTAGGTAGATTCGAA
>JBELAA010000225.1:0-6526 GCA_049509315.1 Sedimentisphaerales bacterium | reverse complement strand
TTGTCGCAGGACTTAGTTTACCAACGATAATTACCAGGCCGGTATTGGGCAAATCATCGCCGAGCAACCAGATTGCGCTGGGTTTTATCGGGACCGGTATGCAGGGCAGGATGTTATTGTCGCAGTTTTTAGCGATACCTGACTGCCGGGTGGTTGCGCTATGCGACGTTGACAAGCAAAAGTTAGACGCTGCGAAGAACATAGTTCTGGAAAATACAATGGCAAAATGTGACACCTATCACGATTTTCGAGAATTATTAGCGAGAGCCGATATTGACGGCGTTGTGATTGCGGTGCCTGAGCATTGGCATAGTATTATCGCAATCGAGGCCTGCCGGAGGGGTTTGGACGTATATTGCGAAAAGCCGTTGTCGCTGACTATCGCCGAATCAAGGCGAATGGTTCAGGAGGCAAGACGCGCGGGGCGTGTTTTTCAGACGGGCAGTATGCAGCGGTCGGATTTCAAATTCAAGCAGGCCTGTGAGATTGTCCGTAATGGTCTCATCGGCGAAGTGAAAACGGTCCGTGTGGCAATCGCGGGAGGCGGCTTTCCGATGTATCCGGTTGCCTGTAATTTGCCCGCAGAGCCGGTGCCGGATTACCTCGACTGGGACAGGTGGCTGGGACCAAATCAATGGCGGCCTTATAATTCCCGATTGGCGCCGCCGATAAACGAATGGGGTTGGCCTCACTGGCGGGATTATGAAGGTTTTGCCGGCGGATTGATGAGCGACTGGGGAGCACATCATTTCGATATCGCACAATGGGGTCTGGGAACCGACGAGAGCGGGCCTGTCGAGATTAACCCGGCTGATAACAGCCATTCCGGCAACCTCACGTATCGCTACGCAAACGGGGTTACTGTTATAAAAGACGATACGGTGAAATACAAGTCGATTACATTTTACGGCACAAAGGGGCAGGTCGAGGTAAGCAGGGAATTTATCGATACCAAACCGGAGTCGCTGTTGCGTCATCGGTTCGGGCCAAACGACACCCGGCTATATCAAAGCGATAATCATTATGCCAACTGGCTCAATTGCGTCCGTACGAGGCAAAAGCCGATATGCGACGTTGAAACCGGCTGCCGGTCGGCGACGGTATGCCATTTGGGGATTATTGCGCATCAGCTTAACAGAACGCTGAAATGGGACCCGACAAAGGAACAGTTTGTCGGCGACGAGCAGGCAAATCGATTGACGAGGCGCACATTCCGCAGCCCCTGGCAGGTATGAAACAATAGCGTATAGCGGGTAGCGGATAGCGTATAGAAAAAGGAGAAGAAAATGAATCGAGGCAGTATCGGAATTGTATTATTGGGAGTCATATCGCTTATGGGTTTGACAAGAAACATTATGGCTGACGGGTCGCCGGCGAAGTTGAGAGAGCTTAAGGACGTTGAATTGCAGCGTATAGAACAGGCGCTACCCGCAAAGGCAACGGCGACGCCGGCCAAACCGAGAAAGATTCTGGTTTTCTGGCTTTGCAAGAGCTACTTCCACGAAAGCATCCCTGTTATTAACAAGGCCCTTGAGATGATGGGTAAAAAGACCGGGGCATTCGAAATCGTTACCAGCAACGATATGAATGATTTTAACGCCAAAACGCTGGCACAATTTGACGGGATTGTTTTCAATAATACGACCAAACTTGATTTTAACGAGCCGGCACAGCGTCAGGCGCTTATGGATTTTGTCAAAGGCGGCAAGGGGATAATCGGCATTCACGCGGCGATTGATAATTTTTACACCTGGCCTGAGGCGGCGGAAATGATGGGCGCGATATTTATCAATCACCCCTGGACGGCGGGCGGCGTCTGGGCGATTCGCAACGCTGAGCCGAATCACCCGCTAAACGGGGCTTTCAACGGCGAGGGTTTCAAAATCAAAGACGAGATTTACCGCTCGAAGCCGCTTGATTTGAGGGAAAACTGTCGCGTGCTTTTGACGCTCGATTTGAATGACCCTGCCACAAGAAACGCAAAAGGAGCAGACGCAAACGACGTGAATATGCCCATTGACTGGATTAGAAATTACGTCAAGGGGAGGGTTTTCTATTGCGGACTGGGGCACAATAACGAAGTATTTTATCGTCCCGCTATATTGCAACATTGCCTTGACGGCGTACAGTTTGCGATTGGCGACCTGAAAGTTGACGCAACACCTTTGAAAGAAAGCAAATAAAAAAAGGAAAAATTATGAATCGCTGGCTCAAAATTACAATTATCGCAACAATTGTTTTTGCAGGTATCGACGCAAACGGCGCAGTCGATGTAAACGCCTTAAATCAATCACTGGAGAAAATCAGGACTGCCGATTTTGGACAGGGCCGTGGGGATTTCGATAAAATCACTGAAATCATCAGGCAGGCAAATACCCACGAGAAAAAGCAAATCGAAAGGCAATTAGACGATTTTCTCAAAGCCGACGCCACTTACGCAAGCAGGCAATTTGTCTGCGAGCAATTGAGTATGACAGGCAGTGAGGCGTCGGTTCCCGTGCTTGGCCCTATGCTATTGGACGCGAATACCTGCGATATGGCCCGATACGCACTTGAGCGGATACCGGGTGAGGCGGTCGATAGGGCGTTGCGTGAGGCGCTCGATAAGGCAGACGTTAATTTGAAGGCGGGAATAATCAACACCATCGGCGTTCGCGGCGACAAAAAAGCAGTTACGTTTTTGGCAAAACTGATAACAGATACTAATCAGGCGTTCGCAGGTGCGGCGATTTCGGCTTTGGGAAAAATCGACGACCCCTGTGCGGTCGCGGCGATTGCAAAAGCAAAAGGCGAAATAAAGGGAGCATTACAGCCAGCGGTTCTTGAGGCATATTTGCTATGCGCCGACCGCCTTGCTGCCAAAGGGCAAAAAGACAATGCATCGGCGATATATAAGCAGTTAAGCGCACAAGCCGAACCGATTCAGATTCGCACTGCGGCTATGCGGGGAATGATAATGGCATCGGGTGATAAGGCAGGCGACTTGATTGTCGAAGTTTTCAAATCAAACGATAAGCCGATGCAAACTGCAGCGATAGCAACCCTGAAGAATGTCGCTGACACAAACGTTATAAAAACGGCAGCCGAACAGTTGCCGAACCTGGCAGGCGAACAGCAGATGCAATTACTGGCTGCACTGGCCGAATGTAACGACAAAGTTGCGCTGCCTGCCGTCTTAGCGGCTGCCAAAAGCACTGACGAGCAGGTTAGAATCACAGCGCTGGACTCACTCGGGATATTAGGCGACACTGAAACAGTTGAGGTGCTCGTTCGAGCAGCCGTTGCAAGCAGCGGCGCCGAGCAAAAGGCCGCACAGGACGCATTGTATCGCCTGCGCGGAGCAGACGTTGACCAGGTCATCCTGAGGGGGATACCGGAAGCGAAATATCACTGCCGCTGCGCCTTTGCTGCTGAAGGCCGTTAAGGATACCAATGAGCCGGTGCGAATCGAGGCAATCAGGGCGCTGCGAAATCTGGCCGACGAAAGCAACCTGCAGAAATTGATTGACTTACAAATGGGTGCGTCTGAAGCTGAAAGAGCCGAACTTGAGAAAACCGTAATTGCGGTAGCAAGGCAGATTCCCGCCGATAAAAACCCAGCAGGGAAAATTTTGGCAAGCATCCCCTCGGCCAAAGACCTTGATACACGGTGCTCGCTGTTGAGCGTTTTGGGTAAAATAGGCGACCCTGCGGCATTGCCCGTTTTACGAGAAGCAATTGCGGACACAAATGACAAGGTCAAGGACACCGCTGTGAGGTCGCTTTCGGACTGGCCAACCCCGGAGCCAGCGGCAGACCTCTTAAAAGTGGCCAAAGAATCGCAAAACCCGACCCACAAGGTCCTCGCGTTACGGGGCTATATACGGTTAGCCGGTCTTGAAACCAATAAGCCAGCCGAGGAAATTGTCAAAATGTATAAAGAGGCAACGGCGCTTTCTCCGAGCGACGTTGAGAAAAAAATGGTGCTGGCAGGTCTGTCGAATATGAAATCATTGGAGGCACTGCAGATGTCGGCTGAATACCTCGATAACGCGGAGTTAAAACAGGAAGCCGAATCAGCCGTCGTTAAAATCGCCTTTTCGACAATCAAAAGCAATCCACAGGAAACAACGCAACTGCTTCAAAAAATCGCAGCGGAAACCACCAATGAGCAGGTGCGTGAGCGGGCAAAATTTTTGCTGCAAAGGGGAAAGTAACGCAAATATTAAAAATTAAAATGTAAAATTGCGGATTAAGAGCAATTCAATTTGGTCTGCTTTGTTAATTTTTTTACAGAAAATCACAACTGCTGTTCAGCGGGTTGATTATTCAGCATAGCCATCGCGGCGAACTTGTCATTAACCATATCGAAAACGCCGTCGAGCGCAGTAACGGAAAAAATCGATCTTGTCGCCTTGGAGACACAGCACAAAACCAGCCGACGATTGCAGTCGAGGAGCAGCTTTCGCAGCTTCCACCTCGGTAACGTTCTTAAGCTCCTCGTTCAAGCTCGGCTCTGCCGTAACATCAGCGAGAATCACATTTTCGGATATGTCCTGTATCCCCATTTTATCGCTCCTTTTGTCAAGCCGCTCCCCCTGGGGGGCCTTCTATATAAAGTATGCCTTTACCGTCTTATCGTTGCAAATCATTGCAAACCCCACACAATTATTTTTCGACATTTTCCGCCGGCGCATTAACGTAAAACCTTTCCTAAGTTTTTAATGTTTACTGCCCGTGTTATTATGGGACTGCATTGCCTGCTATTACCGGGTTGATGCGTCCTCGGACCAGCCGCCTCCGAGGGCCTTATAAAGAGAAACCAGGTCTGCTGAAACATTGGTAGTACTTTGGACAAGGGCGTTCTCAGAAGAATAGAGGGCCCCTTGTGCCGCAAGAACGTTGAGGAATTCGATCTGGCCCTCGGTGTAAAGCTGGGTGGAAAGCTCAACGGCCTTTCGGTTGGCAGATACAGCGTCAACGAGGGCTTTATGGCGTTGGTGCTCATTGGCATAGGCGACAAGTGCGCTTTCGACGTCGTTAAGAGCGGTCAGGACGGTTTGTTTATAAGTAAGAACGGCCTGTTGTTGGAGCGATTTTTGGACATCGATATTGGAACTGACCTGCCCAGCGTTGAATATCTGCCAGTCAACCGAGGGGCCGAAAGACCAGGAGCGCTGGTCCCAGCGTAATTTTCCGGGCCTGTTTGCCTGGGTGGAAATTGAGCCGTTAAGATTGAATTTTGGGAACAGGTCGGCGGTGGCGACGCCAATCTGGGCGGTGGCGGAATGAATCTGT
Organism: Sedimentisphaerales bacterium; assembly: GCA_049509315.1. Taxonomy (GTDB): domain Bacteria; phylum Planctomycetota; class Phycisphaerae; order Sedimentisphaerales; family Anaerobacaceae; genus Fen-1362. The sequence continues at coordinate 1,249 of JBELAA010000225.1, read as the reverse complement.
GCTTCAGCTTTTCTTATATCCGGACGCCGGCGAAGCATTTCCGAAGGCAATCCCGTCGGCACTTCGGGCGGCGTAACAGGTATCGATGACGCAGGGGACAACTCCTCCAGCAGCGACGCCGGGTCCTGACCGAGCAGGACGCTTATATTGTAAATCGTTTGCCGGGCCGAGGTCTCCAGTGTGGGAATTTGTGAACGTGTTGTGGCAACCTGTGCGTTGGCGTTGGCGACGTCGAGGGCGCTGACAAAACCGCCTTCAAATTTCTGACGGGTCACATCAGCGGTGCCTGTTTGCGCCTTGAGGTTGTCCTGGGCGATAATGATTTGCTGCTGGAAACCGCGAAGCTGGACATAATTCAAAGCGACTTCGGATGTAAGGGTTACCAGGACATCTCTTCGGTCCTCAATTGCCGCAAGAATACCGGCATCTGCCGACTCGATATTGCGCCTCGTGCCGCCGAAAATATCCAGCTCCCACGCTGCGTCCAGACCCGCCTGAAACAGGTTTGTCGTCTGTGCAGGCACAGCCCCTGTTGCAGGTGTATGGTTGCGTGTGAAACTTCCGGTTGCATTGGCAGTGGGCCAGAACCCAGCGGCAGCCACGCCGCGTGAGGCCCTCGCCTGGCGAATTCTTTCTTCTGCCTGTTTGATGTCGAGGTTTGATTTAATCGCACGCTGGATTAACGAGGTCAGATTGGCGTCGTTAAATTCAGTCCACCACTGCAGCAGCATCGCGTCCGGCGATGACACATTTTTTGTTCCTGCCCATTCTGCCGGTGCATTTACATCCTGCGGTTTATAGTCGGGGCCTACCGTGCACCCGGCCTGTACCAAAAGATAAAGACAAAAGACAATGACAGCAGTAATTCGGCAATATATATTTTTCATTCGTATCGCAATGCCTCAATTGGGTCTAAACGTGATGCCTTCCATGCCGGATAATAGCCGAAAATAATTCCAACGCTTGCTGAGACGACGACCGAAGCCACAATGGCCGCCATTGATGTTTCCGTGGGCCAGCGCAGAAAACGGGTTATAAGATATGACCCGCCGCAACCCAGAATAATACCTAAAATCCCGCCCGCAAGACACAGGACTACGGCTTCTATCAAAAACTGGCGAAGGATGTCTTTTGCCCTTGCGCCCACCGCCATTCGCAATCCGATTTCCCGCGTCCGTTCGGTAACGGAAACCAGCATAATGTTCATTATTCCAACGCCGCCGACAACCAGGGATATAAGCGCGACAGC
>JBELAA010000224.1:0-4109 GCA_049509315.1 Sedimentisphaerales bacterium | reverse complement strand
GAATTTCGCACGGCTTTCGAGATGGGGTGTCTGCTGTTTATACCGTTTTTACTGATTGATATGGTCATCGCGGGCGTTTTGCTCAGCGCCGGAATGATGATGCTGCCGCCGGTGATGATTTCGATGCCTTTGAAGCTGATTCTGTTCATACTCGTTGACGGCTGGGGATTGCTGGCGAAAAGTTTGAGCTTGAGCTTCAGGTAAATTTTCACCGCTGAGCACGCGGAGACCGCAGAGAAGAATAAAATAAAAAATTCTCTGCGTGGTCGCCGCGACCATCTGCGGTCTCGGCGGTAAAACAGGAGTATGATATGGACGCGAGTTTTGTTCTTTATTTAGGCAGGCATACCCTTGAGACGGCACTGCTATTGTCGGCGCCGATTCTGATAACGTGCATCGTTGTCGGCGTCGTAATAACGCTGTTTCAGGCGGTAACGTCATTGCGGGATATGACGCTGACGATAGTGCCCAAGCTTATAGCCGTGGGCGTTGTTACGCTGTTAACGGGCGGCTGGATGCTCGAAATAACGCTGCGGTTTACCAATGAGATGTTTGCCTACATTCAAAATATAGGGCATTAAGAAGGTCATCAGGTTATCAGGAAAGCAGGTTATCAGGAGACCGGATTAGCAGGTGGAAGCGTTACTGGTTCAAAAGGTGTTTGTTTTCGCGATGGTGCTGACGAGGATAACGACGTTTTTCCTCGTTGTGCCGATATTCGGAGCCGACAGCATACCGGCAACGCTAAAAATCGCTGCGACGATACTGCTTTCGATTTTCTTTTCTATTATAAATCCGCAGGCGGCGGCCCTTGGGATTTCAGGCGCAGAGCAGGCCTCGGCGATTCAGGCGATACTTTTGCTGGGCGGGGAGGCGGCATACGGGCTGGCGCTGGGGGCGATTGCGAACATTATTTTCAGCGCGGTAAAACTGGCGGGGAGCATAATGGAGGACCAGATGGGTCTTTCAATGGCGGAAATCATAGACCCGATGTCGGAGGAGCGTGGGACGCCGCTGGCGAGTTTGCTGGAAATAATATTCATCTTAGCGTTTCTTGCAGCCAACGGTCATCACCTCCTGATAAAAGTTATCCAGAGAAGCTACGAACTTTTCCCGGCAGGCAAAATTCCCACGATGGCGACGCTTGCCGGCAATATGTTAGAGGCGACGTCGGTTATGTTAGTCGCGGGGCTGCGTCTTGCGGCGCCGATTCTTGCGGCGCTGCTGGTATTGTTAGTGGCGCTGGCGATATTATCGAGGATTGTCCCCGAGATGGACATTTTTTTCATAAGCTTCCCGCTGAGAATTCTGCTCGCTTTTATAATAGTGGTGGCGCTGGTGCCGTTTATTAACGAATTTGTCGGCGAGACGGCAAAACTGATGGCAAAAATTTTACCCTTGTAAGTAACCCCCTAATAAATTAGGGGGCTAAATTTAAAGATGGCTGAACAGTCAGCAGCAGAAAGGACAGAGCAGCCGACCCCGCGACGGATTCAGAAAGCGCGAGGTAAAGGCCAGGTGCCTCAAAGCACGGAGTTGACGTCGGTTGTGATGCTGGCGGCGATGGTGGCGGCGATTGTGCTACTGTCGCGGTCATTAGCGGGGTGGGCGGCGGCGCTGACGGTGGAGGGATTGTCCTGCCAGAGCCAGATTTTTACCAACAGCGATTCGTTTATAAATTTTATCAACGCCAAAATGGCCGATTCGTTTATCGTCATTTTACCCGTGCTTGCGGCTTTAATGGCGGGGGCGACGGTCGCCGGCTTGTTTGTAAGCGGGCCGAATTTCGCGCCCGAGGCGCTGACGCTGCGATTAGACGCGTTAAACCCGATTTCGGGTTTTCAGCAGCTTTTTAACGGCAGGTCAGGCGTAAAGCTGATTATCTCGATTGCTAAACTGATAGCGATTTCGATTATCCTGTGGGTTTATCTGAAGGACCAGCTCGGTGTCCTGATGAATCTTCGCTGGGCACAGCCCATTGAGATAGTCGTCATTACTTCAAGAATAATATTAGGTGTGTGCATTCGCATCTGTATATTGCTGCTGATTGTGGCAATTGCGGACGTGTTTTACCAGAAGTGGAAATACATCGACGAGCTTAAAATGACGCGGCAGGAGGTAAAACAGGAACTGCGCGACACCGAAGGAGCGCCGGAGGTCAAGGGGAGAATCCGCCGGCTGCAGATTCAGATAAGTATGAAGCGAATGCTGCAGGACGTGCCCAAGGCGAAGGTTATCCTGGTCAACCCGACACACGTGGCGGTGGCGCTGCAATACGACCCGCCCGAGATGGCTGCCCCCGTGGTTGTTGCCAAAGGCGCCGACCATATAGCCGAGAAAATTATGGAGACGGCCAGGGCGTATGGTGTGCCGATAGTCCGCAGACCCGAGCTTGCCAGAACTATTTTCTCGACGGTTCAAATAGGACAAGCCGTGCCGCAAGAGTTGTATATCGCGGTGGCCGAGGTTTTGGCGATGCTGCACCGCCTGCGGCAGAGGAGAAGATAAGTCACAAATTTCAAATCCGAAATCCCAAATAACAAACAAAATCCAAAACCAAAAACCCGATATTCGAGCGGCATTCAAACGGCAACTTGCGAGGGGATGTTTTTTACTGGTAGGTGCCGGTCAGGATGCTCATCTGACTTCTCAAGAGCGTCAGGGTTGCTTCGAGGCGTGCGAATTTGGCGGTTAGCTGGGTTTTCTCAGTATCAAGACGTTTGCTTTCTTCGTCGATTCTGTCCTGCATATTGGTTATATCGTTGTCGACTTCGGAGCTGTCGATGTCCACGGCGCCGGAGTTGGCCTTCAGAACTGAGTCAAGGGTGTCCTGGAGGGCGCCTGCAAATCCCTGCTTGACGCTTACTGCGGCTGAATATGTGCCATCACTGCTTAAATCGATGCTGAACTGCAATCCGTTTTCGGGATACACCGGGCGGCCATTGCTGTCAAAGGAGCTGTTGCCGGTAATCATATTGTCTGATATTGTCGCGTCTCGCCAGGCCGATTCATTTTCGTCGGCTAATTTTATTTTAGCGCTTGTTATTACGCCTCCTGTTATCACAACGCTGACGTCGTATTGGCCTGCGGCGGTGTAGTTATCGCTTGCTGAATAAAAACGGATGGTGCTGCTGTCGGAATTACCGGTTTTAGCGGCGCCGAGCAGGTCAAGGACTCCCAGGTAGTTCTTGGATATGGCCGTATTGAAAGCATCGCTGTCAAAATTAAGCTGGCCGTTTTCATCGAGCGTAAGTCCAATCTGGGCCGGCATCAGGTATTTATCGACGTTAGACATAAAGCCCTGTGCCTGGGTAACCAGCGTCGCGTAGATCTGGTCGTTTATAGTTGAAACCGTATAGTCGCCCATCAGAATGCCGGCTTTTTTTGTGGCTGTGTTATAACCGGTTTTGTCCTTAATAAAGCCGGCTAAAGTGTTATAGGTGGTTACCAGTGCGTTTTGATTTTCGTTATAACCAAATCGGTATTTCTGGTCAGGGTGATTTGCTCGCCGGCTGAATCGCTGGTGCCGTGCAGGTAGAAGGTGATTCCGTCAACGACGTCGTCGATGGTATTCGAGCTTCTGCTGATATATTCGCCCACGCCTTTGGTCTGCTCGGTATTAGCGAGGGCCGGGTCGCTGAGATTGGACGAGTCGATGAGGATATTACTGACGTCGCCGAGGGTGTTTTTGAACGTGAAAGTGAGCGTGCCGCTGGAATTTAGCGCATTGCCGCTGACGGTTATATCGCCCGGCTGGACGCTGGGCAAGGCATCGAGGGCGTCCTGAATGTTTTGGATAGTGGCGTTGTAGGAAATCGCCGAGGTGGTGTAGCCGCCGTAGCTAAGCGTGAAAGTTCCGCTGGTTACCGCCGATGAGTGCTGAATCTGCTGGACTTCCGACACCGCCGGGTCCGAAGGGAATCCGTCAACTTTGACTTTGGAATCCTGCGCTATCTGGCTCCTGGTAAAATCCGCGGAGGTAAATCCGGCCAGCGACGCTCCTGTGCCGCTGCCTTCGGTTGAAACAGCCATAGTGGGTAAATCAAGCGTCGCGGAAGAGCCGTTGGCATTGTAAGTTAATGAAATCGATAAGGAGCTTGCACCGGAGA
>JBELAA010000223.1:0-7861 GCA_049509315.1 Sedimentisphaerales bacterium | reverse complement strand
ACTGGGAATGCGCCTGCGGCAAATACAAGGGCACCAAGTTCAAGGGCATAATCTGCGACCGCTGCGGCGTCAAGGTTACGCACAGCAGGGTTCGCCGCAAACGTATGGGGCACATCAACCTGGCCGCCCCCTGTGTTCATATATGGTTCTTCAAGACCATACCGAATAACCTGGGCACAATCCTCGGGATGAAGGGTATGGACCTTGAGAAGGTCATTTATTATCAGGATTACGTGGTAACAGACCCAGGCCAAAGCCCGCTCAAAGCGGGGCAATTGCTCACCGAAGAGGAATTCCGGGACGCGAGTAATAAATACGGAAGCTCGTTCAAGGCGTTTATGGGCGGCGAGGCCATAAAGATGCTGCTGTCCAAGCTCAATCTGGATGGTTTGAGCGCCGAATTAAGGGCCGCGATAAACAAGACCAGCTCCGGCCAGAAAATGAAGGACATCAGCAAGCGTCTAAAAGTTATCGACGCTATTAGAACAAGCGAGAACAAGGCCGAATGGATGGTCCTTGAGGTTGTCCCTGTTATTCCGCCTGACTTGAGGCCCCTGGTTCTTCTGGAAAGCGGCAACTTCGCCACCAGCGACCTCAATGACCTTTACCGAAGGATTATCAACCGGAACAACCGCTTGAAAAAACTGATGGACCTCAACGCGCCTGAAGTCATTATCCGCAACGAAAAAAGAATGCTCCAGCAGGCGGTTGATTCCCTGATGGATAACGGCAGATGCAGAAGACCGGTGCTGGGAAGCAATAATCGGCCGCTCAAGAGCTTGAGCGATATGATAAAAGGTAAGCAGGGCAGATTCCGTGAAAACCTGCTTGGTAAGCGTGTCGATTATTCAGCCCGCTCGGTGATTGTGGTAGGGCCGAGAATGAAGCTGAATCAGTGCGGACTACCGAAGAGGATTGCGCTTGAGCTGTATCAGCCGTTTATTATTCGCCGGCTCAAGCAAAGCGGGCTTGCTGACACCATTAAAAGCGCAAAGAAAATGATAGAGCGGCGGGGTGAGCAGATATGGGACATCCTCGAAGAGGTCATTCACCAGCATCCCGTGCTGCTTAATCGTGCCCCGACACTGCACCGAATGGGCGTTCAGGCGTTTGAGCCGGTGCTGGTCGAGGGTAACGCGATAATGCTGCATCCTCTTGCCTGCAAAGGATTTAACGCTGACTTTGACGGCGACCAGATGGCGGTACATTTGCCGTTGTCGATTGAGGCGCAGGCCGAAGCCCATACGCTGATGATGACGACGAATAATATTTTCTCGCCTGCCAACGGTTCGCCGATGGTCGGGCCTTCGCAGGATATGGTATTAGGCAATTACTACCTGACCGCGATGCTGGCGGGACAAAAAGGCGAGGGTGCGATATTCAAGGACACATACGAGGCGATGCTTGCTTATGATATGGGCAAGATTGAGATACACGCGAAAATAAAAATTCGGCTGACCAAGCCGGCGATTGGGGAAGGTCAGCGATTGAGGGATTTGAAACCGCAGAAAGGCGCTATGCCGGCCGTGGTCGAAACCACCGTCGGGAGGTGTATTTTCAACGATATTCTGCCGACGGCAATGCCTTTCTATAATTTGACAATGGGGCAAAAACAGCTTAGCAATGTAATCAGCGATTGTTTCGAGATTGCCGGAAGCTCCGCAACAGTCGATTTGTTAGACAGGATTAAGGAGCAGGGTTTCAGGCACGCGACCTTGTCGGGACTGAGCTTCGGAATTATGGATTTGAAGATCCCGCCCAAGAAACGCGATATTATCGACGAGACCGAGAAGAGGGTCAAAAAGATACTAAAGAATTACCAATCGGGTGTTTTGACCGAAGGCGAGCGATATAACCAGGTAATCGACGCCTGGACCAACGCCCGCGTGGCGGTAACCAATGAAATGATGAAGGGGCTAAAGGAAGACAGGAAGGACGACGGTTCGCCGTATCTTAACCCGATTTATATGATGAGCATATCGGGCGCAAGAGGCAGCGTTGACCAGATTCAGCAGTTAGCCGGTATGCGTGCGCTAATGGCAAAACCGAGCGGCGAGATTATCGAAACGCCGATTAAGTCGAATTTCCGCGAGGGCTTGACCGTTCTCGAGTATTTCAGCTCGACGCACGGCGCCCGTAAAGGTCTTGCCGATACCGCCTTGAAGACGGCAAACTCAGGTTACCTGACCCGTAAGTTAATCGACGTCGCTCAGAATATGATTGTTACCGAGCGGGATTGCGGCACGCTTCAGGGTATTACCAAGAGCACCATCGCCCGCGGCGAGCAGGTCGATATACCTCTTTCGCAGCTTATCATAGGCAGAACCGCGAGGGATAATATACGCAACCCAATTACCGATGAAATGATAGTTCGTGAAAACGAGGTCATAACGCAGGAAGGGGCGGCAAAGGTCGAGTCGCTGGGGCTGGAGGCAATCAGGGTCAGGTCCCCTCTTACCTGCGACAGCGTTTTCGGTGTCTGCGCGAAATGCTACGGCTGGGATATGAGCACCGGATTACTTGTCGAGGAGGGCCTGCCCGTTGGAATTATAGCGGCCCAGTCAATCGGCGAGCCGGGAACCCAGCTTACGCTGCGAACGTTCCACACAGGCGGCATTGCATCGCGTGCGATTCTCGAACGCGAGCAGAGGGCGACGCAGGCGGGCAAAATTAAATATAACGATGTAAACGCCGTAAAGTTCAAGAACGAGGACGGCTCCGTCCGAACCGTTGCGCTAAAGCGAAACGGCGAAATTGCGATTCTCGACGACAAAGACCGCGAGCTTGACAAATTCAAAGTGCCCTACGGCGCGATAATCAGGGTTACTGAAAATGAGCAGGTCAAAGCCGGTGCGATGCTTTTCGAGTGGGACCCGCACCGCACGCCGATACTGGCTGAGGTTTCGGGATTGATTCGCTTTGTCGATATCGTCGATGGCGAGACAATCCGGCTCGAGGAAGAGCGCAAAGGCCAGACGGGCAAACCCGTCGTAATTGAGCATAAGGGCGACAAACACCCGCAGATTATGATTGAGGACAAGGACGGCAAAATTCTTGACGTCCACTATTTGCCTGCCGGCGCCAGAATCGAGGTGCTGGAAGGCCAGCAGGTCCAGGCAGGCCAGTTACTCGCCCACCAGTCCAGGGCCACGGGCGGCACTCAGGATATTACGGGCGGTCTGCCTCGCGTTACCGAAGTGTTCGAAGCCCGTAAGCCCAAGGACCCGGCGGCAATTGCCGAAATCAGCGGACGAGTCGAGCTTAAAAGCGACAAACGCAAGGGCAAGATGACGATTATTATCAGGTCCGATTCGGGTATGGAAAAAGAGCACCACGTCCCGCGAGACAGGCACCTCAACGTTCACAAAAGGCGAAGAGGCGCTGCAAAGATACCTGATAGGCGAAATTCAAAACGTATATCGTTCGCAGAACGTCAATATCAACGACAAGCATATCGAGATAATATGCGCTCAAATGATGCGCAAAGTCGAGATTGAATCGGTGGGCGACAGCGTGTTTTTACCCGGCGAAGTGGTCGATAAGTTCGAGTTCCGCAGGGGAAATATGCGTCTAAACGACAGCATTAAAATCGCCGCCGTCGGCGACGTAACCGAGCTGAAAGAAGGCCAGGTTATCGAAAAGGCCAAGCTGGCGACCCTAAACGACAAGATTGAATCGATTGGCGGCGAGCCGGCGAAAGGCAAAAAGCCGAGGCCCGCCACCGCCAAGACGCTGCTTTTGGGGATTACCAAGGCCAGCTTGCGTTCCGACAGCTTTATTGCCGCGGCCAGCTTCCAGCAGACAACAAAGATATTGACTGAAGCGGCGTTAGGTGGTAGTGTGGACAAACTTTGCGGCTTGAAGGAAAACGTGATACTTGGCCACCTGATACCGGCCGGCACGGCGTTCAAGCCGTATCTTGAATTGAAGGTCAAGCACCTTGCCGAGGCGCCGCTGCCCAAGGAATTCAAGGAAGTCAGGGAAATCGAAGAAGAAAAGGCGGTAGAGGCAAGGAAAGAGGCCGCAATCAGGGAGGCATTGGGCCTCAAATAACGAATGTGAAATGCGTCGCCGTTGGCGGCGACGGCTAAACGTGATTGCTGAACACTGGAGCATTGAAAGAATGTCAACAATAAATCAGTTGGTAAAAAGGCCCCGGGCCAAGTCAAAGGGGCAAAAACGACGGTCGGATATCAGCGGCTCACCCCAGAAAAGAGGGGTATGCCTGATAGTGCGGACGATGACACCCAAGAAACCCAACTCAGCGTTGCGGAAAATCGCGCGTGTCCGCCTGACCGACGGCAAAGAAGTAACCGCTTATATCCCGGGAATAGACCATAATCTGCAGGAACACTCGACGGTGCTGATACGCGGCGGAAGGGTGAGAGATTTACCCGGTGTGCGTTATCACATTATAAGAGGCGTGCTGGATTGCGCCGGCGTGGCGAACAGAAAGCGCGGCAGGAGCAAATACGGAGCCAAGAGAGGCAAGTAACGGAATGTGTGCGATTGAACGAGGAATAAAAGAATGTCAAAAAAAGCAACGGCGTCCCTGGAGCAGTTGAAGCCGGACCCGAAGTACAAAAGCAAGCTGGCCGGCAAATTCATTAACTGCCTGATGTGGCAGGGCAAAAAAAGCGTGGCACAGAATATATTTTACTCTGCGATGGACATCATTGCCGAAAAGGAAAAATCGAAACCGCCGATTGAGGTTTTCGAGACGGCGTTAAACAACGTCAAGCCGATGATTGAGGTCCGCAGCAAACGCGTCGGCGGGGCAAGCTACCAGGTGCCGATGCAGATAAGCTCGAAAAGGCAGCAGTCGCTTGCGATACGCTGGGTTCTTGAGGCGACGAGGAAAGCCAAGGGCAAGGCAATGTCCCAACGGCTGGCGACGGAACTGCTGGAGGCCTACCAGGGCAAAGGCGGCGCTATGATGACCAGGGATAACGTGCACAAAATGGCTGACGCCAACAAGGCGTTTGCCCATTTTGCGTGGTAATTTGACCGAACCGAGCTGCCACGGTGTTCGCAATAAACCGTGGCAGTTTTTTTATATAAATCTGCGTTTAGCCGTCGCCGGAACGGCGACGGCAGCGGCCGTACCGGCCGCTGCTAAACAGACCGAGAAAAATCAATGTCGGACGATTTGAAAAAAATAAGAAACATAGGCGTTATCGCCCACATCGACGCGGGCAAAACGACGGTGTCGGAGCGGATTTTGTATTACGCGGGCAAAACCTATAAAATGGGCGAGGTCCATGACGGCACCGCGGTTATGGATTACCTCGAAGAGGAGCAAAAACGCGGAATAACCATAACATCGGCTGCGACAAAATTCCCCTGGCAGGACGCGCAGGTCAACTTGATAGATACCCCCGGTCATATTGATTTTACCGCAGAGGTCGAGAGGTCGCTGCGGGTATTGGACGGAGCCATAACCGTTTTCGACGGCTCGGAAGGCGTGCAGGCGCAAAGCGAGACGGTATGGCGGCAGGGGCAAAAATACGGCGTGCCGTGCCTCTGCTTTATAAATAAAATGGACAAAATCGGCGCCGATTTTGAAATGAGCGTCGATAGCATCCGCGAAAAACTTGTTGCTCACCCGATTGTTCTGCAAATCCCGGTGGGGGCAGGGAATACTTTTTCCGGGATAATAGACCTGCTCAAAATGCACGCGACATTTTTCGACGAGGCCAAATTAGGCGCCAGTTTCGACGAGGTTGAGATTCCCGATGAATATCGAAAAAAAGCCGGGCAGGCAAGGCACGATATGCTGGAGATTGCGGCCGAGTTCGATGAGGAATTGATGGATAAATACGTCCACGATAAACCGGTCGAAACGGCGGTTATCGAAAGGGCGATAAGAAAAGGGACGATTGCCAGCAAAGTGAATCCGGTATTTTGCGGCTCAGCATTGCAGTATATCGGCATTCAAAAGCTGTTGGACGGCGTCGTGGCGTATTTGCCGTCGCCGCTGGAAAAGCCGGAAATTGTCGCTCATAAGCCAGGCGATGAGGAGACGAAGGTCCACGTCAAATGCGACCCGCAGGGACCGCTTGTGGCGCTTGCGTTTAAGATTATCAATGACTCGCACGGCGACCTGAATTTCATAAGGATATACCAGGGGACGCTTAAATCCGGCAGCCGTGTGCTTAACACGACCCGTGACAAACGGGAAAATGTTACCCGAATTTTCGAGATGCACGCCAGCGAGCGAATACTTCTCGAAGAGGCGACCGCGGGGAACATTGTCGCGGTGGTGGGGCCCAAGCATACGATTACCGGCGATACGCTTTGCGACCCCAAAAAGCCGGTGCGCCTCGAAAGCATAAAATTTCCCCCGACGGTTATCAGTATGTCGATTGAGCCGAAAACCGCCGCGGACAGAAATAAATTGAGTGAAGCGCTTGACGACTTGCGCAGGGAAGACCCGACTTTCGAGGCGAAGGTTGACCACGAGACGGGACAGCTTGTAATAAGCGGGATGGGTGAGCTGCATCTTGAGATTTTGCAGCACAAGCTTATCAGGGAAAAAGGGCTTGATGTCAGGGTGGGTAAGCCGAGGGTTGCTTATAAAGAGGCGATAACAAAACAGGCGGAAGGCGAAGGCAAATTTGTTCGCCAGACCGGAGGCAGGGGGCAGTATGGTCACGTCATTTTGCAGGTTGAGCCGTTGATGACAGAGGACGGCCACTGGAGCCGGGATATAGAATTTATAAACGATGCGGGCGGCGATAAAGTGCCCAGGCAATTTGTAGGCGCCGTTGAAAAGGGCGTCAGGGATGCGCTGGGAACAGGCACGCTTGCGGGTTACCCCGTTATGGGCGTCAGGATTACGTTAATCGACGGCTCGTTTCACGCCGTCGATTCTTCGGATATCGCTTTCGAGCAGGCGGCCAATATAGCGATAAAAACTGTGCTCGAAAAAGCGGGCCCCGTTCTGTTAGAGCCGGTTATGCGGGTGCAGGTATCGGTCCCGGAAAGCAATTTTGGCGTGGTCCAGTCGAGCTTGCTGGCCAAAAGGGGCATAATAACCGGCAGCAAAATTCACGGCAAAGCGCGTATAATCGACGCAAATGTGCCTTTGTCGGAAATGTTCGGGTATTCCAGCGAGATACGAAGCGCTACCGCCGGGCGGGGCACTTTTACGATGGAACCGTTCAGCTACGAGCAGGTTCCGCAGCAGATAGCGGCGGAAATAATAATTTAAAATTTTTTTATAAATTGTTGACGAAGTCAAAATACTGTGTTAAATTACTGAACTTTCAGCCGTAGCGAGCATTGCCAGGGACGGCTTTGCGATACGAGTTGGGCTGTAACACCTCTGAGAATCGTGGTCGTCAGGGATGGTTTGAGTGATGGTTTGTTTTAATTAAGGGGTAAAAACGGGGTTGCTATAAACCCCGCACCGTTGAGAAGCGTCGTCGATTGCGGCCGTAAGGTCGGACGCAGTTGATGGCTCGAGACCCCGATTCGTTAAGGAAGGCGATTGGTTAATCGGGTGCCTGTGACCGAAGGCATCCGGGAAACAGTCAATGCCTGTCCTGCCAAAAATGAGCATGGCGGCTGATACCGGCAGGGGAATTTGTTTTGCCGGTTTGGCAGCGGTGAAGATGTCGTTTATTAAAACTGGTTGCGGTCGGAACTGATAAACTGGGAAAGATAAGGATTTAGGCACGAGCGTATGGCCGGTGAGAGCGAAAGAATAAAGATAAGAATGGAAGCATACGACCACAGGATTCTGGATGCCTCGGCGAAGGAGATAGTCGAGCACGCCAGAAGGACCAATGCCCGTGTTAGCGGGCCTATACCATTGCCTACCCGAATCGAAAGATACACAGTGCTCAGAAGTCCTCAT
>JBELAA010000222.1:0-3576 GCA_049509315.1 Sedimentisphaerales bacterium | reverse complement strand
CGGCAGTGTTGCGTTATTTGGCCAGGGAGGCCCATTCGGGCTTATTCTTATCGCGATGTTTGTTAGCGCCGTGATAGGCGCAATCGCTTCGTCTGAGTTTGCCAGGGCCACTTATGTGATAACCACAATCGGTTCGAGTATGAGGCAGAACCTGCCTTTGCCTATGGCGCTGGAAATGGCGGCGGCAGGCCGGGATGATAAACTTGGCTGGATTCTTAAAGATATAAAAAAATGGATTGTGGAAGGTTATTCCCTGAGTGAATCGCTCAAGCGGGGATACCCGAGATGCCCCGGTTATGTTACGGCGCTGGTGGCGGCGGGGGAGAGAATCGGCCAGATTCCACAGGCGATTGCCGCTTTAGAGCAGGATTTGACGGCTAAGGCAAGCATAAGTAAAAAGGTCAGGCCCGTTCCCCTTATGTATCCGCCGCTTGTGCTGGTTATTTTGATTCTGATTTTGTCTCTCATAATGGCATTTATTATGCCCAAGTTCCTTGATGTTATCAGGGAGCTGGCGGAAAATATGCCTTTGCCGGGGGCGACGCGGCTGTTAATTGCGATTTACACTTTCTTTAAAGGTCATATTTTTAGTGTGATTAGTTTGTTCCTGGTCTTCGGGATTTTACTTAGCGGGGCAGTTTACATTCGCGTCAAAACAAGGCCCCGCCGGCCTGATAAGCCATACCTGATTTCACGTATCGGCGACTTTATCAAATGGTATATGCCCTTTTTGGGATGGTATGAGTGGTGGAATTCGATGCAGCGGGTTGTCGGGATGCTTCGACTTTCTCTTAACGCCGGCTGCACGGTCAATGAGGCAATCGCAAATACCCTCGGCTTAGACGTCAACGGCTGCTTCAGGAACAGGTTAAAGGAGTGGCTGGCAAGGGTCGAGCGGGGTGAGGATATCGGGCAATCCGCCGGCCAATGCGGGTTAGGCAGCGGCCTGACCTGGGCGTTTTGCGATATCAATAATCACAGTAACACAATCGCCGTCCTCGAAACCCTCGAAACATCGTATCGCTGGGCATACAGCCGGCTGGCGGGACTTGTCCGGCTCATAATCGCTCCCTGTGAAACGTTAATGCTGGGGCTTATAGTTGGTTTTGTCTTATATGCGATTTTCGCGTCGCTGATTGCCGTCATTACGGCTACCGGCTCGTATATTCCCTGATTTTTGGAAAAAACATACAATGGCTGCCAAGCGAATCAGAATCCGCGGCATAATGATGACCGAGCTTATTATCTCAATGGCGGTCCTCGGGACGCTTTTTGTTCTTTTCGCAATTTCACTGGATGGTTTCAAACGGCTCAATAACTACCAGCTCGTCCGGCAGCGCTGCGTATCGGCAGGGCAGGCCGAGCTTGATAGTATCGCCGCTACAGGCAGCGCTCTCGATGGGAACGATTTGGAACGGCTGTGGCCTGGTATGAGCATTCGAATCGACGAATCGGATGGCACGGGCCAGTGGAAGGATTTGAAGCTGATTACCGTAACGGCACAGGCAATGAGCTTCAACAAAAAGGTTGAGGTTCGTCTCTCGCGGTATTTCCTGAAAAATGACGCTGTTGAAGGCGCTACCCGGCGATTATCCCTGTTACAGGAAAAGTAAGATGCGTAAAGGTTATTTACTTATCGAAATGATTGTTGTCATGGCTATTATGACGATGCTGATGGTCTCAATGGACCGTTTTTTTATGGTTTTCGCAAATGAGTTGCCGAAAGACAGCCGGCTGTTGCAGGAAAATATCGTTTTACTGGACGCGGTCAGCCGCATTCGGGCCGATGTCGCTTCGGCTGATGCCGTATCGCAAAAGACGGATAGCGGGGGGGAAACCCCGCTATTAGTGATTTATCGGCCTGCTGACGAGATTTATTACGAGTTCGGGAAAGGTCAAATTATACGCAGGTTGGTCGAGTTGACTAAGGGGGCGACGCCTCAGGAGATAAAATGGTCTTTGCCCCACGGCAAAATTGAAACGCGAGTATTAACCTCAAAAGGGGGCGCCGGCTGCACCGTCGAGATTATAACCTGTATCGAGGACTATGACTTCGGCCACACAAGACAAAAATTAGCCAACAATTATCTGGCTTTTACAGGTTCGCCCTGGGAGGCCGGCAAATGAAAACACGTGGAATAAATCGAAAGGGTTTTGTCCTGATTTTTGTAATCGCGATGTTCGGGCTGATAAATCTGTATATGATTATTATGACCAGCGACGCCAATACCCTTATCTATCAGGCGGACAAATGCTACCTTGAAGCGTGCAAACAGAATCTCATCGCAAGCGGCTTGAATTGGGCAAAGAAAAACGTCAATACGGCGACAACGCCGGCCGGCGTGATTGAGATGGATACCGCTGATATGAATATCCGCAAATCGGCTTTGAGCTTGACTTTGGCCGCAAGTAAAAAGGATGCTGTGCAGGTTGAAATAAACACATCCTGCACGAGAGGCAGGCATACCATTAACTCATTGGATAAATTTAGTGTTGAAACGCGGCAGGTTCAGCAACATTGAATCAACTGAAAACATCAAACGACGACTGGAGACGAAGGGAATCGAACCCTCATTTCCGCGATGCGACCGCGGTGTGCTCCCGTTACACCACGTCCCCATTCAAATAGTTTTTAGTTTTAAGTTTTTAGTTATTAGTTAATAAAAACTAAAAAACCAACATTTATAACTCAAAACTTTTTTAAAATTGCCACTTATTGTAGCAAACGATGCTTCCCATCGGCTCCCGCGTCGTTTGCCTTTTGCCGTCGGCGGGATAACCCAGGGCCATCAGCTCAATTATAGCAACATTTTTCGGAATTCCCAGCACCTGCCTGACTTTTTCTGCATCGAAAGAGCCAATCCAGCAGGTCGCCAGCCCAAGCTCCGTCGCCATAAGCGCGATATGCTCGAGGGCAATAGCAACGTCAATTGGTGCAATTTGCTGGCCGCAGCGCATCGTGTCATCGCAAACGCTGCAAGCGGCTACCATAGCCCCCGCCTGGCCAAAGGCATTCGGGTGATTGGTGCAATCGGCTACCTGCTGCTTTTGGGCCTTGTCGGTTACGGCTACAAAGCGCCAGTCCTGTAGGTTCTTGGCCGAGGGCGCCTGCCTGGCCGCCTCGAAAATCTGGTTCAGCTTTTCCTGCTCAATCGGCTTATCCTGATAAGCCCTGCACGAGTACCGTTTTTTCATCGTCTCAAACAAACTCATATCGTTTCCCCGGAATATTAAACAAATCGATACGATAAATATACGCTGTCGCGGATATTGACGCAAGAGGTGATAATCAGTAAGCTGTTAATTTCGCGGGCGGTTAGCTCAGTTGGCTAGAGCACCTGCCTTACACGCAGGGGGTCACAGGTTCAAGTCCTGTACCGCCCATTAAAAACAACCTTCAAAACCTGATTGGTTATATTTTTTGTGGTTGTTCATGGTATGGCGGGGGGGATGCCGACCCACGGCGAGCCGGGAATGGCCTGATTGGGGTCGGTCATTTTGCGTTTTATAACCTGGTTATGGGCGGCAAAGACGTTGAGGGCGTGCTGGACCTCCATGTTCCTTTCCCGTCTTGCA
>JBELAA010000221.1:0-3580 GCA_049509315.1 Sedimentisphaerales bacterium | reverse complement strand
CAAATCAGCGTCGTCGGCTCAAGAATAGCCGCACGATTGGCTCTCAACCCCGCCCACCCTGATTTCGAGGTCGAGATACAGGGTGTTACCGGCGAAACAATCATAGCCCCCGGCTTTTATATCGACTCAATTGATATTCCAGCTCTCGGCGACTGGCTTTCGTTCACTAACATCCCCGTTATCCTGCTCGATATCCCCTCCCCTGAAGGCGGCACAGTTGACGGCATCATCGGGATGAACCTGTTTGCCGACCTTAATTTCGTCCTTCGCGGCGGCGGCCTGATGCTGGAGGATGACCCTTCGATTTCATACGAGCCGATTAACCGCTTGACAGGCGACATCGCCCCCCCCGGCGGCGACGGTATCGTCAATGAGCTCGATTTAGCCGCCCTGGCCGACGCCTGGCTTGCAAATCCCCTGTCCCAAAACTGGAACTCGCGAGCCGATATCGTCGGCGACGCTATAATCAATTTCTATGATTTTGCTGCGATTGCCCAAAACTGGCAATAGTGACTGGATACTCGATACTGGATGCTGGATACTCGATGCTCGTAACATTCAGCGGATAGCGTATAACTGGTAGCGTATAAAGATTGCTGATTGCCGATTTTCGATTGATGATTTTTAACCACGAAGGCCCAAAATCACGAAGGAACACGAAGGTTTTAGACACAGATTAACACTGATTGACACGGATTTTCCCGAAACGGGGCCCGCCAAGGGCGTGTCAACTGCTTGCCCCAGAATGCCGTTGGCCGGGGTTCTACTGTCAAATACTCAAATCGGATTAAGGAGGAGGTATTGCATTTAAGAAAAAACAGTTGGCTGATGGGTTATTGAAAAAGTCGAGATTGCTTCGTCTCACAAGGCGAGGCTTCGTCGCTACGCTCCTCGCAATGACAGAATGTGCGTTTTTATGTCATTGCAAACACAACGAACAATCTCAAACCATAAACGGCAGGTCTTTCAACAATCCCACTGTCCCTAATTATCCCCATTGACCGATAAAAGCAAAACGGACCGCGACCGGCGGGTTTGGCTACGGACTCAGGGATTTTTTTGATTTTTCTTCACCGGCCTGAAAAAGGCGAGGAGCGAAATCATACAAGCTTCTGCGCCAGGTCTGCCACTCATGGGAGGTGCCTTCTGATTTGAAGAATACAGTTTTTATACCTGCGTTTTCGAGGGTGTCGCGAAAATTTTTAACACTACTATAAAAAAGCCGTTTTTCTGCGGTGCCAATGCCCAGCCATACCAGGTGCACTTTTTTATTGAATTCATTCGCATTAGCCAGGACGCCGTTATACGCCGTATTAGGGTCAAAGGTAGCGCCTGACGGTCCGCCGCCTGAACCGCTGAATCCGCCAATCCAGGCAAATTTATCCAGATTATGCAGGGTGATGATAAAGGTCTGCATACCGCCCATTGACAGACCAGCCATAGCCCGGTTCTCACGGTCAGCAAGAGTGCGGTAGGAGGCGTCAATCATTGGAATCAGCTCATTAATCATCACCTTTTCGAAAGTTCCAAATCCAAACATACCTTCGCCCGGAGACCGGGCGTTGCCGTTATCCATAACAATAATCATCGGTTTGGCTTTACCTTCGGCAATCAGATTATCCATAATGAAATTAACTCGGCCCTGCTCGACCCAGCCCCGTTCATCTTCGCCGCCTCCATGCTGAAGATAAAGAACAGGGTAGCGAGTATCTGTTTTGGTATCATACCCGGGCGGCATATACACAAAGCACCGACGCCACGCGTTGGTAATTTTGGAGAAATACCATTTGGCTCGAATCTCACCATGTGGAACATCTTTGGGTTCATAGAAGTCCACCCCTTTTTCCGGGACCTCGATTCCACTGCTCATTTTGCCTGTGCCGTAATAGCTCTGGCTGGCAGGGTCGGCTACGGGGACACCATCTATAATCAGAAAGTAGTAATGAAATCCGGGAACCAGGGGATCGGTCGTCACTGTCCAGAGGTCATTTTCATCTTTGGTCATATTATAGACCTTGCCTAAATCAATCTGGACCTTGCTCGCATTTTTTGCCTTGACATGAAATGTGGCTCGAAGCTGCGAGTCGATTTTAGGGTACTCCTGCCCGGGTATATTTGAGACCGCCGGTTTGGCATCATTGGGTTCGGCAGCTAAAACCAGGCAGGACGAACTGATTACACAAGTTATCACTGTGAAAAAGAACATTTTTTGAAACATCGCGATATCTCCTTAATTGATTAATATATTAACTGTTCAAACGGTACTGTAAAAGCGACACTTGGTTAATTAGTTTATCAAAATGCTCTCTTCAGGTAAACTACTTTATCTTTTATACCTCATTTAAAAATGATACGGCTCCCTAATCCAAAAGATTTGGAAGCTATTCAACGGAATCATATATCAATGTAGTATATCAGAATACTGAAACAAATCCACATCAACAAAAACAACTCCTGAATTTGGGCTGTAGCAGAAAATGGCAAATTACCCCGGCCTAAGACATGCCGGGGCAGGCGAGTGCAGGCAGAGAATGCGGAAGTTAGAGCTATTCGCTAATTTCGGTCTCTTTGATAGAATCCCGCGATTTGACAGACGGCGCTCAAGTGATTAGATTATTACTGCTATGAACGTTTTAATTGACCTCGTTTATGTGCTTGCGCTAATCGTGATAAGCCCTGTGGCTATTTACAGGATGCTCCGGCATAACCGCTATCGCACCGGCTGGCGGAACCGCTTCGGGCACATCACCCGAAAGCAACCCGGTAAAAAATGTATCTGGATTCACGCCGTAAGCGTCGGCGAAGTCAATGCCACTACAACGCTTATAAAAGAGATGGAAAAAAAGTTCCCCGATTACGAAATCGTCGTCAGCACCACTACCGACACCGGCTTTGCCCGCGCAAACGCGCTTTTCGCCGGCAAATTGAGCGTCTTTTATTTCCCGATGGATTTTTCGCCGACGATGCGCCGGGCATTTTTAAATATACGACCATCGCTCATTTTACTTATGGAGCTTGAGGTCTGGCCTAATCTTGTGCGAATCGCTCATCAATCCGGCATCTCCGTCGTCGTAGTCAACGGCAGAATCAGCGAACGCGGCTTTGCCAGGTATCAATTAGTAAAATCGTTAGTCAAAAAAACCTTCCAAAAGGTTACCCTCGTCCTTGCCCAGACCGACGATTACGCGGACAAATTCCGCCAACTCGGCGCCGATTCTGGAAAAGTCATTGTTACCGGCTCAATAAAATACGACACCGCACAAATAGCTGATAAAGTCGATGGAGCCGACGAATTAGCTGCACAACTTGGCCTTAAAAACCAGCGTTTATGGGTCGCAGGAGCAACCGGCAACGACGAGGAGCAAATCATTTTAGATGTTTACCGACGATTGAATGAGCAAAAACAATTTGCTGATTTGCGTCTCGCTATCGTCCCCCGCAAACCCGAACGTTTCAACGAAGTCGCCGACTTAATAAAACAATCCGGCTTCGGTCTGATTCGTTACAGCGAAATAAAATCCGCATCGGAAAAAATCCGCAATCCGCAATCCGCAATCCGCAATATTATTCTCGGCGATAC
>JBELAA010000220.1:0-3580 GCA_049509315.1 Sedimentisphaerales bacterium | reverse complement strand
CCGGTTATGCTAATATGACAGTCCGGTGCGGCTGTTGATTATTTTGGGTCTGGCGAGGGTTGTTGTTGTTCTTTAATCACCGCAAGGCGTATGTCGGTTGCGGAGCTTTTGGCGATGCCGGCAAGAGCGAATTGTGCCTGGCTGTAGGGGACGTCCTTATCGATTCGCAATGTTACGGTTTTGTTGTTGCTGGGGAGTTGTTTTAGCCGCTGGTCGAGCAGGCCGGCGAGTTTTGCCGGGACCTCGCGATAATTCGACGCCGGGATTTTTTCCATACCTATTGCAAATTCGCTTTTTTCCCGGCCGTCTTTCATAACAGTAACTGTAGTAATCTGCGATTCCCGCTGGTCATCGACGCTGGCGTAGCTGCAATTATCAGGAACGGATACAGATACGGGTGGATTCTCCGCCTCGATGAGCTGGCAGGCCAGGACGAAGAATATGATAAGCTGAAACAAGATATCAATGAACGGTATCACGTTGAGCGATTGAACCGTGCCGCGATATAATTTTGGAACTGCAAAAGCCATCGTATTTTCCTGACTAAATTATGACGGCGGTATCGGCGTTCGAAGCGTTCTCGGCTGCTTATGCGGAATTTCGACTATTGCCTGCGGCGATTTGGCCTGTTGGGTCTGCCTTTGCTCCCTGAGGATATAGGCCATTTGCGAAAGCAGCTTTTCCGCCTGTTTGGCCGCCTCGCCTGCCAACATTTCGATACGATTCTGGAAAACACCGTGCACAGTCAAAGCGGGTATCGCAATCATCAGCCCCCAGAACGTGGTTACCAGTGCGATGGAGATGCCGCCTGCTAATTGCGAAGGATGCGGCTGCCCGCCGACCGCCGCCATCGCGTTGAACATTTTTATTATCCCGAGGACCGTCCCGAACAATCCAATCATCGGCGAGACGTTGCCGAGAATGTTCGCCCACTCGATTTTACGCAAAAGGGCGAGCGCCTGCTCCTGCAGCGATTCGTTGACAAGGTTTCGCATTTTTGTGAAATCGCCGCCGCTCTGGGAAACAGCGCCTGCGACAGCGACGCCGAGAAAATCGTTTTTGCCGGCCAGCCGCGCGGGCAATTGTGAGAAGCCGGCCTGACGCAAAATTGTCGTGATTGTCCCGCACGCGTCATCCGGCAAAAGGTTTCTGCGGCGTATGGTCAGGCAGAATTCGGTCGCCAGGTAAACCGTAATTATCGACATCGGCAGCAAAACAAACCAGACCACCGGCCCGCCCGCTATAAAAAACTGCTCGAAATACGTTTTCGGCCTGCTCCACCCCGCCGCACTACTGCTGAAATCCGTTCGGGCGGCGGCTGTCAGCATTATTGCCACTGCCGCAAGCGCGATTGCCAGAAAAATCAGCTTTAATAAAAGTCCCTTGTTCATTTGCCGTCCATCAATATCTGCCCGTCAATTTTCTTTTCTTTTTTGCCAAGTGTCGTCGCCGACGGCGACAAATTCGCCGCCGGTTTCCTTTGCGATTATTTCCAGAATTTTACGGTCCTGCTCCTCTGGCCAAAAACCAATTGTATTGATTTTTGTCTTCGGTGAGAAACTTCGCAGCACTGTTGCGACCTGGTGCGCAAACCTGTAGCCGTCCTGCTCACTCAACTCGAAACCGTCCGTAAGAAAGTAAATTAGCGACGGCTCAACGCCTGAGCCGTCACGAATTCTGACAGCGTGCTCCAGAGCGGCTGTTGCGTTTGTGGTTCCTCTTGGTTTAATCGACTTGATAAAATCGCCGGCTTCTTTCCTGGCCTGCTGCGACGCCCGCACCATTTTGCCGCTGCCCGATTCGAGGATGCTGCCCCCCCCGAAAACAATCACGCAAAAATACTGGTCCTGCTGAAGTCGGCTTATCGAGTCAAAAAGCTCATCGCAAACCTGCCTCCATACTCCCTGCATACTTCCCGAACAATCCACGACGTAGCAGATTCTTCTGCCGACCGAGGGGCTGCCGAAAAAATCCGTGCCCGAATGTGATGCCTCGCTGCCCGTCGCCGGTAATAATTCCGCTCCCGCCTGCTGTTGTGCCGGCTCGTCTGTTTGCTTCGACTGGCCGTAATCCTGTTTTGATATGTCCGCGAGCGGCTGAATGTTTGCCGGTCGTTCCTGGCCGTTTGTTTTGATTATCGGGATACCACGTGCAGCGTTTGCAGCCGGCGTGGCCGAAACCTCGAAAGGCCGGCTTTTAACCGGCTCGCTTATTTTGGGCTTAGGGATAACGGTATCCCTTTGAGCAAGTGCAGCGACTTGAGCGATGCTGACAACCGCAGGTGCATTTGCCGGTTCTGCTTTGGGCTGCGCCAGTTTCACCGCTGCGAATACCGATAGCGCCACAATGTGCACAAAAACCGATATCGTCAGTGCGTAAAATTTCACTGACCAACGTTTTTTACCCGTTCCCTGGTTCATTACGCCGGCATCCTTTATTCAGCGTTTTCGGCGTTAAACAATCAATCAATCACATCGACTAACGACGCACCCGCCGCCAGCAGATTATATACTGTTACGGCATCGCCGTTATGCAGCCGGATACAGCCGCGGGAACCCTGTGTGCCGATTTGCTGCGGGTCCTTCGTGCCGTGAATCGCAAAACCCTTCTTTCCGACCGCCGCACCTTCGAGTCCTTCGAGGCCTATCCACCTTGAGCCAAGCGGGTAATCGGGGTCGTCCGGCTCGTATGTTCTGCCCGTATCTGGGTCGGTCCATCTTGGTTTTATCAGTTTGCCGCCCGCGGCGACCCGCCACCTGCCCATCGGCGTTTCCATTCCCTGTTTGCCTAACCCCACAGGGAAGCTCTTCACGTATGTATTCTGCAAATATATGTCCATTGTGAAAGTGGAGCGTGATATCCTCGCGTGGAACGGCCCGTTGACGACTTTTATCGTGGCGCCTGCCTGCAGCGATTCCGCCTTATCGATGCCGTTTATCATCATCAACGCCTCGAACGGGACGTTGTAATGTCTGCCTATTTTTTCAAGGGCGTCGCCGGGGCTGACTTTATACATTGTGCACAGCTTGTCATCAGGCAAAACCTGTTTGCTGAACAGCCATCTTTCCGAAAGCTGGCTAAGCTGTTCTTTCACAAACGCCCGCTCCTGTCCCTGCAGCATCGGCAGCAGCTCATTAAGCCGGTCTCTGGCCTCGATGATTTTCTGTCCGCCGGGCTGATTCAATAATGACATCGCCTGCTCGACAAGCAGTTGCTGGTTCGGCTCTCCCATAGCCGCGGCTCCAGGTGAGCCGGCAGCCGGCGTTACCGGCGCGGGTCCCGTATTTGTTACGGCTGGCGAGACAGGTTTCGCAGGTGTATTTGCTTCAGTTGCGCCGGCTTGCGGGGGCTGCGGCTGCCCGATAGGATTGACCGCTACTGGCTTCTGCGTTTGAATTTCCTGCGAGCGACCGCGCAGAAAAACAGCGACCGCGATTATTACAATCACGACGGCAGTAGCGCCAATATACATCAGGATTCTGATTTTAGATGATTGATTGCCGTATGAGCCGGCGGGAAATTGTGCCATTGTTACGTCTCCTTACGTTTTTATCCGCCTATGGCGGAATGCGACTTAAAC